>NZ_FZMO01000529.1 GCF_900197875.1 Frankia canadensis | reverse complement strand
TTCGCGCGCTGGAACCCACGCTCATCGGCTTCGCCGAGATTCTGCAGCGGGACCGTGAGAACGTCACCCTCAGAATGGCGATCACGGCGTCGAGTACAGAGCTCGCCACCTACCCGCTTGAAGCAATGCAGACCCATAGTGCCGTCATAGCCGGCGAACTCGCTCGGCACCGCCCCGCCGCCACCGACGAAGCCGACCGGCTGGCCCTCACCTGGTTGGCCAACGGGGTTCTGGTCGTCGCCCTCAGCAAATGGCTGGAGGGCGACCTGCGGCATCCCCTCCCCGCCCTCACGCTCCGGTCCATCGAACGGGTACGCGCCGCCGCGACAAGATAGGCGTCGAACGCCACCGGCTGCGGCAGTCAGAAGTCCTCGTTGAAGGACACCGTGCCGGCGACTCCGACCTGGTAGGCGGAGACCCGGCGCTCGAAGAAGTTCGACAGTTCCTGCACGTCCTGCAGTTCCAGGAACGGGAACGGGTTCGCGGAGCCGAACATCGGCGTGAATCCGAGCTGCGCCAGCCGACGGTCGGCGACATGTTCCAGGTAGGTCCGCATGTCGGCGACCGTCATCCCGGCGACGCCGCCGGCGAGGAGATCCTCGGCGAAGACGGTCTCGGCGTCGACCGCTTCGGTGAGCATCCGGCGCACGGCGGCCTCCAGTTCCTCGTCGACGAGGTCCGGTTCCTCGGCGCGGATGGTCCGGACCACGTCGAGCGCGAACTCCATGTGCTGGGACTCGTCGCGGAACACCCAGTTGGTTCCGGACGCGAGCCCGTGCAGCAGGCCGCGGGAGCGCAGGAAGTAGACGTAGGCGAACGCGCCGTAGAAGAACAGCCCTTCGACGCAGGTGGCGAAGCAGATCAGGTTGAGCAGGAAGGCGCGGCGGTCCGCGCGGGTGCGTAGCCGGCCCAGGGCGCCCAGGGAGTCGATCCAGCGGAAGCAGAACCGTGCCTTGGCGCGGATCGACGCGACGGTGTCGACCGCGGCGAACGCCTCGGCCCGCTCGTCCGGGTCGGGCAGGTAGGTGTCGAGCAGGGTCAGGTAGAACTGGACGTGCACCGCCTCCTCGAACAGCTGGCGGGACAGGTACAGCCGCGCCTCGGGCGCGTTGACGTGCCGGTAGAGGTTCAGCACCAGGTTGTTCGCGACGATCGTGTCGCCGGTGGCGAAGAAGGCGACGAGCCGGTTGACCAGGTGCCGCTCGGCGGGGCTGAGGCGGTGCAGGTCGGCGAGGTCGGCGTGCAGGTCCACCTCCTCCACTGTCCAGGTGTTGCGGATCGCCGCCCGGTACCGGTCGTAGAAGTCGGGGTAGCGCATCGGGCGCAGAGTCAGCTTCATTCCCGGGTCGAGGAGCGTCACTGGCATGCCTCGCAGTTCTCCGGGTTCTCCAGAGAGCAGGCGACCGACGCGGCGGCGTCGGTGGTGACCGTCGCCTGCTGGATGCGGGTCGCGGGGCGCGAGCGCAGGTAGTAGGTCGTCTTCAGGCCGACCGACCAGGCGTGGGAGTACATCGATGACAGCCGGCCGATGTTCGGGTCGGCCATGAACAGGTTCAGCGACTGGCTCTGGTCGAGGTAGGGCATCCGGGCCGCGGCCAGGTCGATGAGCGCCCGCTGCGGCAGCTCCCAGGCGGTGCGGAACACCGTACGGACGTCGTCCGGCAGCTCGGCGAGCCCCTGCACCGAGCCGTCCGCCGCCCGGATCCGTTCCCGGACCCGCTCGGTCCACAGCCCGCGGCGGCGCAGCTCCTCGACGAGGTAGGTGTTGATCTGCAGGAACTCGCCCGACAGCGTCTCGCGTTTGAACACGTTGGACACCTGCGGCTCGATGCACTCGTAGCAGCCGGCGATGGACGCGATGGTGGCGGTCGGCGCGATCGCGAGCAGCAGGCTGTTGCGCAGGCCGTGCACGGCGACGGCGGCCCGCAGCGCCGCCCATCGCTCCGGCTGCGTCGGCGTCACGTCGAAGTGGTCCGGGTGCAGCACCCCGCGGGCGGCCCGCGTCTGGGCGAACGCCGGATGGCGGCCGTGCTCGCGGGCGAGCTCCACGGACCGCTCCAGCGCGGTGAGCGCGATCTCCTCGGCCAGTCTGGTGGACAGCTCCCGGGCGGCGGGGGAGTCGAACGGCAGCCGCAGCGCGAAGAACACGTCCTGCAGGCCCATGACGCCGAGGCCGACCGGCCGCCAGCGGGGGTTGCTCGCGGCGGCCTCGCCGGTCGGGTAGTACGTGATGTCGATCACCCGGTCGAGGAACGTCACCGCCGTGCGGACGGTGGCGCGCAGCCTCGCCCAGTCGATCCGCGTCGCGGGGTCCGTGGGCGGTCCCGCCGCCGCATCCCCCGCCGCGTCCACCGTCGGGTTTGCGATCGGGTCCGCCGATGCTGACGGGTCGCCGTCGCCGGGCGACAGCGCCAGCAGGTGGCGGGCCAGGTTCACCGAGCCGAGGTTGCAGACGGCGGTCTGGCTGTCGCTGGTGACCTCGAGGATCTCGGTGCACAGGTTCGACAGGTGGATGACGTTGGCGGGCTCGGCGGTCTGGTTGCCGGTCCGGTTCGCGGCGTCCTTGAAGGTCATCCAGCCGTTGCCGGTCTGCGCGAGGGTGCGCATCATCCGGGCGTAGAGGTCGCGGGCGGGCAGCTGGCGGACGTAGCGCCCGGCGGCCTCCGCGGCCCGGTAGGCACGGTCGAACGCGTCGCCCCACAGGTCGGTCAGGTCGGGGACCTCGTCGGGGTCCATCAGCGACCAGGTGTCGTCGGCGTGGACGCGGCGCATGAACTCGTCGGGGATCCAGTGCGCGAGGCTGAGGTTGTGGGTGCGCCGGGCGTCCTCGCCGGTGTTGTCGCGCAGCTCGAGGAACTCCTCGATGTCGGGATGCCAGGGCTCCAGGTACACGCAGGCCGCGCCCTTGCGCCGGCCGCCCTGGTTGACGGCGGCGACCGACGCGTCGAGGGTCCGCAGCCACGGCACGATGCCGTTGGACCGGCCGTTCGTGCCGCGGATCAGCGCGCCGCGCGAGCGGACCCGGGAGAAGCCGATCCCGATGCCGCCGGAGAACTTCGACAGCCGGGCGACCTGCCCGTACCGCTCGTAGATCGACTCCAGCTCGTCGCGCGGCGAGTCGACCAGGAAGCAGCTCGACATCTGCGGATGCGCGGTGCCCGCGTTGAACAGCGTCGGTGAGCTGGGCAGGTAGGCGAGCGACGCCATCAGCCGGTACAGCTCCCCGGCCTCGGCGACGTCGTGGGACAGCCCGCAGGCGACGCGCAGCAGCCAGTGCTGCGGGGTCTCGACCAGCAGCCGGGTCCGCGGGTGGCGCAGCAGGTAGCGATCCTGCACGGTGCGCATGCCGAAGTACTCGAAGGCCCGGTCGGCGGCCGGGTCGACGAGCGCGTCCAGCTCGGCGGCGTGAGCGGCGACGAACCTGGCGGTCGACTCGCCGATGAGGCCGAGCCGGTGACCCCGTGCCACACCGGCGCTGAACGAGGTGATCCCCTGGCCGCCGACCTCGTCCGCGATCAGGGCGGCGAGCAGGCGGGCGGCGAGCCGCGAGTACTGCGGCTCGGTGCCGATCAGCTCGGCGGCGGTCCGCACCGCGAGCCGGTCGACCTCCTCGGTCGTCACCCCGTCGTACAGCCCGGCGGCGGTGCGGGCCGCGACCCGCCGCGGGTCGACCCGGTCCAGGTCCTGCGCGCGGCGCGCCACCGCGGCGATGATCCGGGTCACGTCGACGGGTTCGAGCGCGCCGTCGCGACGGCGGACACGCAACGCCTGAGTACCGATCGGGGACGACTCGGTGACGGTCAACATCGCTCCTCGCGCGGGTCCGGTGCGTGGGCTGGACCGGCGGCACGACGGAGCAGGACACCGGCGCGGGACGCGACCCCGAGACGCGGGCACCGGAGACGGCCTGACACGTCGAGGCGGCGCGGCGCGTCTGACAGCACGCGAGCACGCCAGGCCACGGCGATGACCGGCGAGGTGCCCGTGCCCGGACCAGCTCCGGCACGGTGTCCAGACCCTCCCTCGGGGCCGGCGGACCGCCGCGCGTGGGCACGCGCGGCACACTGGCAGGTCTTCGGACTCGCGGGCTCCCGTCGGCATCGCTCTACGCCCGACGGACCTACTGGCCGTCGCGTTTCCCAGGCGCTTCTCGCGCCCAGCGCACCTGACGGTGGTCGCGCCCACTTACCGCTGCGGGGCAGTCCCGGCCTTCCACCGGATTCCCTCTTACGACGGCCGCCCATGGCGGGGGCGGCCGAACCAGTGCGAGGCACACCCTACATATGCGACTCACATGCCTGCAAGTATCCCACATGTTGTGTCGGAGCCCCGGTCGTCCGGAGGGCATCACCTCGCTGTCCGCACTCCGGGGCTCGCGACTCGGCTCCTGGGCTACCGGGATGCGGGCTGAGCCGAGCCGAGTCGCGGAGGAGCCGTCAGGCCGATGTGGCGGCGGGGCGGCCTGCTCGGGTTCGTGGATGGCGGGCAGGCCGCGGGTGCCGACCCGTGACCGCCGCCATCGGCCCGAGAACATCACCGCCGCGTCCGACACTCGCGATCAGGCGAGGGCCGTCGCCGCAGCCGTTCGGTCTGTCAGAGCACGTTGGCGCGGGAGTAGAAGTAGGCCTTGTCCGACCAGCGCGCCGCGGTGCGCCATCGCGGGCCGGTCCTTCACGCCCGCGGAATGGGCACGGTACGCCCCGGGCGAGGATTCTCGGCGGATCTGCCCATAGCGTGCGGGGTATGTGGGTGGGCACCGAGGGTTTCGCGGATGGTGCGGGTGAGTGTGGCGGCGGTGAAGGGCTTGTCGAGGAAGGCGACGGCGGCGCCCTCGATCCGTTCGTCGAGAACGCCATGCGTATGCGCCGAGGTGTATACGACGGGAAGGTCAGGGATGATCTTTGTGAGGCGGTCGGCCAGCTGGCGGCCGTTCGTGCCGGGCATGATGACGTCCGTAAGGAGCAGGTCGATGGTGGGATGGCGTCGCGCCAGGTCGAGTGCCTCCTGGCCGTTCGCGGCGGCGAGCACTCGGTAGCCGGCGGCCGTGAGAATGCGTTCGGTCAGTTCGCGGACCGCGGGGTCATCCTCGACCAGCAGAATGGTCTCGTCGCCGTTGGCGAGGCGCTCGGCGCCGGGGTCGGCCGGCCGCTGGTCGACGACCGCGGCGACCACCGGCAGGTAGACCCGGAACGTGCTGCCGGCGTGGGGCGCCGAGCTGACGGTGATGTGGCCGCCGGCCTGCCGGATGATGCCGTAGGCGGTCGACAGCCCCAGACCGGTGCCCTTGCCCTGGTCCTTGGTGGTGAAGAACGGCTCGAAGGCCCGGGCCTGGACCTCCGGCGGCATGCCATGGCCGGTGTCGGTGACGGTGAGCACCACCTGGCCGCCTGATGGGAGGCCGAGGCGGCGGGATTCGTGCGCGTCGAGGTCGACGTGGTCGGTGGCTATCGTGAGCCGGCCGCCGTCCGGCATCGCGTCCCGGCCGTTGACGACCAGGTTGACGATCACCTGTTCGAGCTGCACGTGATCGGCCCAGACCGTGGCCGGGGCGGCACCGGTCCGGACAGCCAGCTCGACGTCCTCGCGGATCAGGCGACGCAGCATCTCCTCGAGACCGCCGACCAGCTCGTTGAGATCGACGGCCCGCGGCTTCGCCGCCTGGTTGCGGGAGAACGCGAGCAGCTGGCGGGTCAGCCCGGCGGCCCGGTCGGCCGCGCCGCGGATCGCGGTCAGGTCGGCCCGTGCCGGTCCGTCGGTCTGGGCCAGCAGCATCGCCGCGTAGCCGTCGATCACGGTCAGCAGGTTGTTGAAGTCGTGGGCGACACCGCCGGCGAGCTGGCCGACCGCGTCGAGACGCTGCGCCTGGCGCAGCTGGGCTTCGGCGATCTTCTGGTCGGTGACGTCGGCGACCATGGCCAGGAATCCCTCGACCTCACCGGTCGCGCCGACCCGAGCGGTCAGGGCGACCTGGGCGGACACCGGTCGCCCCGCGGCATGGCACAGCCCGACCTCGACGCGTTGGGTCCCGTCGCGGCGGGCCCGCGTCAGCCCGTCGATGATCTTCGAATGGTCCTCGTCGACGACCAGGTCCACGAGATCCAGCTCGGGCAGCTCCGGTCCGCCGCGCCCGACGAGGTCGGCCAACCGCGTGTTGGCGTACCCGATCCGGCCGTCCTGGTCGAGCAGGGCCACCCCCTCGCTGGTGGTCTCGACGATGCCGCGGTACCGCTCCTCGCTTTCGCGCAACGTCTGCTCCTCCGCCTGGCGGAGCTTGAGGTCCTCGAACACGGCGGCTCCGCGAACCAGCGCCGGGAAACGGCTCCGCAGCGTCCAGTACCAGACGGCGGCCGCCGCGGTGATGATGTCCCAGGCCGTGGTGCTGGGGTCGTTGAACGCGAGCCGCATCGGGTTGCCCGCGATGTGATCGCGATCCGACTCGTCGCCCATCTCCATACCCGGCATGTCACCGCCACCGGTCATGTGATGGCCGGTGAGGACGTTCATCGCGTGGTCCGGCAACAACAGGTGCACCGTGTGCCAGCCGTGGTGGACGCCGCAGGTGAAGAAGATCGCGGTGGTGGCGAGCCCCAGCCGGTTCTTCCGCCACTGCCCAGACCGCCACAGCGCCCGCCCGATCGCGACGGAGATCGCCGTGTACGCGGCCATGATCACGGCGTTTGCTGCGGCGCTGATCTGCCACCACGTCATGTCGCCTCCCCCGCCAGGCCCTTCGCCGGAGCTGGTCGATCACACCGCATGGCCGCTCCCGGCGTCGAGCGCGTCCAGCGGCCACACTCCTGGAGAAGGACCGGGATCACCGTGCCACGCTACGTGTTAGCCCGGAGACCATCCGCGGTGTCGGCGTGGTCCACGGAGGTGTGGCGATCGGCCTGGCGTCGGGGCGCGAGCGCGACGGTCGACGCGCGATCGGGGTCAGTGGGAGCCCTGGGTGAGGGCGGCCGCATCAGGCACGCGGACGGGTTCGGGCACGGTGAGCGGGAGGACGCCCTGGATCTGCCCGGGAGGTCGGTACCGCGGGTGCGGGTCAGTCGTCGATGTGGTGGCGGCGCCAGGCCGGCAGCAGGCGCCAGAGCCGCCCTCCGACGATCGTGGCGGCCGCGAGGAGGGCGTAGAACAGGGGAGTCCAGGCGCCGCCGACCGACGTGTAGCGACCGTCGGTGAACGTGTAGGTGGTGTCGTCGATCAGGTACCGGAAGCCGGGCCAGTGGAAGGTGCCCGTGGCATGCGGATCGATCGCGCGCACGCCGTCGGCGAAGGCGTTCTGGGCCTCCGTCACCAGCTCGGTCATCATCAGGACGGCGAGCAACACGATGGCACTGGCGGTCCGCCAGGCCGGGCGGGGCTGCCACTCGCCGAACTCGGCGGCCAGGTAGCCCGCCGCGAGCCGACGGGTCGGACCGAGTCGGCGCAGCGCCTCGGCCGTCCCGACATCCCGTGCGGCGGCGTGCAGGTTGGTACGCATCTCCCTGCGGTGCGCGACGCGGGCGCGGCGGGGCAGGTCGGCCAGATGGGCGTCGAGGCTCCAGACGGCGACCTCAAGGCGCAGGCGATCGGAGACGGCGAGCGGTCGGATGGTGGCCGAGGCGGGTGCTGGGGGCGGTGACACGTCAGTCCTCCGAGGGTTCGGCGGGATGCGGGGGGAGTGAGCGGGCGAGGACCGGGTTGACGACGTCGGACAGCGTCTTCCAGCTGTCGGCGCCCTGGGCGAGCGCGGCGTAGCCGTCCGGAGTGGGGCGGTAGTACTTGCGGGCCGGGCCGGAGCGGGAGGGTACGAGCCGGCTGCTGACGCGGCCTTCGCGCTCCAACCTCGTCAGTGCCGGATAGACGGTGCCGTCGGCGATGTCCGTCAGCCCGATGTCGCGCAGGCGCTGCACCAGTTGGTAGCCGTACGACTCGCGCTCGGCGAGCAGCCGAAGCAGCAGGACCGACAGCACGCCCTTGAGCAGCTGTGGGTCGAAGGCGGGAGGCACGCTCTCTAGTTTAGGCAGCTACCTGTCTTAGTCAAGTAGCTGCCGCGTCGCCGTCCGCGTCCTCGCGGCATTCTGTCGACGGGCGAGAGCCGTGGACAGCAGGGCGCCCAGGCCGACGGCGGCGAGCAGGACGACGCTGGGTTCGGCGGCGGCCCGGAAGCGGGTCGTCCCGTAGATCATCATTGATGCCAGGGAGAGCACGATCGGAGTGGCGAGGAGGGGCAGGGCCGGCGTCCGTCGGCGGCGCAGGACGACCAGGCCGCCGATGCCGAACGCGGCCAGGCACCACAGGGACACCGATCCGATCCTGCTGACCGTCTCCGGGCGTTCCTCGAGCGTGTCGAAACGCGCCTGCTGCCAGGGCCGATAGACCGCCCAGGTCCGGCCCAGTCGCGCGGCCGCGACCGTCGGCAGCCGGTCGCTGTTCTTCTCGATGTAGTGGAACGCCGCCTCGCGGAAGAACCTGTCGCGCTGGGAGGCCTCCGCCGGCGGGTTGCGCAGGGAGTTCGCGCAGGCGAGCGACCACCAGCCGAGCTGCGGACCGTGGTAGGTGTCGTCGCAGTGGGTGACGGCCAGGGTGACGCCGAGCCCGCTGGAGATGAACTCCGGTTCGTCGAACCGGGACAGGTTGTAGCCGACCCAGGGTGCGATGAGCAGCGCGCTGGTCGCGGCGCACGCCACGAGCAGCCGCAGCCGGTGGGCCCAGGTCAGCGTGGGCAGCCGGAGCACGATCGGCGTCACCAGCGCCAGTGCGAGCAGCGCCAGCTCGGTCCGGGCCAGCATCGCGGCGGCCAGAGCGGCCCCGACCCAGACGGCGTCCAACGGACGCCGGCGGTTCCACAGCCGGTAGCTGGCGAGGATGAGCAGCGTGCAGGACAGGATCGCGGGCGTCTCCGACATGAGCACCGGGTCGCTCAGCCACATGCCCGGGTAGACGGCGGCGATCGCCGCGGCGATCAGGCCGGTGGCCGGGCCGGCGATCCGCCGGCCGGCGAGGCCGACGACGACGACCGACAGCGTGCCGAGCAGGCACGAGAAGATCTGGTGGTCGAGGAAGGTGCGCAGCCCGACCAGCGACGGGATGGCGAGCAGCAGACTCGTCAGCGGCGGGTGCTGCGCGTCCGGCAGGTACGTGTCCCTGTCGATGAGGACGTACGGGTTGGGCCAGCCTCGCCCGTCGACGAACAGGTTCGCCGCATGGTGGTAATAGTAGGCGTCCCCGGCGATCTTCATCGGGTACAGCGAGCCGAAGAGGAAGCCCAGCCGGACGGCGAGCGCGACCGCGGCGATCACCGTGATCGCGATCCACCAGCGCCGCCGGCCGTCAACGATGACCTCGGCCGGCCGGTGGCGCGGACGTCGTTCGCTGCGATCCCTGCTCGGCATATGTCCGCACATTAGGGGTTGGCGAACCCCGCGGAGCGCGGCGGGTGATCGGCGCCCGCCCCCACGGCCGGGGTCGTCACGCGGCAGGCTGGTGGTCGGCCCTGGTCGAGACCCCACCCGATCGCATCAGGGCGGGTGGGGGCGGTTCACCGCGGGCGCGTCCGCATACCGTGCCAGCAGGTTCTGCAACGTCAGCGCTGCCGGTAGGGCAGTGGTGGGCAGCGCGGTGTAGATGGTTCGGCGCAGGGCCTGGTCGTCGAGGGGGCGCAGGACGAGCTCGGTGGGAACCGCCCGGGCGGCCAGCGAGGGGACCAGCGCGACGCCGAGGCCGGCGGCCGCGTACCCGAACTTGCCGGTCCACTCCGCGATTCTGATGATCTTTCTCGGGGTGAAGCCCGCCCGGGCGCAGGCGTCCGCGAGCGTCGTGGGGCGGTCCCCATAGGCGTCCTGGAGCCATGCCTCGTCGCGCAGGTCGCGCAGGCGGACCGTGTCGGCTCCAGCCAGCGGATGGTCGCGCCGCAACGCGACGAGCAGCTCGTCCTCCATCAGCGCCGTCGTGACGACACCGTCGGCCGATGGCAGGCCGGACGGGTAGTCGCTGACCACGGCGAGGTCGAGCGCTCCCTGCGCGAGGCGCCGCATCAGCGTTTCGCTGCGGCCTTCGAGCGCGGTCACCTCGACGTCCGGCCTGGCCTGCGTGAACGTCCGCAGGGCGGCGGGAACCAGGGAGATGTTCGCGGTCGCGAACGCCCCCGTGCGCAGCGGACCGCCGTGGCCGGAGTGGATCATCGCCAGATCCCGCTGGGCCCGTGACAGCCGGTCGAGCACGTCCACCGCGTGCCGGTACAACGCCTGACCAGCGGGAGTGAGGCGGACGCCCCGGGGAAGCCGCTCGAACAGCGGCCCACCGGCCTGCCGCTCCAGTGCGGCGATTCGCCGGGACACCGCGGACTGCGTGTAACTGAGCCGGGCCGCCGCTGCGGTGAACGATCCGGTGTCGGCCACGGTCACGAGCAGGCTCAGCGCGTCGACGTCGAACACATTCCTCCCACGCATGGCTGCGATGCAATCTACTCGCTGGTGGAATACCTCGCATTCACCTAACGTCACCCTCGGTTGCGGCGCCCCGGCGGAAGGCGGAGCCGTGGCCTTTCGTCGCCGGAATGGAAAGGGGAAACGCGTGCTGTGCGGAAGTCAGACGCTGACGGGGTGGGGCCGGTGACCGGGCGGGCGGAATTCGCGATGCCGGGACTGCCGGGACTGCCGGGACTGCCGGGACTGCCGGGACTGCCGGGACTGCCGGGACTGCCGGGACTACCGGGACTGCCGGGACTGCCGGGACTGCCGGCGATGCTGGCCGATCTGAGGGAACTCGTCGTCTGCGAGTCCTTTTCCGCCGACCATGCCGCCGTGGCGCGCAGCGCCGAGGTCGTCGGTGCCCTCGGAACGAGACTGCTGGGCGCCCCACCCGAAACTATGGTGATCGACGGCGTGAACCATCTGCGGTGGACGTTCGGGACACCGCGCGTCCTGCTGCTGGGGCACCACGACACGGTGTTCCCGCCTGGCTCGCTCGACACCCATCCCTGGTCGGTGGCCGACGGGATCGCCCGGGGGCCCGGGGTGCTGGACATGAAGGCGGGTCTGGTGCAGATGTTTCACGCGCTCGCCGCTCTGCCGTCCCCGGACGGTGTGTGCGTCCTGGTGAACGGGGACGAGGAGGTCGGTTCCCCGACGTCACGGGAACTGATCGAGCACAGCGCGCGCGGCTGCGCGGCCGCCTTCGTGCTGGAGGCGTCCGCGGATGTCAGCGGCGCCCTCAAGACCGCCCGCAAGGGCACCTCACGATATGAGGTGGTGGTGCACGGCAGGGGCGCGCACGCGGGCCTGGAACCCCACAAGGGCGTCAACGCCACGATCGAGGCCGCTCACCAGGTCCTGGCGATCGCCGATCTCGCGGCATTGATGGAATCCGACGGCGCCGCCCGCTCCGTCCTCGGACCACCGACCATCACGCCCACCCTGCTGACGGCCGGCAGCACCGTCAACACCGTGCCCGACCAGGCGAGGATATCGGTGGACGTGCGCGTACCGACTCGTTCGACGCAGGCCCGCATCGACGATGCCATGCATGCGCTCGCCGCCCGGACGTCCGGAGCCCGGCTGACGGTGCTGGGCGGCGGACGGCGACCGCCGATGGAACCGGAGTCCTCCGCCGGCCTGTTCGCCCTCGCGGCCGCGATCGCCACGGACCTCGGCCAGCGACCGCTACGGGGAATCGCCGTCGGTGGTGCCTCCGACGGCAACTACACCGCGGCCGTGGGATGCCCCACCCTGGACGGCCTCGGTGCGGTCGGCGGCGGCGCCCACACGGCGTCCGAGTACGTCGAGGTCGCCCAGATGATCCCGCGTACCCAGCTCCTCGCCCATCTGATCGCTCGGGTGCGGGAAACCGGGGTTTCGGCGCCGAAACAAGCGTAATGTCCCCAGCACACGGGAGCTCCCACCCAAGGGGGCTGAGAGGGCGGCTGCCGGGCATTCCGAGCCCGAGCGGGGCCGCCGACCGCCGAACCTGTCCGGGTAATGCCGGCGTAGGGAGCGTGTGCTGGTATGTCGTCAGCCCAGGTCGAAGCACTGCCGGGTAGCCGCAAAATCCATCTTCCGGGGCCACGGCCGGATATTCGGGTGCCGATGCGCGAGGTGGCGCTGTCCACCGGGGACCGCGTCGTGCTCTACGACACCTCGGGCCCCCGTACCGACCCCGCCGTGTCCGTCGACGTCCGGGTCGGGCTGCCGCGGTCGCGGACAGTCTGGATCGCCGAGCGGGACGCCGGGGACGCCGGGGCTGCCGGCGGGAGCGCCGGCGCCAGGCCGGCCGGCGGGGGTGTGGGGGTCAGCGGCGCGACTACCCAGCTAGGCCTGGCCCGGCGCGGTCTGATCAGCCCGGAGATGGAGTTCGTCGCGGTCCGGGAGGGTGTGCCGGCGGAGACGGTCCGCGCCGAGATCGCCGCTGGGCGGGCCGTGCTGCCGGTGAACCGGAACCATCCCGAGAGCGAGCCGATGATCATCGGCCGGGAGTTCCTCGTCAAGATCAACGCCAACATCGGCAACTCCGCCGTGGCCTCCTCGATCGAGGAGGAGGTGGACAAGATGGTCTGGGCCACCCGCTGGGGCGCCGACACGGTGATGGACCTGTCCACCGGCCGTGACATCCACCGCACCCGGGAATGGATCATCCGGAACTCGCCGGTCCCGGTCGGCACGGTCCCGATCTACCAGGCACTGGAGAAGGTCGACGGGAAGGCCGTCGACCTGACCTGGGAGGTCTACCGGGACACCGTCATCGAGCAGTGCGAGCAGGGCGTGGACTACATGACCGTCCACGCCGGCGTCCTGCTGCGTCACGTCCCGCTGACCGCGAGACGCAGGACCGGCATCGTCTCGCGCGGCGGCGCCATCCTGGCCGCCTGGTGCCTGGCGCACCACGAGGAGAACTTCCTCTACACCCACTTCGCCGAGCTCTGCGAGATCCTGCGCGCCTACGACGTGACGTTCTCCCTGGGCGACGGGCTGCGGCCCGGGTCGATCGCCGACGCCAACGACGCGGCCCAGCTGGCGGAACTGGCGACCCTGGGCGAGCTGACCTCCCTCGCCTGGGAGCACGACGTCCAGGTCATGATCGAGGGGCCGGGCCACGTCCCGATGAACAAGATCAAGGAGAACGTCGAGCTCCAGCGCGAGCTGTGCCACGACGCGCCCTTCTACACGCTTGGCCCGCTGACCACCGACGTGGCGCCCGGCTACGACCACATCACGTCGGCCATCGGCGCGGCGATGATCGGGTGGTTCGGCACGGCGATGCTCTGCTACGTCACGCCGAAGGAGCATCTCGGCCTGCCGGACCGGGAGGACGTGAAGGCCGGCGTGATCGCATACAAGATCGCCGCCCACGCCGCCGACCTTGCCAAGGGGCACCCCGGCGCCCAGGCCTGGGACGACGCCCTGTCCGACGCCCGGTTCGACTTCCGCTGGAACGACCAGTTCCACCTCTCACTCGACCCCGAGACGGCCGCGTCCTACCACGATGAGACCCTGCCGGCGGCCCCGGCCAGGTCCGCGCACTTCTGCTCGATGTGCGGCCCGCACTTCTGCTCGATGAAGATCACCCGGGACGTGCGGGAGTACGCCGCCGTCCGGGGGATCGGGGACGAGCTGGCGCTGGCGGAGGGGATGCGGGAGAAGTCAGCCGAGTTCGTCTCCGGCGGCAACCACATCTACCTGCCGCTCGCTGACGTCTGACCCGCGACAGCGCGGCGCCCGGGACGCCCGGCCGGTGGCCCCACCGGCCGGGCGAGGAAACGTCAGAGCTGGGAGCGCTGAGAGGATCGTCTGGCATCGTGGAGTCCGAGCACTCCAACGTCCCAGCGCGTCTCGGAGGCAATCGTGAGTTCCTCGCTCTACGACGACGTCGGCGGCCTGGCCGGGCTGCGGCTCCTGTCCGCGGCGTTCTACCGCCGCGTCCTCGCGGACGAGCTGCTCGCTCCCGTCTTCGCCGACTTCACACCAACCCACCTCGATCACGTCGCCGTCTGGCTGGCCGAGGTCCTCGGCGGGCCAGCGGATTTCTCCGCCCGGCTCGGCGGGCACCAGGCGCTGCTGCGCAGCCACCTCGGGCTCGGCATTCGCGACGAGCACCGGCGACGCTGGCTTGACCTGATGGCACAAGCGATCGACGAGGTCCTTCCGGACCGGTCGGAGCTGGCCGCGACGCTCATGGACTACTTCGAGTGGGGCACCGCCATCGCCCAGGAGGTCTCCCAGGACCCCGCCGGAACCGATCTGGGCCGGCCGGGCCCCACCCCGCGCTGGGGATACCAGGGCCTGGTCCACTGACCCGTCGGCGCTGGGGAGCGAGCGGCGCCGGTCACTCGTAGGCGCGGCAACAGATCTCCAGTTCCATGCCGTCCGGGTTCGCGGAAGAACAGAGACCACTCGGAGCCGAGACGCTGGATCTCGCCGAGGTCGGCTCCCAGCTCGCGCAGCCGGTCCCGGGTCGCCTCCAGGGTCGTCAACGAGTCGACGGCCAGCCCGAAGTGGTCGATCGGGCCTCGCCCGCCCGGGCGGCGCGGTCATCGACGCGCTCCGCCGCGGAACGGTACCGGCCGCTGGGCTCGACCTGCTCGCGGTCGGGCTGGAGACCTTCACCCCCGCGCCTGACCGCGAGCTGGACACGGCGGCCGGCGGCGGATCCGTGTTCAAGGCCGTCCGAGGAGAGTACGGACAGGCTTGCCGCCGCCGTCGACGAACTGCTCGAACGCAGCCTGGCCACGGTCTCGACGCGTGCCCCGATGTTCGCCCGCCGCCGCCGCGTTACCAGTCCTCCGCGGGCAGGTGAGCCTGGCAAGCCGGCGGGATCAGGTCGTCGTCACCTCGTCGCGTGCGTGCAGGGTGGCGAGGTCGGCGGCGGCCCGGCCGGACGCCCATCCCTCGGCGTCGGACGACGTGCTGATCGCATGGGTGGTGAGCTGCGGGAACATCGTCTCGAGGGTGTCCTGGACGGCGTCGGAGCGGGCGGCGAGCACGGGCAGCAGCCGGTCGTCGCTGGCCTCGGCCGCGGCCTGCTCGCCGGCCCGCTCGGCCGCGGCCGTCAGGCGCTGGCCGACGCGGATCGCGAACGAGGCGAGGAACGCCTGGCGGAACGACCGGGTCCGAGACCGTCCGTGACGGTCCTGGCGGCTTCCGGCCCCCGTCATCGCCGTGGTCGCCTGGACCAGCAGAGAGGTGTAGAGCAGCTCGACGGCGTCGAGGTCGGGCCGGAAACCGACCACGGTGGCGAACCCCAGGCTCTTCGACCACACCGCGCGGCACCGGTTCGCGACGGCGATCACGTCGAGCAGACCGGCCTTCGGTGACTCATACGGACTGTCGACGCCGATGCGGCGACCCACCGGTCGATCGCGGGATCCCTCCCGCGCCGCCAGCAGCGCCTCGTCGATGCTGTGCCGGGCCATGAGCTGCTGCGCCTTGGCGGTCAGCGCCTCGGCCTCCTCGACGAACCCGGTCGACTCCGCCTTCGCCAGCAGCGCGCGAACCCGGTCGAGCACGCGCGTGTCGGTGCCGTGGCCGGTGCCCGCCCCGGTGCCCGCCCCGGAGCGCGCCGTGGATGGGCCCGACGGGTCGCGTCGCGTGGAACCCGGCGGCGGGCACAGGGTCTCGATCGGCGGCAGGCAGTGCACCACGGCGAGCAGTTCCAGCGCGTCGAGCAGGACCTCCCCCCGGTCGCGGCTCTCCCGCTCGCCCCAGCCGTCCAGCCAGGCGTCGTCGTCCGTCCACCACACGCCGGCGTCGAGGGCGTCGAGCTGGCCGGCCCACCGCTCGTCGACGGTGGGCGCCGCGTACTGCCGCATCTGCGCGGCGATGGCGTCGACGACGAGCCGCGTGTGGCGCCCGCTGGCCTGGCGGCGAACGATCCGGTGCAGGTCGACGGGCTGCCAGCCGCGCGCCCAGGCACCCTCGATCGCGCGGTCGAACCAGCCGCGCAGGGCCCGATTGACGACGCGGCGTCCGACCGTGCCCGGCGCGGAGCCGAGGATGCTGACGACGTCGGCCAGCACCGCGTCCTCCTCGTCGGCCCGGGCCTTCACCCCCGTCGCGACCAGCTGGTCGGCGAACCGGAGAGCCTCCCGCTGGCCGCGCTCGCGGCGAAACGGACCCGCGGCAGTCCCGTTCGCCCAGCCCAGGCCATCGCCCCAGACCCCGCCATGATCTTCGAATTCACCGGGCCCAGCGGCCCCACCGCGCTGACCGGGCTGCTCGCCGTGCCGCTGGGCCTGGGCACGCCCCTGCTCCCTGACGCGGTCCGCGCGGGCCTTCTGCTTCGCCTTGCGTCGCTCACGGTTCCGGCTGCCCATCGCCACCTCGCCTATGTCGGTTCGACCGGCCTCCCAGGGCCGTCTCCACGATCACACGCCGGCCGGGACGGTCCGCACCGGGCCCGCCACGACGGCCCGCGCCACGACCACACCCCGGGAGCCTCGTCCCCACGGCCACGGAGGCCGGCTGGCCACGCGAGCCGCCAGTTGGCCGCTGGATGGCCATTGCCGGTGATTCTGGCCAGTCGATCGCCAGGGTCGCGCGGTCGGCTCGCGGTCCGTAACGGTAGATCGTGTCGTCTTCGGTCAGAAGGCGGCTGTCGCGCAGGCATGGAGGAGGTGACGGAGCGCTGAGGCGTGACCCCATAGCCGCCTCGCCGGCTGGCCCCACCCCCCCATGCCCCGTAACTCTTTGTGATCGATCCCATCGCTTGTTCGCAAGCAGGAAAATGGCGCGAAATTCCTGGTCATGGGAACCGTCGGGTTGGAAATGGAGTGGTGGTCTGCGCCTGGTCGGCGTAGTTCTGATTACCTGTTGTAGTTGTCGACGTTCCGGTGGCCCGTCGATCGCCTCGCTGAAATGGCGGTTGGCGGGGCCGGCGTCGGATACCTGCCCGGCCTGACTAGGTCAGGGACATGGTGCGGTGTATGTTGCGATTGCGCACGGCCATGCCACGGTGTCCATGCCGATGGGCCGTTTTTCGGGGTGAACACGCCGCGGGGATGGCGAGGAGCGCGAACGGCCTGGTGCCAGTGGCGCCAGGCACCGCGTGAGCCTTTGGGGGAGGCGCACAACAATGCCCGACCGAACTGTTGTCCTGGGCGAATGGATTCCCAGAGCCCTGTCGGTCGCGGCGACCGTGCTCGCGGTCGTCGCGGCGACGATCGCGCCGGCCCTCGCCGCCGTGACGCCCGATCACGCACCGGCGTCGGTCACGCCGGCGGCGCTGTCGACCGCTGGGAGCGGTCCCGCCACAGTCGGCGCCGACGGCCGTCCCAAGGTCCATGCCGTGGTGCTCGTCGACGAGTCGAACAGCGAGAGCGTGGAGTCCGTCCGCCACGAGGCCGACGCCGCGGGCCTCATCGCCAACAGCGGGCAGCTCGATCCGTCCTCCGAGATCGCCGTGGTCGGCTTCGGTACCGACGACTACCCCGAGGTCAGCCAGCGGCCGCACGGCGCCACCGATGAGGCCTGTCCGATGGCGCGGGTGGCCAGCGCCGACTTCCGGACCTGCCTGTCCACGCTGCACAACCGCACCCGCGAGGAAGGCAACGGCACCGATCACGAGGCCGCGCTGACCAAGGCCCTGGACATCCTCGAAGCGAACAGGGACCCGGCCTTCTTCAACGTGGTCTTCCTGCTGACCGACGGCGGCCTGCGGGTGGACAACGTGTCGCGCTTCGGGGCGAGGCTCGCCGACCCGCAGGCGACCGCCGACCAGCGCAACGTCGCCGCCCGCCAGGTGATCGCCACCCAGGTCGCGCCGCGGGCACGAACCCTGGGCGCGCAGATCTGGCCGGTCGGCTTCGGCAGCGGGCTGGATGAGAACTGGATGCGCCAGCTCGCCACGTTCGGCGCCGGGGTGAACCCGCTCTGCCAGGGGGTGCCGGTCGCGGCGCCGGTCTACCACCGGGCCAACACCGCCTCCGACGTCGGCCAGACGCTCGACCAGGTGCTGGCGAACGCGAGCTGCCAGGGCTACCAGCAGCGGCAGGACGACGGCGGCCCGGGCAAGCCGGTGACGCTGTCGCTGACCATTCCGCCGACCGCGTCCAGTGCCACCATCAACGCGCTGAAGCGCGATCCGAACATCAAGATCACGTACACCGATCCGCGAGGTAATCGGGTACTGGGCAGCGGCGAGCAGAACGGCTCGCGCTTCACCCTGAACACGAGCGCCCCGGACTCCGAGTCGCTGTTCATCTCCAGGCCGTATCCAGGGGACTGGAAGGTGACCTTCACCTGGCCGCCCGGCACCCAGCCCCGCACCGTGCTGGCCGACCTCACCTGGCTGGGCCAGCTCAGCTCGGTGGTCCGGCTCGTGCCCTCCTCCCCGAAGCCGGGCCAGGCGGCGAACGTCTACGTCTCGCTGCAGACCAGCAGGGGCGAGCCGATCGACCCGAAGCAGCTCACGGGCCTGAACTTCCAGGCGTTCCTGGCCGGGGAGGGGTTTCCCGACCGGCAGGTGCTGCTGGCCGATGACGGTCGCGTCGCCGACCAGAAGGCGGCGGACGGCACCTTCTCGGGCCGGGTACAGGTACCGGAGAACGCGTCCGGCCTGCTGCGGCTCACCGGCAGCGTCCAGGGCGAGGGCCTGCGCGGCACGCTGCAGTCGGCGTCCTACCCGATCGCCGGGCGGCGTTCCGGCGGCGCGGTCCTCCAGGTGCCCGCCGTCGGCGGCGTGCACCGACCGGCGACGATCACCGCGACCCTGCGCGCGGACAACCCCGGCTCGTCCCCCCGGCAGCTGCGGGTGCGGCTGGAGGGCCTGCCGGGGCTGTCGGTCTCGCCTGCCGACCTCACCGTGCCGGCCGGGGCCAGCGGCTTCACCCAGGCGCTGACGATCTCCGTCGCGGCCGACGCGGCCTACGGGGCGCGGTCCGGGCTCGCGCGCGTTCTCGACGTGTCGGCCGGCGGGCAGGACGTCACGCTCGACGACGAACAGCTCAACCTCACGGTCAAGGCGCCGCCCGGCTTCGTCGCCAAATACCTGTATCTGCTGGTCCTCGTCCTGGTCCTGGTGCTCCTCGGCATCGCCGCCGCGCTGGTGCTGCGGGCCCGCTGGCGCCGTCGCGTCGACGTCTGCGATCTGCAGGCGAACGCCGCCCGCGGCGATCTGCCGCCCATCGACGTGGCGGCGCCGCGCAGGTGGGCCGACCGCTTCCGGTTCGTGCTGCACGACCAGCCCGGCTTGCCTCTCAGCCTGGCGCTGGCCAACCCCGGCGACACCGCGAACGTCTACACCGTCCGCCGCGCGCGGCACGGCCAGCTCACCGTGGTCGGCCCGGGTGGCGAGAGCCGCACCGACCAGGCGGGCACCCGGATCCCGCTGCCCTCGGGGGCGACTCTGTGGCTGCAGGACCGGCGGGTCCAGCCGGCCGGACCGGCTCCGCTCGCCTCGGACGACCCGTGGGCGGGTGGCGGCGGCCAGGGACCGGACAGCGGGCACGATCCGTTCGGCGCGGGGTCCGCGGACCCGTTCGGGGCACCGACCGGCGGTCAGGATCCGTTCGCCGCGCCCGCGGGTGGCCCGGACCCGTTCGCCGTACCGGCCGGCGGTCAGGACCCGTTCGGCGGCGGGAACGCCGGGGGTGGTGGTCACGCCGGTGCCGATCCCTTCGCCGGCGCCGGCGCCGCCGGCGGCCACGGCGCGCGGGGAAACGGCGGTAGGCAGCCGGCGCCGGACCCCTTCGCCGCGAGCGCCGGTGGCGACCCGGCCGACGGCGCCGGCGGTTTCGGCGGTGACGGCTCTGGCGGCGGATACGGAGCCGGCGGATACGGAGCCGGCGGATACGACGGCGGCGCGGACGGCTACGGGTCGGTGTCCGACGCGCCGACGCTGCGGCCGGGGGCGCAGGCGCAGCCGGGCGGCACCTGGGGGGACGACTGGAACACGACCCAGTTCTGACCCTCGGCGCTTGTCCGACCCGGCAGCCACCGCGGGGCGGTGACGGTCGTCGGAACAGGCACCTCGGCAGTACTCGACGCGGACGACGCGGACACGGATCGGAACAGGCATGGTGACGCGGGACAGCGCCTTCGGGCTGAACATCTACCAGCCGTTGGTCTTCGTGGGCCTCGGAGGAACCGGCTGCGCCATCGGGACCGAACTCGAGCGGCGGCTGCGGCAGGCCCTGTGCGGGCCGGACGGCACGGCGTTCGCCGAGCGGATGGGTGTGCACGGCAACTCCGGCTACCTGCCGTTCCAGCTGCCGGGCTGTCTGCAGTTCGTCTACGCCGACCTGAACGAGACCGAGCTGGACCGCATCCACGGCGCCACCGTGCCCGCGCCGGTGCACCAGCAGGCGGCCGCGCGCAACGCCCACCTCGTCCGGGGGCTGGTGCCCAAGTTCCAGACGTACTCCGACGTCGCCGGCAACCTGCGGATGACCGCGGGCCCGTACGTCCAGTCCTGGCTGCCGCCGACCCTCGACGAACCGCTCGTCGCACCGATCACCCGGGGCGCGGGGCAGCTGCCCACGGTCGGCCGGGCCGCGCTGTTCGAGACGGTCCGCGAGGACGTCGGCCCCGGCCAGCAGCCGCTGCGCGAGGCCATCGACGCGGTGAGCCGCGCCGGCGCCGAGCTGGGGGTGCTCGGCGGGAAGTCGAACCGGTCCTGCGACGTGTTCGTCGCCTTCTCGGTTGCCGGCGGCACCGGCGCCGGCATCTTCTACGACTACCTGCATCTGATCGCGGACGCCTTCGACCGGGCCCGCATCGGCGCCCAGATCTACCCGCTGGTGCTCATGCCGAGCGCCTTCGACGAGGGCAGGGGCGGAGGCCGCTCGGCCCAGCTCAACGCCGGCCGGGCGCTGCTCGACCTCTTCCGGCTGGTCGACGACCAGAACGCCCGCAAGGCGCGGCGCGTTCTCGGCCACTCCGACAACATCGGCCGGCCGGTCGACGTGGCCTACCCCGGACGGAAGATCCAGATCGCGCCGGGCACGGTGCAGACCGGGTTCCTGTTCAGCCGCACGCCCGGTATGGACAAGGACGACATCCACCGCTCGATCGCGTCCCTGGTGCTCTCGCTCATCACCTCCGAGCAGCAGGCCGAGCACGCGGTCGTGGTCGGCCAGTCGTTCCAGTCGTTCGCGGACTCGTTCATCAACGGCGCCGCGACCCGCAACACCGCCGCCGACTCCGGTATCGGCCACCGTGGCGTGTCGACCGCGCTGGTCGCCTCGCTGACCGTTCCCGGCGACGACCTCGCCGAGCTGGTCGCCGGCCGGCTGCTGGCCCGCGCCGTCCCCCAGCTCGACACGGCACCGCCCGGCGGCAGCGAGCACAACGTCCCGCTGATCGGCCGGATGGCGCGCGCGGCGAACCTGGGGGAGATCCTCGATCGCCCCGACCTGCCGGTGCCGGCGCCGCGGATGGTCGACGGCGCCGCCGAGATCCGCAAGTCGCTCACCGACTACTCCGACAGCATCGGCGCGGTGCTGCGCGCGCACGCGCAGCAGGTCGACCAGCGGGTGCAGGAGATCGCCGGCCAGCGATTCCAGCCGGTGGAGGCCGCGCGCGTCCTGCTCACCGAGGTCGACGTCTTCCGCCTGCAGCGGCTCGTCCGCGGTCATCCCGGACTGCCGGACCCGAACGACAAGACCGGGCTGCTCGGGCTGCTCGAGGCCCGCAAGAACACCCCGCCGCAGCTGCCGAACCGGCCGCCGACCGCGGCCGCCGCCCCGCTGCTGCCGGACATCCGCAACCGGATGACCTCGAAGGCCAAGTGGGGCGACCCGCCGGCCCAGCAGGCCGTGGCCACGCTGCAGCACTGGCACCGGTGGAACACCTGGCGGCTGTGGCACGAGGCGTGGGGCCGCCAGTCGCGGGTGTGGCAGTCGAAGATGAACACCGCCACCGGCTACCTCGACGAGTTCGCCGAGGCGCTGCGGGTGTTCGCCCGCGCCGAGCCGGACGAGTTCGACCGGCGGACCGTGGCTCTCAGCCAGGACCGCACCGGCATCCGCCAACTGCTGCCCGCCGGCGGCAACCTCGACGTCTTCTACCGCACCGTGCTGCGCGCGTTCCTCGCCCGCGGCCAGCATCCGGAGGGATCCGCCGAGGCGGACGTCGTGCGGGTGCTGGTGCGCGGCGAGGACTGGACGAAGGCCTTCGAGGAGATCAGCGAGCGCGGCGCGCCGCAGCGCGCGGTCGCGAGCCTGCGGGACCGGCTCAAGCAGGAGGTCAAGGCGCTGTTCGCGGAGGCCGAGGGCGGCGGCGTGCCACTGCTGCCGTCCATGGGCCGGCTGCTCGCCCGGGCCGCGAGCAGCGCGGCACCCGACGTCGACCCCACCGACCTGCGCCAGTTCCACGATCAGCTCCGCGCGCTGCTGCCCGGCGGGTTCACCCCGGACGGCGCCGGTCAGCTCAAGATCCTCATCGCGCATCCGGCCGTCAAACAGGTTCCCGAGACCGAGGTGGCGGCCTGCCTGACCCAGGAACTCGCGCTGCCCGCGGACCAGGGCGTGACCCCGGAGTACCGCGCGGGCCAGGCGGACTCGATCGTCGTGGTGCTGTTCCGCTCGTCGATGGCCGTCAACGAGGTCCGCGAGGTCCGCGAGCTGCTGCGGTTCTGGTCGCAGGCGCTGGTGGTCAACGATCCGGCGGACTACCTGCGCTGGCGGCAGCGCCTCGGCTACAACTACGGCTGGCTCGCGATGACCGAGGACAACCGCGCGGTCATCCTGCACCGCCTGCTGTGCGCCATGTGGAACGGCCAGATGACGGTCACCGGACCGCTCGAGTCGCCGGAGTCCGTCCTGGTCAAGGCGGTGGAGTACGACGAGGCGCAGTCGATGTACCTGCCGCTGCGCCGGGTCGGGCAGACGTCGTCGTGGGGGTCGCTGCTGCGCGCCTACGAGCAGGCGATCGTCGAGGACGACGACGAGGCGCGCCGGGCGTTCACCCGCAGCCTTCGCACGATCCGGCCGCGGGGGCACACGGCCGAGCCGCAGCCGCCGTCCGAGGCGTACCGGGCGTTCATCGACGTGGCCGAGAAGGAGGCCGCGCGGATCGAGAAGTTCCGCGACGGCCTGCCGCCCGCCAGCCGCAGCCGTCTCGACCAGCTCCTCGAGTTCTGGACGAGGACCGTGCCCGCGGCCCAGGACCTGCCGTTCCCCGACGACGACGCCATCCGCAGCAACCTGCGGGACCTCTACGACTACGCGACCGGCACGCCGTGACGACGGATCGACCGCGGTGATCAGACGACTGTGACGGGGGATGACGGTGACGGGCAGGCGACGGTGACGGGCGGGCGACGGTGACGGGCGGGCGACGGTGACGACCCCGGCGTTCGTGGGCGGGTTCGGCGCGGGGCAGGGCCGCGGGGTCGACGACGACGCCGTGGTCGTGGTCGTCGACCTGCGCGAGGAGCCGCAGCGCGCGCTGCGCACCCCGATCGGCGCGATCCAGCGGGAGTACCAGAGTCACCTGCGCCGCAAGGGTGTGGACACCAGCCGGGTGCTGGTCCTCGCCGACGCCGACCTGCTGTCCGAGTACCGCCAGGTGTTCATCCAGCTCGCCGGGGCCCCGTCGGTGTCGGAGCTGCTGCTGCTCGCACTGGGCCGCCAGGGCGGTGGTGAGCGGCTCCACCTGCCGCCGATCCCCGAGCTGCCCGTGCTGTGGGCGGGCGACACCCGCGGGGTGCGCTGGACGCCCGGCCAGCCGGGCCGGGCGCTCGGGCTCGACGAGGACGCGGCGGCGAACCTGGCCGGCCTGGTGCAGGCGCTGAGCATTCCCAGCGTCTTCACCCGGGTGCGCGAGCACGTGCTGCGCACCTGTGCGCACCAGGCCGCGACCCCCGCCATCGCGCTGCTGCTCGGCCGCGTCGACCGGGAGATCCTCGACGAGGCGGCGGGCCACGCGTTCGGCCACTTCACCCAGACCGGCCCCGCCGGTTCCGGCACCCCGCCGCCCGACGAAGCAGTCAAGATCGACCAGCTGCTCACCGGTGCCGCGAGCCAGGACGTCGCGGGCATCGGGAACATCGTCGACCCCCGCGGCTCGCTGCCGCAGGCGGCGGCCAAGGCCCGCGCACACCTCACGACGGCCGAGGATCTGCTCACGACGCTGCGCGAGGAGCCCTTCACCCGCAGACGTCCGGCACCCGGCGGCGGCGAGGTGCCCGCCGGCGAGCTCGTGTGGACGGAACTGGTCGCCGCCGGCACCCACCTCGAGGAGCTCGCGCGGGGGCTGCACGAGGCGCTTCGCACCACCGGCGGACAGGAGGGCATCGGCCAGAAGCAGGCACACGCCCTGAGCGTGCTCGGCATCCAGGTCGGGCCGGTGCCGGCGGCCGAACCGGGCGAGGTGCGCGCCGCGCTGCGCCGCCAGACCGACGTGGCGCTCACCGCCCGCGAGCCCCTCGCCGCGATCGCCCTGCGGCTGCGGGAACTGGCCGGGCGGGCGGCGCCGACCGGCAGCGCGCCGTACGCGTCCCAGGTCACCGAGATCTGCCCGGCGGCGTTGTTCGACACGCTCAAGGTGCCGCCCCGGTTCCCGCGGTGGCTGCACACCGGCACGCTGTCCACGGCGTTCGTCGGCGCACTGCTCGCCGGCCTGTGGTGGCCGTGGGGACTGCTCGGCGCCTCTCTCGCCGTCGGGGTCACCGTCTACCTGTCGGTCCAGCTGTACCGGCGGCGGCCGGTTCCCCAGCCGAAGCACTCCCCGGACCCGCGGGACGTGTCACGGCTGAGCCCGCTCTGGTTCTCGCTCGACGCCGTCGCCGGCGGCGTGATCGGTGTGTCCGCCGGCGCCTCGGCCGGCTCGATCGGACTGGGGCTCGGCCTGCCGTTGCTGGTGGTGGGCCTGCTGCTGACCGCCGCGCCGCTGCTGTGGTGGCGGCGAGCGGTGGACGCCTGGCGCCGGAGCCTGCGGCTGACCGACGCGGCCGGTGCCGTCAGGGCGCTGGGTGACCTGCTGCGCCGGGTCGCCCTCAACGAGTGGGTGCTGGCGAACTACCGTCTCGGCGGCGCCCGGCTGGCCAGCGGGCTCGCGGACGCGGTCGAGGCGGCCGCGGCCACACTCGCCGAACGCCGGCCGACACCCGTCGGACCCTCCGCCTTCGGTTCACCGCTCGGCGCCGGACAGCCTGGCGGCTTCGGTCCGTCCGGTGACGCCGGCCCGTCTGGCGGGTTTGGCGGGTTTGGCCCGCCCGCCGGTTTCGGCCCGTCGGGTGGTTTCGGTCCGCCGGGTGGTTTCGGTCCGCCGGCCGGGATGGGCCAGCCCGGCGGGTTCGGCCCGATGCCGGGAGGAGCCGGTGCCACCGACGTCGTCGCGACGGCCGACCGGGAGAGCGGCACGACGCTCGGCATCGCCCCCGCGGTCAGCCGGCAGCTGCGGGCCAATCGGGGGGCGCTCGCCGAGATCGTGACCGACGATGTCGCGGCGGCCATCCGGACGGTGATCAACGCGCATGGCGAGGAGATCGCCCGGGAGCGCCGCGACGACATCACCCGCACGGTGCACGACGCCCTGACCTCCCTGCTCGGCGCCTACGACGAGCATCTGGAGCGGCGCGGGCCGCTGGCCGCCCCCCCGTTCGACGCCGACCACCGCCGGCGTGTCGACCTCGCCCGCAAGGTGTGGCTCGGCTCCCCGGAACTCGACCGGCTGCGTCATGCCACCGCGAACCTCCCGGGCCTGCTGCAGCTGACCAACGAGGAGGACCTGCGGCTGCTCGACCAGACCCCGGATGCCGCGCCGATCGTCCGCTTCGTCCCGGGCGTCGCCGACCCGGTCCGCGACGAGGGAACCGGTTCCCCGGACATCGCCGGCCTCATCCGCCTGACCCAGCTCAACGCCGCCTCCGCCCGCCGCGCCGACCCGCCCAGAGCCCGCCGCCCGCTCCCGGCCCCCGTCGCCGAGGACGCCTCCCGCGCCGAGCACGCCTCCCGCGCCGAGGACGCCTCCCGCGCGCAGGCCGGCTCCCACACTGAGTCCGGCCTCGTCGCTGAGTCCGGCTCCGTCACCGAGTCCGGCTCCGTCACCGAGGCTGGTTCCGTCGACGCGGCCGACCCGCCCGACGGCGTCCCGGCCGCGGACCCGCCGGCCGCCGTCGCCGGACGGGCGGCGGACGGGACGCCGCCGGCCGCGGCCCCGCCGCTCACGTCCGACTCGTCCCGCCCGTCGCCGAGATCGGCGCCGCACCCGCAGCCCGCGCCGTCCCCGTCGGCGGTTCCGCGCGCACTGTCGGCCTCGTCCGCGTCCTCGGTTCAGTTCGCGCCGCCCGACACCCCCTCGTCGCCACCGGTGCCACCGGTGCCCGACGTGTCGCCAGGTGGTGGTGAGGTTCATCCGGGCGCGACGGCCGGCGGGCCGGGAAGCGCGGCGTCGGTCCGGTGGGCTCGCCCGGATCCGCGTCCGGGCGGCTGGGCTGGCGGCGACGGCGGCGACATCGGCGGTGACGACGACGAGGACCGGACGATGCACATGCCGCCGCCGGCTGCCGGCGTGAACATCTCGCCGCCGCCGGCTCACCCGACTCCTCCGCTGGATGAGGAGAACGATCTCTGGTGATCCTTCAGGTCCTCGTTCTGACCGCCGGCCTGCTGGGGCTCGCTCCGCTGGCCATCGCCTCGTGGCCGATCCTGCCCGGGTTCGTCACCTGGCTGCGCCGGACCACCGTCGCCCGCCGGGATGGCGGGCTGGGAGGCGGTCGTGGCTGACGTCGAGAGCTTGAGTTTCTGCCGGCCGGATGGGTCGCGGGTGGAGTGGGAGGTGGAGATGGCGCCGGGCCCGGCAGATGAGACGCGGAACTTCCGGACCCGGCACGGCCGCTACCAGAACTTTCCGCTGGCGATTCGGTATGCGATCGGCGGGGAGAGCGCGGAGTTCGCGCTGGAGAACGCGATCGCGATGGGGCTGCGGATGCTGCGGCGGTTTGACGTGGATCGGATGTGGCCGTGGGAGGAGAAGCCGCGGCGATATCCGTGGGAGCTCTCGCGGCTGGTGGGATACGACGTGGACTGCGACCAGCCGTTCGTGATCACCATCGAGTTCGGGATGCCGTTGGCGGGGTTGCGGTCGTCGGGGACGGCGGGGTCGTTGTCGTCGCCGGATGACCTGCGTGCCTTCGCGTCGGGACTGGCACGGGGGCTGGTGGTGCTGGATCGGCTGGGTGTGGTCCATCGTCAGGTGCGGGACAACACGGTGCACTGGGACGCGCGGAGCCGGCTGGTGCAGATCAATCGGTTCGAGTACGCGCGACGGGTGGGGGAGCCGCGCGGGCGGTTGGCGCAGGTGCGGGTGCCGGGGGAGCGGACGGCGCGGGACTGGGAGGCACCGGAGCAGATCAGCGGTGGTGGTCTCGTCGATGCTCGGGACGATGTGTTCAGTGTGGGGTGCGCGATTCTGAGTGTGACCGCGCACGGGCTTCGGCTGGGCACGGACGGCCTGCCGGACATAGCCGCGAGCGGGATACCGTCGCTCGCGAACGTGCTCCGCGGTGTCTTCTCGCCGGTCGCGAGCCGACCGGAGGCGGCGGAGCTGCTGGGTCGGTTGGGGAACGCGATCGCGCCGGGTGACCTGCCTCGGCCGGAGACCGACGGGTTCGGCGAGGGACGGGCCGAATACGACCGCATCGTGGTCTCGAAGAACCCGAGTTGGTCGGCGTTCGCGGTCAGCGAGCCGCCGCCCGGACCGCGCCCGCCAGTGTCACCTGAACCGTCCTCGCCCGGGCCCGGCCCGTCCGGGCCGTCCGGGCCGTCCGCCCCAGTCGGGCCGACCGGGCCGCAGCGCCGGCCGCGGCGGGCCCGGCGTGGCCGGAGGTAGTGCGATGAGCGGCGGCGACGAGCGCGGCGGCGGGCAGCCGGTCACCTGTGTGATCTGCCTGGAGGAGTTCGACTGGGACGGCAGCCGGGTGTTCCGGCGCAACGCCCAGGGGATCCCGGAGCCGGTGACCCTGCCGGCCAGGGAAAGCCTTCGCTGGAGTGCCGAGGCGAAGGGCACCATTATTCGCTGTCCCAACCGGATCGGCGACGACGCGCACTACTTCCCGGTCGGCTTCGTCCTGAACGACCGGCCGATCGTGATCGGTCTGGTGGGCAATTCGTCGGCGGGAAAGACCTGCCTGCTCGCCGCCATGTCAGGCGAGATCGACCGGCAGCGGCTGGGACCACGCGGCCTGCAGACCGTTCCGGTGAACCTGACCGAGCACAGCCAGTACCGCACCGCGGTTGTCGACCCGTTCTACACGCGGGGCATAGCCCCGCCGCACACGAACATCACCGACCTGGTGAGATACGCGGACTCGGTGCTGTTGACCTCGTATTCCGGGCACAGCTTTCCGCTGGTCTTCTTCGACGCCGCCGGCGAGCAGCTGAAGGGACTGCACGGCGACGAGGTCGCGCTGCGCTTCCTGCATCGCGTCGACGGTCTGATCTTCGTCGCGGATCCGACGCTGGCGCTGGACAGCGCGCGGCGTGGGAATGACAGCGGCATCATCGACGATCCCACGTACGCCGCCACCATCGCGGGCCTGCGGGACCGCCCCTCGGAGGCGCACCGGCGCAGGCTGTCGATTCCGGCGGCTCTCGCGATCACCAAGTCCGATCTCCTGCGGTTCGAGCCCCCGGTCGACCAGTGGCTGAGCCGGCCCGCACCGTCGGTGCTCGACGTCGAACTCCTGCATCGGGAGAGCCGGGACGCGTACGCGTTTCTCTACCAGCGTCGCGCCACCGCCTGGCTGTCGCCGGTCGACCAGTTCGAGCAGTGCTCGCTGCATTTCGTCTCCGCCAGCGGCTCGTCGTTCATCCAGCCGGCCGGCGACGGGGAACTCGGCCGATTCGCGCGTCCGGCGCGACCGCGTCGGGTGCTGGAGCCCCTGGTCACCCTTCTGGCGGCGCTGGGCAGAATTGACGACCACTTCGTGCGGGGGAGCTAGCGGAATCCGATGGACATCGTCGATCAGGCCCTGCTCCGATATGACGCGCAGGCGCTCGCCTTCCGGCCGGTTTCCTCGACGCTGGCGGACGGTGATCAGCTTCTCAGCAGCCCCCGGTTCGTCGCCCTGGCGGATGCGTCCTACCGGTCGCAGGACGTGCAGGCGCGCGCCAGCCTGTCCTTCGCGCGGGTGCCGGGGGACCCGCAGAACCGCGGAATGATCATCTGCAGGGTTCCGGACGTCCGCTCGCGCCGACTCGCCGCGGCGGCGCATGTGCTCATCGGCCGGGAGCTGAACGCCGGGACCGCGCTGGCGCTGTCCACCGCCTGGCCGCACTGGGACTGCACCGGCGGGGCGGCCCAGCCGCTGCAGCCGCTGGGCTGGTCGGGGCTGAAGAACGACGCCCAGCAGCGCAACCTCGACCTGCAGGCCGCCGCCCGGGCACCGGAGCTGGAAGCGGAGCTGACGCGGCTGGTCGACGCGCTGCTGCGGGTCGGGACCGGGCGGCTGGCGGTGATCGGCTATCGGTCGGACCCGGCTCTGCTGCTGGCGGGCGCACGGGAGATCCTGCGGGATTTCGTGGCGGAGGACTGGACCTTCTCGACGGGGGAGCCGGCGCAGAAGGCGGGCATCCGGATCACGTTCATGCTGCCGGGCGGCAGCGTGATGTCCGATGCGTACGCCGATCTGAGCGCCTATGACGCGGGCTCGTCCCAGCTGGTGTCCGTGGCGATCCTCGTGCGCGCCTTCATGAACTCGACGGACTTCAGGTCCTGGTCCGCCGAACGGGCCGAGCTCGAGATCAACGACCTCGACAGCCTGCTCGCCTGGGCCTCCCGCGGAGCGCCGTCGGCCCAGGCCGCCGTCCAGCTCGAACGCAACGCGCACGCGGAGGCTGCTCGGCAGTGGGAGCAGGCGCGAGGCGTGTGGGACTCCCAGCGGCGCGGCTGGGAGGCCAGTGCTCTCGAGGCGGAGGCCGAACGGCAGCAGCTGGCCGACGAGCTGGGCCGCACGCGGGATCAGCTGGTCGAGAGGGAACGAAAGCTCGCCGCGTCCCGGACCGAGGTGACGCATCTGCGCGAGTACCTGGCGGAGGCCGAGCAGACGGTGGTCGAGCTGCGGCAGGAACTCGGCGTCGCCAGAACCGGGCAGGCCAGGCGGGAACAGCAGGGGGCGTCGTCGATCGCCACCGGGCCGCAGGGCGGTCCGGCGCAGGCCGTTCAGACCGCTGCTGCCGCCGCCGCTGCCGCTGCCGCTGCCGCTGCCGCCGCTACTGCCACCGCCGAGACGGACAGGCAGACCGCCGCGGCCCGGCCTGGTCCGTGGACGCCGGACGCGTCGCCGGGATCGCCGCCACCGTCCACGGTCGTTCCGCCGCGCACGCTCGGCTCCGTGGGCCCGGCCGAGCGGCGGATGTCGTTCCCGCACCTCGACCCGGTCACCGTCTACATCGCCGTCGTCGTAGTCTGCCTGCTCGGACTCGTCCTGGTGGCGCTGGTCAGTGATGTGCTGTGGTGAGCACGGCGGGCAGCCGCCAGGCCGTGGACGGGCGGCTGTCGGTGGACGGCCCGCTGGTGGCGACGACGGGGCTGTTCGCGCTCGCTCCGGCCGCCGTCGCGATGCTGCTGGTGGCGGGGCTGCGGCAGCACCGGCCGGATCTGCGCGTGCCGCCGGCGTCCATGGTCGTGCTGCTCATCGGCCTGAGCGGATGGGCCGCGATGCTCGCGGCGGCGGTGAGCGCGCGGGGCTCGTCGCCACGACGCACCGAACCGTCGGGTGATCCTGACCGGGTCGTCGTGCCGCTGGTGGGCGCCGTCCACCTGCTGGTGGCGTTCGGTGTGCTGGTGCGGCTGCGGCTGGCGGGGGCCGGCGACGGCACCCGGTACCCGCTCACGGGGCTGATCCTTCCGCTGGTGGTGGGCACGGGTGGCCTGGTTCTGCTGGCCGGACTGGTCCGTGCGCTGCGGGCGGCGCCGTGGAGTCTCGAGGACGACGTCGTCCTGTCGCGGGTCGGCAGGTTCGCCGTGGTCGCGGCCGTGGTCGCGGTCCTGGTCGTCGGCCTCGCCGGCTACGACCACGGCGATCATCCCCGGCTGCGCCTGCTGGGCGCGGGCGTCCGGCCCGGGGCCATGGTGGCGCCGCTCGTGGTCGCCGCCTTCGCGCTGGCGGTGATCAGCTTCGACCCCCGCCTGGTCGGTCGCTACTCCTACGACGAGCAGGGCGACAGAGCGGCCACGGCACGGGTGGCCACGGCCATGCTGGTCATCATCGGCCTGGGCCTGGTGCCGATCCTCGGGACGCGCCATCCGGTGCCGGCGTTCGCCACCGTGGTCGCCCTGGCGGTGCTCGTCGCGGCGCTCACCGGTCACCGCGGGCTGCCCGCGGCGGGGTGTGGCCTGGTGCTTCTCGAATACCTGCTGATCGCCTGGGCGCAGGGGGTGTTTCACCACGACAACGGCTCCCGGGCCGCGGCGCTCGCGCTGGCCCGGGGTGGGCTGCTCGGCAGCGGGCCCGGCCAGGGGCTCGTGGAGGCCTACGAGCCCGGCCAGGGGGTGGGCGCGGGTGGCGGGCCCACGGGCACGGGCCTGGTCGCGGATCGGTACGCGCTGAACGTGCTCGCCGAGGAGGTGGGACGGGTCGGTCTGATCGTCGTGCTGGTCGCGGCGGTGATGATCGGGCTGTTGGTCGTCCGGCTCGCGGCCCGCGCCGGGCGCGGGCCGCTCGGTGCCTGGGCGTGGAGCCTCGCCGCCGCGACGGCGGTGACGCTCGCGCTGCCGCTCGTGCCGCTGGCCTGGTCGAACGTCAACGTCGAGGCGGCGCTGCCCGGCGTCGCCTCCGACGGGGTGGGCCTGGTCGTGCTGCTGTGGACGGTGGGGGCGCTCGTCGGCGTGGCCAGCGGGCGGGAGGTCTCCGACACGGCTCCACCAGATCCCGAGCTGCGCAGCCGCGTTCCGCTCGGTGGGGTGAGCCGGGTCCGTTCCGACCGGTGGACGTGGCTCGAGCGGCGGTGCCGGCGCAGTGCGCCGGGGCTGGTGGCGGCGGGCTGCGCGCTGCTGGTCCTGGTGGCCGTGATGGTCGGCCCCTCATCCGCGCAGCACCAGCGTGCAGGCGTCGCCCGGGAAGATCAGTGGATCAGGGACGCCGACCGTCAGCGGATTGGCATGTTCGGCGGGGTGCCGCTGGGCTGGCCGACGGCGGACGGCATCGATCCGACGGTCAGGAAGGTGCTCGACGACACCGTCGGGACCGTTCCCCGCTGCGCCGCGCGGCCCCCCGCGCAGGCCCGCGGCGATGGCCTGGGACCCGGCTGCCCGCCGCTGCCGACGGCGGTCCTCGACGTCAAGGGGCAGCGGGCGGCGTTCCGGGCGCTCGAGGAGAGCGGTTTCGACGGGTCGGTCGTGACCGTGGAGGTGGGCAGCGGCCGCCTGCCGGTCCTCGCGAACAGCGGGGCCGACGCGGCCGGCTGGTGGGCCGCCGCGCCGATCGGCGGCATGACGCGGCACCTGCTGGCCGCCACCCTGAACTCCGACGCGACGCTGGGCCGGGCCGTCCTCGGCGACCTGCGCCGCGCCGAACTCACGGAGCACGCCGCCGACCTGCTCAAGGCCGATCCGGCGTTCGACGCCGGGATGGTCGACCGCGCCCGCCACTCCCCGCAGTCGACGGAACCGGCCCTCGCGCCGCTGTTCACCGCGGTCGACCGGCGGATCAGCGACCGGTACAGGCGGTGCGTCAGCGACTTCGGCTCCTACGATGCCCCGCCGCGTTTCGCCTCGGACGGGGACTGTCCGCTGCGGTTGGCGGGGGCCGTGCTGGCGGACGGCGGCGGACCGGGCCACCCGAGTGTGTCCGGCCAGTCCGGCAAGGCCACGCAGCCGGATTCTTCGACCCCGGCGCCCCCGCCCCCGGCTAGGGACCGCCCGGCTGGGACGACTCGCCTCCGTGGGCGGAGGCCGCTGGCGCGTCCGCCGC
>NZ_FZMO01000531.1 GCF_900197875.1 Frankia canadensis | reverse complement strand
TGGGCGCTCCGATCTGGAGTGGGACGAGTCGGTCCGGCTCGACCTGCGCTACGTGGAGAACTGGTCGCTGGCGATGGACTTCGTCATTCTCTGGCGGACCGTCTTCGCCGTCCTGCGCCGCGAAGGCGCCTACTGACCTGACCTCGGCATCGTCTGGCCTCGGCCCGGTCTGACCCCGGTCTGACCCCGGTCTGATCCCGATCTGGCCTTGGCTCTGGCCTTGGCTTCGCCCGGCCCGGCCGGCTCCGGTGGACGCCCGCGCTCGTCGCCGGCGCGGGCTGCCGGCTCGGATCCGGGCCCGGTCAGGTCGCGGCGAGCCAGCCGGCGACGCGCAGATGGTCGAGGACCCGGCCCACGGCCGCCTCGCTGGACAGCTGCGCGGTGTCGACGGTGACGTCGGCGTCGTCCGGCTCCTCGTACGGGTCGGACACCCCGGTGAAGGCGGGGATCACCCCGGCCCGGGCCTTCGCGTACAGGCCCTTGCGGTCCCGTTCCTCGCACACCGCCAGCGGCGTCGACACGTGGACGAGGACGAAACCACCCCCGGCCGCGCGCACCATCTCGCGGATCTCGGCGCGGATGTTCGCGTACGGCGCGATCGGCGCGCACACCGCCGTACCGCCCGCGCCGGCGACCTGGGCGGCCACGAAACCGATCCGGCGGATGTTCGTGTCCCGGTCGGCCCGGGAGAAGCCGAGCCCCCGGGACAGGTGGTTGCGCACGACGTCGCCGTCGAGCAGGGTGACGCGCCGCCCGCCCTCCTCGAGCAGCCGGCAGACGAGCAGCCCGGCGAGCGTGGACTTCCCTGAGCCCGACAGGCCGGTGAAGAAGACCGTCAGGCCACGCCGGGACCGCGGCGGCACCGCCCGGATGAGTTCGGCGGCGACAGTCGGCGGTGTCAGCTCGGCCGGGATCGGGTTGCCGGCGTCCAGCAGCGAGGCGAGCTCCTGGCGTCCCGGCACGCCGATCGCCGGCCCGATCAGGCTGCCCGTCAGGCCGTAGACGCTGGCCAGGTGCGCCCGCTGGGCGGTCAGCCGGGCCAGCAGCGCCGGATCCTCCGCCGCCGAGCGGTCCAGGTCCGCCGCGGGTCGGCTGTCGGTGAGGTCCGCCGCGGCGGCTGCCGCCGTGGCCGTGACCGTGCTGTCCGCGGGCAGCAGGACCGTCGCGCTCATCCCGGGCTCCCGTGGCGTCGCCAGCAGTGGGGACGGCAGCACGGGCACGAGGACGAGCAGGCTGCGGTGCCCGTGTGGCTCGTCGGCCGCGCCGGGACGGCGGTAGGGGTCCGGCGGGGGCTCGGGGTGGCGTCCCGCGGCGGTCGCGTCGGACGCCAGCGCCTCCGAGGCGAGCGTCGCCTCACTCGGGCGCAGCGGCGCGTCGACCGCCTTCAGCGCGGCGAGCAGGCAGCGGATCCGCAGATGGTGCCCGGCGTCCGCGGGGTCGGCGGCGCCGACCGGGGCGAGCACGACACAGCGCTTGCCCTGGCGGGTCAGCGCCCGGATGCGACCCACATCCGCGGTGTGCAGCAGGCCGTCCGCCCAGACCGCCCAGACCGCCCAGGCCGCGGCGGAGTCGACCTGCGGCCCAGTCCACCCCCGGGCGCGCAGTTCGGCCCGCACCTGGTCCGGGGTCAGGCGCAGATCGGGGTGATCCGGGTGATCCGGCAGCCGCACCCCTTCCACCGCACCGACCAGCCGCACCACGCCGGCATCGCCCGTCGCTCTCCCCCTGTCCGTCGCTCTCCCACTGTCCGTCGCGCCCGCGCTGTCCGTCGCGCCCGCACTGTCCGCCGCACCGGCGCCAGCCGTCGCGCCAGCGCCGTCGGTCGCGGTCGGGCCGCCGTCCTCGGCCGCGCCGCCGGCGGGGACGGGAATCGTCACGCGCAGGTGCAGCGCGGCGATCATCACCCCTTCCTGATCGCGCAGCGCGACGGTGGTGCCGGCGGCCAGCGGCGCGGCGGCGTCGGCCGGCACGACGAGGGACGGCACGGGGACACCGTCGACCTCCTCCTCGGCCGGATAGCCGGGCTGCGGGCCGAAGGACCCGACGAGCAGCAGCTCGAGTTCGGCGAGTTGACGCGGCGTGAGCGTCAACGACGGCCAGTCGCGCGAGGCCGCGGTCAGCTCAGCGGCGCGGTCGGCGCCGACCAGGGCGAGCAGCGGATCGCCGTCGGCGCCGTCGCCGCGCTCGCCAGGGCCCGCGCCGAGCGGGCCGGCCCGGTGACGGTCGGTGTCCGGATCAGAGGTGGCACTCACACCCGCGACCGTAGCGGGTGACAGACTCCCACTCGATGAACACCGACGACACCAGCCCGCCGGCCCTCGTCCCCGTCGACATCGCGTCCGACGAGATCGACGACGACGTCCTCGCCCGGCGACTGGCCACGGACGCCGGCAAACTGCTGCTCAAGATCCGCGAGGAGGTCGGCTTCGCCGAGCCCGCCACGCTGCGGGACGCCGGTGACGCCCGTTCGCAGCAGCTGCTGGCCCGGGCGCTGGCCCGCCACCGACCGGACGACGCGGTGCTCTCCGAGGAGGCCGCCGACGATCCGGCCCGCCTGCTCGCCGAGCGGGTCTGGATCGTCGACCCGCTCGATGGCACCCGCGAGTTCGCCGAGCCGGGGCGCAGCGACTGGGCGGTCCATGTCGCGCTGTGGCAGGCCGGCGAGCTCATCGCGGGTGCGGTGGCCCTGCCGGCGCTCGGCGTCACCCTGTCGGCCGCGGGCGGTCTGCCGTCGCGGCCAGCCGCCGCCGGCCCGCCGCGCATCGTCGCGAGCCGGACCCGGGCCCCCCGCCTCGTCGGCGAGGTGGCGGAGGCGCTTGGCGCGACCACCGTTCCGATGGGTTCGGCCGGGGCCAAGGCCGCCGCGGTCATCCGCGGGCAGGCGGAGATCTACCTGCACGCAGGCGGCCAGTACGAGTGGGACTCCGCCGCGCCGGTCGCGGTGGCCCGGGCGGCGGGCCTGCACACGAGCCGGCTCGACGGCTCGCCGCTGCGCTACAACCAGCCGGATCCGTTGCTGCCCGACCTCGTGATCTGCGACGCCGCCCTGGCGCCGGCGGTGCTCGCGGCCATCGCCGCGGCTGGTCCACAGGATCGGTAGGACCGTCCGGACCGAGCGTGGCCATGGCGGCTCGCGTTCGTCCGGCGGCGGATGGTGGGGGCGGCGGCACGGGTATGCCGTGAGCTGCTCGCGTTGACGTACCTCCAGGCCAGGTGAGCCGGTTAACGTCGGCGAAACCGGTGTCCGAACGGCCAGGTCGGCTACTTTGGACTGATACACCGGCTCGACGAGGGGTATCCGCGTGCCTGTCACGGGTTACGAGCTCTCCCACCTGGAGATGCTCGAGGCCGAGGCGATCCACATCTTCCGTGAGGTCGCGGCCGAGTTCGAGCGTCCCGCGTTGCTGTTCAGCGGCGGCAAGGACTCGATCGTCATGCTGCGGGTGGCGGAGAAGGCGTTCTGGCCGGCGAAGCTGCCGTTCCCGCTGCTGCACATCGACACCGGGCACAACTTCCCCGAGGTCCTCGCGTTCCGTGACCACCGCAGCGCCGAGCTCGGCGCGCGTCTCGTCGTCGGTTCGGTGCAGACGGCCATCGACGCTGGGGAGCTGACCGAGGACACCCGCCCGGGTGCCTCGCGCAACCAGCTGCAGACGCCGGTACTGCTCGACACGATCGCCGAGAACCGGTTCGACGCCGTGTTCGGCGGCGCGCGCCGCGATGAGGAGAAGGCCCGGGCCAAGGAGCGGGTCTACTCGTTCCGCGACGAGTTCGGCCAGTGGGACCCGAAGAACCAGCGTCCCGAGCTGTGGTCGCTCTACAACGGCCGGCACCGCCCCGGCGAGCACATCCGCGTGTTCCCGCTGTCCAACTGGACCGAGCTGGACATCTGGCGCTACATCGCCCAGGAGCGCCTCGAGATCCCCTCGATCTACTACGCGCACAGCCGCGACGTGATCGAACGTGACGGCATGCTGCTCGCGGTCACCCCGCTGACGCCGCCGCGCGCCGGCGAGATCGCGCTGCCCCGGCAGATCCGCTACCGCACGGTCGGCGACATCACCTGCACCGGCGCCGTCGAGTCGACCGCGGCGACGGTCGAGGAGGTCATCGCCGAGGTGGCGGCGACGAGGATCACCGAGCGCGGCGCCACCCGGGCCGACGACCGGGTCAGCGAAGCCGCGATGGAGGACCGCAAGCGGGAGGGGTACTTCTGATGACCGAGCTGCTGCGTGTCGCGACCGCGGGTTCGGTCGACGACGGCAAGTCGACCCTGATCGGCCGCCTCCTGTACGACACGAAGTCACTGTTCAGCGACCAGCTCGCGGCGGTGGAGCGCACCAGCCGGGAGCGCGGCGACGGCTACGTCGACCTCGCCCTGCTCACCGACGGCCTGCGGGCCGAGCGCGAACAGGGCATCACGATCGACGTCGCGTACCGCTACTTCGCCACCCCGCGCCGGTCGTTCATCCTGGCGGATACGCCGGGGCACGTGCAGTACACCCGCAACATGGTCACCGGCGCCTCGACGGCGGACCTGGCGCTGCTGCTGGTGGACGCGCGCAAGGGCGTGCTGGAGCAGACCCGGCGGCACGCGTTCCTCGCCTCGCTGCTGCGCGTTCCGCACATGGTCCTCTGCGTGAACAAGATGGATCTCGTCGACTTCGACCGCGAGGTCTTCGAGAAGATCAAGGAGGACTTCCGCCGCTTCGCCACGAAGCTGGAGATCGTGGACGTCACGACGATCCCGATCTCCGCCCTCAGCGGCGACAACGTGGTCTCCCGTTCGCCGAGCACCCCCTGGTACGACGGCAGCTCGCTGCTGCACCACCTGGAGGAACTGCACATCGCCTCCGACCGCAACCTCATCGACGTGCGTTTCCCGGTGCAGTGGGTGGTCCGCCCGCGCACCGACGAGCTGCACGACTATCGCGGCTACGCCGGACAGGTCGCCGGCGGTGTGCTGAAGCCGGGCGACGACGTGATCGTGCTGCCCTCGGGGCTGAGCACCCGGGTCGCCGGGATCGACAGCTTCGACGGCCCGATCTCTGAGGCGTTCCCCCCGATGTCGGTGACGGTCCGCCTCGAGGACGACCTGGACGTCTCCCGCGGCGACATGATCGCCCGCCCGAACAACCAGCCCACGGTCGGCCAGGACCTGCAGCTGATGGTCTCGTGGATGGCGGACGCGCCGTTGCGGCGGCGGGCCCGCATCGGGATCAAGCACACCACGCGGTCGGTGCGGGCGATGGTCACCGACGTGAGCTACCGGGTCGACATCGACACCCTGCACCGGGACGAGTCGGTCGAGACGCTCGGGCTCAACGACATCGGCCGGATCGCGCTGCGCACCACCTCGCCGCTGTGCTACGACCCGTACCGCCGCAACCGCACCACCGGCAGCGTGCTGCTCATCGACGAGTCGACCGGCGCCACCCTCGGCGCAGGCATGATCCTCTAGCCGGAGCCGGCTGCTCGGTCGGCCTCGCGTGACACGCGTCGGCGGGGTGGGTTCGGGTCGTCGCGGATCGCGGGAGAGCCGCCCAGGCCGGTGCGCCGTGGCGCATCCGTCGGCCGGGTGCGGGAGGATCGGCGCGTGGACCTGCCGGTCATGCCACCGATCAAGCCGATGCTCGCGCGTGCCGTCGGTGAGATCCCGCCCGGGCTCGTCTACGAACCGAAATGGGACGGCTTCCGCGCGCTGGTGTTCCGCGACGGCGACGAGGTGGAGATCACCTCCCGGGCGACGAAGTCGATGACGCGCTACTTCCCGGAGCTCGTCGCCGACCTGCGGGCGTCGCTGCCCGAACGCTGTGTCCTGGACGGCGAGATCGTCGTCGTGGGAAGCGACGGGCTCGACTTCGAGGCGCTGCAGCAGCGGGTGCATCCCGAGGCGAGCCGGGTGGCCCGCCTCGCGGCCGAGACGCCGGTGTCCTTCGTCGCCTTCGACCTGCTCTCGGACGGCGACGCCGCGCTGCTCACCTGCCCCTTCGCCGACCGTCGGGCGCGTCTCACCGCACTGCTGGCGCAGGTCGGGGACCGGTCCGCCCGGATCCACCTCACCCCGGCGACGGACGATCTCGCGGTGGCCCGAGCGTGGTTCGACCGCTTCGAGGGCGCCGGGCTCGACGGCCTCGTCGCGAAGGCGCCGGACTCCCGCTACGAGCCCGACCGGCGGACGATGTTCAAGATCAAGCATGACCGGACGGCGGACTGCGTCGTCGCCGGCTACCGCGCGCACAAGTCGGGCGTCGACGCGCTGGGCTCGCTGCTGCTGGGCCTGTACCCGGACGCCCCCGCCGACGGCACGCCGCCCGGCGGGGGTCTGGCCGCGGTCGGCGTGACCTCCGCGTTCCCGATGGCCCGGCGCCGCGAGCTGGTCCGCGAACTCGCCGACCTGGTGATCCCGATCGAGGAGCATCCCTGGGCGCCCGGTGCCGCCGGCGGCACCCGCACTCCGTGGGACGCGGGGGAGAGCCGGTGGGCGTCGGGCCGGGACCCGTCGTTCGTCCCGCTGCGCCCGGTACTGGTCGTCGAGGTCCGCTACGACCACATGGAGGGGCTGCGGTTTCGCCACACCACACAGTTCGTGCGCTTCCGGCCGGATCGTGAGCCGCGCGGCTGCACCTTCGCCCAGCTGGAGCGACCGGCGAGGTTCGACCTCGCCGACGTGCTGCGGTGACGTCCGCCCTGCCGTCGGGGCGATGACGGGCATGTCATCCTCCCGGCCGCAGGACGTGGTCGGGCGGCACCGGTGGTTCCTCGGCGCTGCCGGCCATCCCGGCGAGGACCGGCAACCGGTCGTTGTTCGCGACCATGGCCGGGCTCTCCAGCCAGGCGAGGTAGGCGCCGCGCTGCGCCGACGTCATCGCCGCCGCCGGCCGTGGGTCGCCGGACGGGTCGAGGAAGTCGGTCGCCGGGCCGGTGATGAAGCCGTCGTGGCGGGGATCGCCGGTATAGACGCGGGGGCGGCCGTCGGCGCCGGTGACGGTGACCGGGCGCAGTGGGTCACTACCGCGTCGCTGCCACAGCAGGCGGGCGCTCGCCTCGTACGCTCCGGCCCAGTGGGGGTTCGCGCGGGCGGCGACCCGCAGTTCGGCGAGGACCCGCCGGGCCTCGGCGGTGGGCACGTCCCGGAACCGATCACGGATCATCGCCTCCACCTCGACGACGGTGACCCCGACGCCGAGGCGGGCGAAGGTACCCGCCGGGTCCCTCGGGTCGATCGCGCCGGCGGACGTGGCGAGCAGGTCCAGCAGCACCGCCTGCTGTCTGCGGTGCTGCGCGCCCGCGTCGGCGTGCGCGCGCACCACCGCGTCGGCCGCGTCGCCGAGGGCCTCGGTGAAGAAGGCCTGCGCCCGCACGGCACGCAGGTAGCCGAGTGCGCGCGGGCTCGCGGGCAGGCCGCCGGGTGTGACGTTCCAGCCCTGGGTGCGCCGCGCGGTCGCCTCCTCGAGGCCGACGCCGAACGCCGCCGCGTCCCGGGCCAACAGCCCGGTCGTCGCACCGCCGCGCAGGGACTCCCGCAGCAGCGCCCGCCACGCCGAGTCGGGGACCGCCCGGACAGCGTCGACCGGATCCACCACGCCGACCGGATCCACCACGCCGACCAGATCCTTGGAGCCGGCCAGATCCTCGGAGCCAGCCGGACTCTCGGAGCCGGCCGGACCTCGCGCGCCTGCTGGACCTGCTGGACGCGTGGAGCCGATGGCGCCCGGCACGACGGTCGTCACCGCGCCGTAGATCTCGGCACCATAGGTGTGCAGCGCCGGGACGAACGCCGCGCGCAGCCGCAGGGGCAACGCCGACTCGCCGGCGGCGGCGACGGCGAGGGCGAGGCCGGTGACGAACCGCGCTGAGCCGGCCGGGTCGGCCTGGCGCACAGCCGTGCTCCCGGCGGTGGCGACCAGCCGCGACCATGCCCGCGCCGCCTGCTCGGTCAGGCCGACCCGCACGGGCAGGCCCAGCGCGCCCACGGACGCGACCTGCAGGACCTCCGCCAGATGCCGGACGGCGAAGCGGGCGACCAGGCCCGGAGCGGCGGTGATCGCGTCCAGCAGGGTGACCTCGTAGGCGGCGAGCTCCGCCGCTGCCCGCCGGCCGGGACCGGCGGGCAGCTGGCGCACCACGGCCAGGCTCCGGTCCGCCGGCGCCGGCGGCTGACGCCCGGGGCCGAAGGCGAGCCGGCCCAGCCGATCCAGCAGCGCCGGATCGACGCGGCCGGCGCCGAGCAGCGGCCGCAGCAGGACGGCATCGGCGCGATCGGCCCGCCCCAGGGTGTTGAGTCGTCCCAGCCAGGCGTCGCCGAGCGTCCGCAGCCGGCTGTACGCGGCGAACGCACGGCCGAGCACGGGCACGTCCACCTGTTCGTCCAGCCCGGACGGCGGCGCCGGACGGTTGCCGAGCGGCCCTGACGGGCGGCCGCTGAGCACAGTGAGCAGCCGCGCGAGCCCGGACGGGCCCAGTTCGTCGAAGAAGCCGGTGACGAACCCGGCCTGGCCCCCGTGGGCGCGCAGGGCATCGAACGCGCCACGTGCGGCGGACGAGCCCGGCGTGCTGCCGCCCACGGTGGCACCGCCACCTGGTGTCCCGAGCCGCCGGCCCGATCCAGCGCCGCGTGGCGCCGCGCCATGCTCGGGGCCCGCCGCGCCACCGCGCCCGGCACCGGCTGTGCCGCCGCGGGCCACGGCCACGGGTGCCAGCAGCCTGGCGGCCGCCCGCCCCGCGGCCAATGCCGCTGCGTCCGCGCCGGTCGACGCCGAGGCGTTCGCGTCGGTCGACGTCGCCGCGTCCGCGCCGGTGAAGGCAGCGGAGCGCACTACCAGCGCGTCGGACCAGGGTGAGGGTGGGGTATCGCCGGCGTCAGGCCACCGGGCATGGGGTATCGGTAGCGGCCTGTCGGCCTGCGCGGCCTGCGTGAGGTGGCCGTGCAGCGAGGTCGCCTCCGCGTCGACGGCGGCACCCACCCGGGCGAGTCGCGCAGCGGGCGCCACCGAGGCACCGATCGTAGACAGGGCCCAGGCCAGGCCGCGCGCGCCGGACCGCAACGCCTCGGCGGCGGCGCGCACCGCCGCGACCAGCGCGGCCAGCCTTGCCAGGTCGACCATGATCCGCCGCTGGGCGGAGGGCCCGTCGGTGCGGTGAAGGGGTGCCGCGGCACCGGGGGTGGCCATCCGCCGCTCAGCCGATCGCCCGCGGCGCCGCGGCGCCGGATGGGTGGGCACGGGCCTGCTCGCAGGCCCGCACACCGCTGTCCAGCAGCTCGGTGGCCTCCGCCGCGAGCCGGCGCAGCAGCCCGGCGGACAGCTCCGCGGCCGAGCCTTCCCAGGCTCCGACACCGGCGGCCACGACACGTTCCAACGCGGCCGCCACCTCACGCTGGGCGCGGCGCGCCACGGCAAGCGCGCCGGACACCGTCGTTCCGGCTCCGTCGGGAATCGTCATCGGCACACCACCGTCGGTTCAGGGTCGGTGCGGCGACCGTAACAACGCCGGCGACGGGTGCGAAGGCTCCGATCAGCTCCTGTGGACGACCCCCGGGCGCTGCCCGCCCTGTGGACGGAGGCGGGTGAAACCCGGCACCGAGTGAGCGCACCCAGCCCGGTCACCCCTGCGCCCGGCCCGGTGGCCTCGGGCCCAGGCCGCGATCAGGACCGCCGGTAGCGCAGGAACAGGTTGTCGTCCTCGGCCAGCACGTGGACCAGGCGCATTGACACCGGCCGTGGCCACGCGGCGCCCTGCACGATGCCGATCCGCCCTGGTCCGGCCAGCAGCGGGGCAACCGTCAGACAGAGTTCGTCGAGCAGCCCGGCGCCGCCGAGCTGGGCGTGCAGCATCGGGCCGCCCTCGGTGAGCACCCGGGTCAACCCGCGGGCCGCGAGTGCCGCGAGCGCCCGCGGCATGTCGACGGCCGCGTCCCCACACACGACGACCTCCGCGACCTCCGCCAGCGCCGCCCGCCGCGCCGGGGAGGCGGCGTCGCAGGTGAGCACGAGTGGGCGTACCTCGGCGTCGAACAGCCGGGCGGCCGGGTCCAGGCCGGCGCTCGCGGTGACGACGGCGACCGGCGGGACCTCCGCGAGCCCGGCGGCCCGTCGGCGCTCCCGCCGCTCGGGTGGCACGATCACCGGACCGTAGTTCTCGTGCCGGGCCGTCCCGGCGCCGACGAGGACCACGTCACTCAGCCAGCGCAGCGTCCGGAAGACCCGCAGGTCCGCCTCACCGCCGAGGGGGCCCGACCGGCCGTCGACCTCCGCCGCGCCGTCGACGGCGCCGACGAAGTTCGACCGTACGTAGCTGGTGTGGGCGGCCTCGGCCGGGTAGGCGTACGCCGCGTCGAGATCGGCCTCGTCGCCGGGCTCCTGCCCGGGTGGCACATCACCGAACGGTGCGGGTGAGGGGAGCAGACATCGCACCGCGTCGACTGTATCCGCTCCCCGCGTGGCACCCACACGCTCGAGCCGATCCTCACCGCGGCGGACAGAGCCACGCCCGCGTGCCTTCAACAAGCGGGACGGTCCGTGCCTGTGCCTCTTCGTCCGGTGCCGCCTCCGTGCCCGATGCCGGCCACGCCGGTGGACGGCCTGTCGCCGGCGGCGGGTGCTCCTGGGACGATGGACGCATGGGAACCTACGTCGTCCTGCTGGTCATGGTGCTGCTCGTCGGTCTGGCAGTGCTCGGCGGGCTGTACGCCTACCTGACCCGCGAACGCGTCCGCCGCTGACCGACCGCGTCCGGCCGAACCAGGCCCGCCCGCCGCGCCGGGCCACGGGACGGATTAGGACGCGGACGGCTCCGGCGGGAGCAGCCGGGTGATCACGACGGACTCGCCGTCGAGCTCGACCCGACCGGGCATGTACGTGAAGCCGGGCGCGGAGGCCGCCGGAGCATCGAACGGGACCCCGTCGAGCGGCACGGCCTGGCGTTCCCCGGCGAGGTTCGCGACGATCGCCACGTCCCCGCGGCGCACCACCAGCCAGCGAGCGTCCTCGTCGAAGGTGCAGCCGACGGACGACCAGGCCGGGTCGGTCAGCGCGGGCAGCCGGCGGCGCAGCGCGATCAGGCGGCGGTGCCAGTCCAGCAGGCCGGCGTGGCCGGGCCGGGTCGGTTCCGACCAGTCGAGCCGGGATCGTTCGAACGTCGCCGGGTCCTGCGGGTCGGGCACGTCCTCCGGGCCCCAGCCGTGCGCGGCGAACTCGGCGCGGCGACCCTCCCGCACCGCGTCACCGAGACCAGGCGCGGTGTGGTCGGTGAAGTACTGCCAGGGCGTGTGCGCCCCCCACTCCTCACCCATGAACAGCATCGGAGTCAGCGCCGACGTCAGCAGCAGCGCGGCACCGATGCGCAGCAGCCCGTCGCTGAGCAGCACCGACGACCGGTCGCCGACGGCGCGGTTGCCGATCTGGTCGTGGTTCTGCAGGAACGTGACGAACCGGTAGGCCGGCGTCGTCGGCGGCATCGGTCGGCCGTGCGAGCGGCCGCGGAACGTCGAGTAGCCGCCGTCGTGCACGAAGCCCTTCGTCAGCGCCTGGGCGAGCGTCGCGATCGACCCGAAGTCGACGTAGTAGCCCTGCCGCTCGCCGGACAGCGCCGCCCACAGCGCGTGGTGCGCGTCGTCGCACCACTGCCCGTCCAGCCCGTAGCCGCCGGCCTCCGGCGCGGAGACGAGCCTCGGGTCGTTCAGGTCGGACTCGGCGACGGCGAACAGCGGCCGGCGCAGCTGCGCGCCCAGCCGGTGCACCGCCTCGGAGATCTCCTCCAGCAGATGCAGCGCCCGGCTGTCCTGGAAGGCGTGCACCGCGTCGAGGCGCAGCCCGTCGCAGTGGTAGTCCCGCAGCCACGACAGCGCGCTGTCGACGATGAACGACCGGACCTCGTCCGAACCGGGGGCGTCGAGGTTCACCGCCGGGCCCCACGGGGTGATGTAGCGGTCGGTGAAGTAGGGGCCGAACTGGGCCAGGTAGTTTCCGTCCGGGCCGAGATGGTTGTAGACGACGTCCATGACCACGCCGATGCCGCGGGCGTGCGCCGCGTCGACGAACCGCTTCAGCCCGTCGGGCCCGCCGTACGGCTCGTGCACGGCACACAGGCCGACCCCGTCGTAGCCCCAGCCGTGGCTGCCCGGGAAAGCGTTGACGGGCAGCAGCTCGACGGCGTCGATGCCGAGTTCGGCGAGATGGTCGAGCTTGCCGATCGCGGCGTCGAACGTGCCCTCCGGGGTGAACGTCCCGACATGCAGTTCGTAGAGGACGCTGCCGGCGAGCGCGATGCCGCGCCAGTTCGCGTCGGTCCAGGTGAATGTCGCATGGTCGACGAGACGCGACCGCCCGTGCACGCCGGAGGGCTGCCAGGCCGAGCGCGGGTCGGGCAGCTCGTCGCCACGCCCGTCGAGCACGTAGGCGTAGTCGGTGCCATGCTTGGCCGAGGGCACGTTCACCCACCACCAGCCGCCGCGCCCGGCGGACATCTCATGGGTGGCGTCGCCGGCGGAGTCCGCCACGACCAGGCTGACCGTCTTCGCGTCCGGGGCCCACAGCCGGAAGGTGCTCATAGCCTCCTGTCTACCGCCCCCCGCCGCCGGACATGCCGTGTCCGTGACAACGGCCCCAACCAAAGGTGCCCGTACTACCCGGTTTCACCACCCGAACGCCCCAGCCCGCACGGTCCGAGCGGACGGTGCCACGTTCCCGCATGACCACCACCATCAGCCCGACCGGTCGTGTATGCCCCGCTCGACCTCCTACGGTGGCCCTGGAGCTCCTGCCTGATCCCCGCCATCGCGACACACCGCCCGCGACGTCTGAGCCGAGCCACCCATGCCATGATCCGACAACGGTCACCGTCTATCGATGCCAAGACCCGGACAAGATCTGCCGATGTTGATGTCAGACCGCCGGCCCGCTGCAAACCACCCCCGTTCCACCCCCACGACACGCCGCCTGACGTGCCCGTTTATCCTCGGGTCCTCATCGCCCCTACGAGGGATTGCAACTGGCTGCCGTTGTGAGAAGTGCTCTGCCTGGAATGTGGCGGTCCGCATCGCCCCTACGAGGGATTGCAACACGTAATGCGCGGAAGGGAATAGTCCGGACATCGGCTGCCGGAATTGGTGGTGTATACCGACTTTCAGGTGGTCTACGGAGATCCGGTCGGGGCCGGTGGTGGGGGAGGCGGCTGTGGCGGGGCTGGTGACATGGTGGCCAGTGTCGCCTCGATGTCGGGGATCCAGAGGGCGACCTCGAGGGTCTTGAGGGCGGCCCACCGGGACAGTTCGTGGCCGGCCCGCGTCGCGCCGACAAAGCCGACGAGGAAGGCCGCCACGCAGAATCCCACGAGACCACGCTCGGGTCCGGCGGCCAACTCGACAAGGGCGACGACCGCGGCGAGGAGGAAGGCGAATCCGGCGTTGCGCAGGGCGATTCCGCTCGCCCGCAGCCGGCTGATCTCCACCGCCGAGTCGGGCGCCTTGACCTCGACGGCCGCGAAGACGACCGCCGGGTCGACGCGGACGAACGCCATCGCCTGGGCGGGCGGATAACGGTCGAGGAACTCCTGCCTGGCGCCGGGCCCGGGATGCAGCCACTGAGGCAGCCGCCGTCCCAGGAAGCGCCTCGGCGCGTAGGTGAGGTGACCGAGCAGGTAGCTGGCGAGGATGCCGCCGACGATCAGCAGCGTCGCGTTGAGATCGCCGATCTGCCCGAGATCGGCCCAGCCCGCCTGGTCCAGGACGAACAGCAGGAGCGCGAGGTACAGCGAGCCGGGAACCGAGTAGGCGAAGATGTCGAAGACGCCGAGGCTGAGATTCACGGGTTCCTCTGTCCGGTCTGTCCGGTCGGTCGCGGCTCGCCATCTCCCGGCCGCGCCAGCGCGGCGCAATGTCCGTACCTGTGGTGACAGCGTTCGACCTATGGTGACAGCGCCCGCGGCCCGGCGCGGTCGACCCCCGTGGTGTGCCGAGAGGGGCTGTTCGCCCGGTTCCAGGTGGCACCATCAGGTGAGGTCACGTGGGTACGGGCGTGGGGGGCACGGTTGGCAGGGCTTCGGATCGAGCTGTTCGGCGGGTTTCGGGTGCTGGTCGGGCACCGGGCGGTGCCGGACGGTGCGTGGTCACGGCGCAAGCCGGCGGCGCTGGTCAAGCTGCTGGCGCTGGCGCCGGGGTATCGGCTGCGGCGCGAGCAGGTGATGGACGTCCTGTGGCCGGAGCTGGAACCGGCGGCCGCTGCAGCGAACCTGCGTAAGGCGCTGCACGCGGCCCGCCGCGCACTGGATGGTGACGGCCTCTCGGCGGACGGCGCCGCGCTCATCGAGTCGATCGGTGACCTGCTGTGCCTGCGCTCCGACGGGCTGTCCGTCGATGTCGCCGAGTACCGGGCCGCCGCGGCGCTGGCCCGCCAGAGCAGGGACGCCTCCATCCACTGGGCGGCCCTCGACCTGTACCGCGACGGTCTGCTGCCGGAGGACCGTTACGAGGACTGGGCCGCCGGCCCGCGGGACGAGCTGCACGCGGACTGGACGGCGCTGGCCACCGAGCTCGCCCGCGTGCTGGAGGAGCGCGGCGAGTTCAACGAGGCCGCCCGCGTGGTCAACCGGCTCGTCGCGGGGGCCGACGCCGCCGCCGACACCGTGCAGGAGGAGAACCATGTCCGGCTGATGCGCCTGTACGCGCTGGCGGGACGGCGGGACGAGGCCCGGCGGCAGTACGAGCGGCTAAGAGCGGCCCTGCACGCCGAGCTGGGCGTGGAGCCGAGCCCACGGGCCCAGCGGTTGTACGAGGAGATCCGCGGCGGCCACACCGCCGAGCCCGATCTCGCCGTGGAGCTGTGGGAGAAGGTCGGCGACCTGCGCGCCCAGTCGGGCGACGCGGACGGTGCCGGCAAGGCCTACGAGCAGGCGCTGCGGGCCTCGAACGAGCCGGCGAGCACTGGCAGGCTGCACCGGCGGATGGCCACCGCGCTGCTCATGGGCCATCAGACCGACGCCGCCGCCGACCATCTCGCCAAGGCCGACGCGCTCGGGCCGGACACCGCCGAACGCGGCCGGCTGGCCTGCGTGCGCGCCCACCTGGCCTGGGAACACGGCGATCTGGGCGCTGCCCGCGACCTTGCCGACGAGGCACACGAGACGGCCCGCGAACACGGCGACGACGAGGACATCGTCGACGCCCTCGAGGCGCTGGCGATCATCTCCCACCTGCGCGGCGACTGGCGGGCAGGCCTGCAGGCGCAGGTCCGCCGGCTGTCCGGCACCGACCTCGGCGGCCAGGTCAGCCGCTACCTGGAGATCAACCACTGCGCCGGCCAGTACCAGCTCTACGGCGACGCCCTCGCCGGCGACGTCGGCGACTACGCCCGCCAGACCCTGGCGCTGGCCGAGCGCTGCGACGCGGTGGCGGTGCAGGCCTTCGCCTGGTGTCTGCTCGGCGAGTCGCTGCTGCTCGCCGGCCACTGGGGCGAGGCGGACGCCTGCCTGGCCCGCAGCTGCGAGCTGTACACGCCGATGGGCAGCCGTACCGTGGCCCTGCCGTGGCTGCGCCGCGCGGAGCTGGCGGTCTGCACGGGAGCGTTCGAGGACGCCGCGGCGCATCTGCGGTGGGCGACCGCGATCGCGACGGTGGCGCCGAGTTCACGGCATGCCTGGGCCCGCCTGCACGGCATCGCCACACTCGCCGCCCTCGAACAGGGCGATCTGGATGCCGCCGTCGCCGCTGTCACCGCGGCGCGGGAGACCGCGAGCCGGTACGGCGACTGCCCGAGCTGCGGGGCGATGCTGAACCCACTCGCCGCCGAGACGCTGGCCCGCACCGGTGACCTGCGTGGCGCCCGCGAGTTCGCCGCGATCGCCGAGCGCACCGCCGAGTCGTTCGACAGCACGGCCTGGCAGGCGATGGCCTCCTCGGCGGCCGCCTGGATCGCGGTCGGCGAGGGTGATCGGGCGGCCGCCCGGGAAGGATTCGAGGCGGCGGCGGCCGCGTTCGACAAGGCCGGCCACCCCTACTGGACGGCCCGAGCCCGCCGCCAGGCCGGTGGCGTCGAGTAGCACCCGGCGCAGGGAACGCTCAGGGAACGCCCTGTCCGTAGTGTTCTCCCTGCACCACCTACCAGGCACGATCTACCAGGCACGATGCAGCACCGGCAGCATGCGGCGGGGGAATCGCCGCACACATGACGGACGACGCACCAACGCGCCGCGGCGCCCCGAGCCCCGCGGCCCTGCGAAACGGAGACGAGACGACGATGACTCTGACGATCGGCGACACCGCGCCTGACTTCGTGGCCGCCACCACCGAGGGCGCGATCAAGTTCCACGAGTGGATCGGCGACTCCTGGGCGGTGCTCTTCTCGCACCCGAAGAACTTCACCCCGATCTGCACCACCGAGCTTGGCTACGTGGCCAGCATCAAGCCCGAGTTCGACCGCCGCGGCGTGAAGATCATCGGTCTGTCGGTCGACCCGGTTGACAAGCACGCCGACTGGGCGAAGGACATCGAGGAGACCCAGGGCACCGCCCCGAACTACCCGCTCATCGGCGACGCCGACTTCACGATCTCCAAGGCGTACGGCATGCTCGGCGCCGACGTCAGCGGTGACCCGGCCGACCGCACCGCCGCCGACAACCAGACCGTGCGCAACGTGTTCGTCATCGGCCCGGACAAGAAGATCAAGCTGATCCTCGTCTACCCGATGACCACCGGCCGCAACTTCGACGAGGTCCTGCGGGTCATCGACTCCCTGCAGCTCACCGCGAAGTACAAGGTCGCCACCCCGGTGAACTGGAAGCAGGGCGAGAACGTCGTCATCGCCGGCTCCGTCAGCAACGACGAGGCCAAGAAGGTCTACGGCACCTGGGAGGAGCCGAAGCCCTACCTGCGCATCGTTCCGCAGCCGACCTCCTGACCTGATGCAGCCGAGGCCCACCGGGCGCCCCGCGAGGGGCCGCCGGGTGGGCCTCGCGCGTTCCCGGCGCGACCCAGCCCGCCCGGCACACCGGGCCGCGGCCGCAGCGCCGGGCCGCTATCCGGTCGCGGTGGGGAAGTGGGCGGCGAGCAGCAGGCCGCCGCCGGGGTTCGGGGTGGCGGTGAGGGTGGCGCGGTGCACCGACGCGATCGACCGGACGATGGACAGCCCGAGCCCCGAGCCTGCCGCCGAACGGGTCCGCGGCGTGTGCAGCCGGCGGAACGGCTCGAAGATCTCGGCGAGGCGGTCGTCGGGGACGACCGGACCCGTGTTGCTGACCGTGAGGACGCCCGCCGCCGACAGGTGCACGGCCACCGATCCGCCGGGATCGTTGTGCCGCACGGCGTTGTCCAGCAGGTTCCCGACCAGCCGCGCCAACAGGACCGCGTCGCCGAGCACGACCACGGGCTCGGCGTGGATGGCCAGCGTGACCCCGGAGGGGAGCCGCACCCGGCTCGTGAGCGCCCGGTCGTCGGAGAGCTCGTGGGCACCGGGTGGCTCGCCGTCGGCGGGGGGCAGCATCTCCAGGGCCACCTGCCGGACGAGGGCGTCGAGCGCCACCGGTTCGAGGGTGGCGAGGCCCCGTTCGGTCTGGGCGAGCAGCAGCAGGGCGTCGATGAGGCGCTCGGTGCGCTGGTTGGCCGCCAGCAGCTGGCCGCGGACCTGGGGGAGGCGGTCGGGATCGGGATCGGTCAGCCCGATCTGGATGGCGGCGCGCTGCAGCGCCAGCGGGGTGCGCAGCTCGTGGGCGGCGTTGGCGATGAAACGGCGCTGCGCGTCGACCGCGGCCTCGAGCCGGCAGAGCATCTCGTCGAAGGTGTCGGCGAGATCGCGCAGTTCGTCGCGCGGGCCGGCGAGCGCGATCCGTTCGTGCAGGTTCGACAGGGACAGCCGGTGCGCGGTGGCCGTGATCCGGTGCAGCGGCCGCAGCAGCCGCCCGGCGAGCCACCATCCGGCGGCCACGGACACCAGCGCCAGAATCCCGATCGTGATCGCCGCGACCGTCCACTGGTAGTGCAGCACCGTGTCCGGGAGACGGTCGACGACCGCCAGACGGCCGAAGTAGACGTCGGGCGAGCCGGTCTGGTCGGGGCCGCCAGGCACCGCCGCCGGTGCGCCGGACCCCACGGCGGACCCCACGCCGGAGCCGGTGAACGCGCTGGTCCCCCCGGCGCCGATGCCCGCGCTGGGCGCGGGGGCGCCGGCGCCCACCGGTGACGTCGCGGTGATAGCGGTGACCTTGCTCCGCAGCACGCCCCGCAACAGCAGGTTGGTCACCACCAGCAGGATCGTGGACGTGAGCAGGAACAGGCCGCTGTAGAGCAGGGTCAGCCGCGTCCGGACCGTCCCCAGCCGGCCCGCTCCCCAGCGCCCCCGCATCCCGCCGTCGTTCACAACCGGTATCCCGCGCCGGGCACGGTGTGGATGCACGGCGGGTCGCCGAGCTTGCCGCGCAGCCGACTGATGATCACTCGGACCGCGGACGTGAACGGGTCGGCGTGCTCGTCCCACGCGGACTCCAGCAGGGCCTCGGCGCTGACGACCGCGCCGTCCGCCCGCATCAGCACCTCCAGCACGGCGAACTCCTTCAGGGACAGCCGCAGGTGCCGACCGTCCCGCGACGCCTGCAGATGACGGGTGTCGAGCACGAGGCCGCCCCGGGTCAGCACCGGCGCCACCGGGGCCCGGCTGCGCCGCCCGAGCGCCTGCACCCGGGCGACCAGTTCGGCGTAGTCGAACGGCTTGGGCAGATAGTCGTCGGCGCCCAGGCCGAGCCCGGCGACCCGCTCGGGCACCGAGGCCGCCGCCGTCAGCATCAGGATGCGGGTGCGTGCCCCGGCCCGGGCCAGGTCGCGGCAGATGTCGTCGCCGTGCACCGCGGGCAGGTCACGGTCCAGCACCAGGACGTCGTAGTCGTGGACGGCGAGTCGTTCGGTCGCCGCGGCGCCGTCGTAGGCCACGTCGACGGCCATCGCGTGCCGGCGCAACCCCTCGGCGACCAGGTCGGCCAGCTCACGTTCGTCCTCCGCCACCAGCACGCGCATGTCGACCTTCTATCGAACAGGCTGTAACACCGGCGTTAACGATCGCGTTCATCCTGCGGCAACATCCTCGCTGACAGCCTGGCCGACATGAGATCTCCCCTGCGAACGACACGGAAGTCCGTGATGGCGGTGGCCGCCATGGCCGTCGCCCTGCCGGTCGGTGTGGGCCTCACCGCCGGCGCCGCCCAGGCCTCCCCGCCGAGTGGCTCCGTCTCCTCGGCCGCCGGCGTCACCGCCACCAGCGTCAGCTCCGCCCACCCGGCGATCGCCAACGTCACGGCGGCGGGCGACGGCAAGGGCGCCCCCTGCCCGCTGCCCCCCGACGGCATCGTCCACAAGACGCTGCCGGGTTCGGGCGGCCAGCCCGCGGGCGGGGCGGTGCACAACGAGGTCTTCGGCGCGGGTGGGCAGTCCGCCTCGGCGCCCGCCCTGCCGGCCCCCGAGGGCGCCCCGGTGGACGGCGAGACGGTGGACGGCGCCACGTTCGTGGCGGGCGGTGCCGGGGACGGCTCGGGTCCGGTGACCCGCCGCAACGTGGTCCGCGCCCCGGCGGGCGAGGCGGGCGGCACGGCCGAGTTCGGCATCGCCACCTGCGACACGCACGGCGGGCAGGTGTTCGCCATCCACGTCGGCCCGCCGGCGGGCGGCGGCGCGCCGGTGCTCACCATCGCCCAGGTCCAGGGCGGGCCGGCCGCCGCGGCCGGACTGCGGGCGGGTGACGTCGTCCAGTCCATCGACGGGGCGGCGCCGATCGTGAACGGCAAGCCCGACCGGAAGGTCATCGAGAAGCTGCTGCCGCCGGACTCGGGGACGCGGACCGTGCACCTCGTCGTTCACCGCCCGTCCACGAACCGCACCTGGACGGTGGCCCTCACCCTCCAGCCGCCCCCCGGCGCCCCGGCGGGCAAGCCGTGGATCCACCGGTTCGTCCACCCGGGCGCCCCGGGCGCCCCGGGCGGCGCGTCGGGGTCCGACGCCCCGGGCAGCGCACAGGCCGTGCCCGCCCCGCCGACCCTGGGCGGCTGACCGCCGCACATCGATGACGGCGCGCGCCGGATCGTTTCTCCTGGAGGGCAGAGGGCGGTCCGGCGCTCGCCGTCGCCCGGGAGAGGCCGTCAGGAACGGACGAGCAGGCTGACGGGGAAGTCGCGCAGCAGACGCAGGACGTAGGCCGTGCCGCCGTCATGCCTGCGGCCGGTCAGCACGTCGGTCCACCGGCCGTCGGGCAGCGTCACGGTGGTGTCCCGCCAGCCACCGCCGCGGCGCAGGCCGAGGACCAGGCGCGGCGCCACCGTCACCACCGACTCGGAGCGGGTGAACGCCACCACGTTCTCCGCCGCCGAGCCGGACGCCCACAGCGGCCGGTAGGTGGCGTGCGCGCCGAACCACTCCGGGTGGTCCCGGCGCACCCGCAGCGCGCGGGCGACCACCAGCAGCTTCGCCGCGCCCGAGTCGTCGAGCAGCGGCGGGCGGCGCGGGCTGGCGCCTTCCGCGGCGATCTCGGCGCCGAGCTCGGCGAGCAGCTTCGTCCGGTCGCCGAAGTTCACCGGCCGCCGGTTGTCCGGATCGACCAGCGACAGGTCCCACAGGTCCTGGCCCTGGTAGACGTCGGGCACGCCGGGCATCGTCAGCTGCAGCAGCTTCTGGGCGAGGGAGTTCTGCCGGCCGAGCTCGACCAGCCCGCCGACGTAGCCGCCGAGCACGGCGAGGAACTCGTCGTCCTCCAGCACCGACTCGATGTAGTTCGTGAGCGCCGACTCGTAGGCGGGATCGCTGTCGGTCCAGCTGGTGTACAGCTTCGCCTCGCGCACGGCCTTGAGCATGTAGCTGGTGGCCCGCTCGGTGGGCAGCGGCCAGGCGCCGACCAGCGTCTGCAGCAGGAAGTAGATCGCCGGCCGGTCCGGCCAGCCCTGCTCGGTGTCGCGGTGGCGCTCGCCGAGGCGCACCAGCCGGCCGGCGACCTCCGCCCAGCCCCGCGGGTCCTCGGACAGCACTGCGAGCCGGGCCCGCACGTCCTCCGAGCGCTTGGTGTCGTGGGTCGACAGGGTGGTCATCGTCAGCGGCCAGGTGCGCTGCGCGGTGACGTTCGCCTCGTGGAACTCGTTGACGGCGCTGCGCGGATGCCCGGTGGTGAACGCGGGGAAGCGGGCCGGGTCGCCGCCGACCTCGTTGAGCGCGATCATCCGCGCGTACCGGTAGAACGCGGTGTCCTCGATGCCCTTGGCCATCACCGGGCCGCAGGTCTGCTGGAAGCGGATCACGAACTCGGGCGGTCCGCCGAGCGCCAGGTCCTCGATCAGGTCGATCTCGGCCGAGCGGCCCGGCAGGTAGGAGCGCGCCTGCTCGCAGGCCCGCACGACGTGCCCACGGGCCTCCAGGCTCGGCGTACCGTCCGGGCGGATGTAGGCCCGGTAGACGTCGAAGGCGGCCAGCACCTCGCACAGCGCCTCGCGCAGCCCGGTGCGGGTGAGGTCGGCGCGGGCGCGCCGGGCCTCGCCGAGTGCCAGCGTGGTCAGCCGGTCGATCTCGGGCTGCAGCACGGTGGCGAGCACGTCGAGCTTGGCGGCCCGCGCCTCCGCCTCGTAGCCCGGGTCGACGCGGGTGATCTCCTGGTAGAGCGCGGCGAGGGGATGCCCGGCGACCGGGTCGAGGAACAGCCGGGTCAGCCGGCCGATGCCGTCGTAGCCGGTGGTGCCGTCGCACGGCCAGCTCTCGGGGAGCGCCTCGTCGTCCTCGAGGATCTTCTCGACGACGGTCCAGACCCCGCCGGACGCCTCGGCGAGGCGCCGCAGGTACTCCTCCGGGTCGGCCAGCCCGTCGGGATGGTCGATGCGCAGCCCGTCGAAGGTGCCGGCCCGGACCTGCTCGATGAGCAGCCGGTGCGTGGCGGCGAAGACGTCGGGCTCCTCCTGGCGCAGCCCGGCGAGGGTGGTGATGTCGAAGAAGCGGCGGTAGTTCAGCTCGGTGGCGCCGACCCGCCACCAGCACAGCCGGTAGTACTGGGCGTCGAGGGTGCCGGCGACGTCGTCCGGGTCGGCGGTGCCGGGCGCGGTGGGCAGCACGTGGTCGTAGTAGACGACGACCCACGCGCCCTCGGTGTCGCGCTCCACCGAGATCTCCCCGGCGGCCAGGCAGTCGGCGAGCCCGGTGCCGAGGATCGGCACGAGCACCCGGCCCGGGTTGTCGGGGGCGGCCCAGTCGATGTCGAACCAGCTGGCGTACGGCGACTCGGGCCCCTCGCGCAGCACCGACCACCAGGCCGCGTTCGCCGCCTGCGGCGTGACCGACATGTGGTTCGGCACGACGTCGACGACGAGGCCGAGGCTGGCCTTGCGGCAGGCGGCGACGAGCCGGCGCAGGCCTCCCGTGCCGCCGAGCTCCGGGTTGATCTGCCCGTGCTCGACGACGTCGTAGCCGTGTGTCGAGCCGGGTGCCGCCTCCAGCACCGGCGACAGGTACAGATGCGACACCCCGAGCGCGGCGAGGTACGGGACGACCACCGCGGCGTCGGTGAAGGAGAAGTCGAGGTTGAGCTGCAGCCGGTAGGTGGACGTGGGCACGATCCGCGCGCGGCCGGAGCCGCCCAGGGGCGTCGTCGGGTCAGCGGACACGGCGCAGCACGACCGTCGAACGGGCGTCGATCTCGAGTGGGTCGCCGGCTTTGACGACCTTGCCGATGTCGGCGGGGTCGAGGGCCGAGTGCGCCAGCGCGATCGACTCCAGGCCTGCTTCGACCTCGGCGGTGGAGCGCCGCGTGTCGACGACCGTCTCCCACTCGTCGCCGAAGGTCGGCGCCGGAACCCGGAAGCCGACCGGCTCGAAGTGGGCGTTGAAGAACAGCAGGAACGAGTCGTCGACGATGCGTTGGCCGAGCGCGTCCGGGTCGGGGATGGCGTCGCCGTTGAAGTACACGCCGAGGGAGCGCGCGGTACCGGACTCCCAGTCGGCGTCGGTCATCTCCAGGCCGTCGGGACGCAGCCAGACGATGTCCTTGCCGGACGGATCGTCACCCGCGCCCGCCGCGTCGGCGCCGCCCTGGCCGCGCGGCGACGCGCCCTGGAAGAACTTCCGCCGCCGGAAGATCGGGTGATCGTGACGCAGCCGCGACACATGGCCGACGAAGTCGACGAGATCGGCGTTGCGTTCGGCGTCGGCCCAGTCCAGCCAGGAGATCGGGGTGTCCTGGCAGTAGGCGTTGTTGTTGCCGTGCTGGGTGCGGCCCATCTCGTCTCCGGCGACCAGCATCGGCACCCCCTGGGACAGCAACAGCGTCGTCAGCAGGTTACGGGTCTGCGCGGCCCGAAGCGCGAGCACCTGCGGATCGTCCGTCGGCCCCTCGGCCCCGCAGTTCCACGACCGGTTGTCGTCGGAGCCGTCGCGGTTGTCCTCACCGTTGGCCTCGTTGTGCTTGTTGTTGTAGGAGACGAGGTCGTGCAGGGTGAAGCCGTCGTGGGCGGTGATGAAGTTGATCGACGCCCAGGGTCGGCGGCCGCTGTTCTCGTACAGGTCGCTCGACCCGGTCAGCCGGGAGGCGAACTCGGCGATGCCCTGTTCCTGGCCGCGCCAGAAGTCGCGGACGGTGTCGCGGTACTTGCCGTTCCACTCCGTCCACAGCGGGGGGAAGTTGCCCACCTGGTAGCCGCCCTCGCCGAGGTCCCAGGGCTCGGCGATCAGCTTGACCTGGGAGACGACCGGGTCCTGCTGGACCAGGTCGAAGAACGACGACAGCCGGTCGACGTCGTAGAACTCCCGGGCCAGTGTCGCCGCCAGGTCGAAGCGGAAGCCGTCGACGTGCATGTCGGTGACCCAGTAGCGCAGCGAGTCCATGATCAGCTGCAGGACGTGCGGGTGACGGACCCGCATGCTGTTGCCGGTGCCGGTGTAGTCCATGTAGTAGCGCGGGTCGTCGTCCACGAGCCGGTAGTAGGCGGCGTTGTCGATGCCGCGGAAGGCCAGCATCGGGCCCATGTGGTTACCCTCGGCGGTGTGGTTGTAGACGACGTCGAGGATCACCTCGATCCCCGCCTCGTGCAGGTTCTTGACCATGCTCTTGAACTCCTGCACCTGCCGGCCCTGCCCGCCGGAGGCGGAGTAGCCGTTGTGCGGGGCGAGGAAGGCCAGCGAGTTGTAGCCCCAGTAGTTGCGCAGGCCCTGGCGCACCAGGTGCTCGTCGTGCACGAACTGGTGCACGGGCAGCAGCTCGATCGCGGTCACGCCGATCCGCCGGTAGTGCTCGATCATGAGCGGGTGGGCGACGCCGGCGTAGGTGCCCCGGTATTCCTCGGGCAGGCCCGGATGGTTCTTGGTCAGCCCGCGCACGTGCGCCTCGTAGATCACCGACTCGTTGTAGGGCGTGCGCGGCGGCCGGTCCCCGTTCCAGTCGAAGAACGGGCTGATGACGACCGACTTCATCATGTGCGGCCCGGAGTCGGCGTCGTTGACGCTGTCCGGGTCGCCGAAGGCGTAGGGGAACACCGCCTGATCCCAGGCGACCTCCCCATCGACGGCCTTCGCGTACGGGTCGAGCAGCAGCTTCGCCGGGTTGCACCGGTGGCCGGCGGCGGGCGCGTACGGGCCGTGGACGCGGTAGCCGTAGCGCTGCCCCGGACCGACCGAGGGTAGGTAGGCGTGCCAGACGAAGGCGTCCCGTTCCTTCATGTCGATCTGTTCCTCATGGCCGGCGTCGTCGAACAGGCAGAGCTGGACCCGGTCGGCGATCTCTGAGAAGATCGCGAAATTCGTTCCCGAGCCGTCGTACGTGGCGCCCAGGGGATAGGGGCTGCCCGGCCAAACCTGCGACATAGGCACGAAGCCTACGGGCAGCGGGCCCTCCCTGATCGAGGGGCGCGTGAACATCGAGGTCACGACACCCGGGACATTGAAATCTCATTGATCCGCGGCTGACCGGCCGGGCCTAGCATGGAAGCATGGCCGACTGGGCGATCTGGGTCGTCGTCGCCGGCGCTCTGTTCGTCGGCGAGCTGCTGACCCTGGACCTGACGCTGGTGATGTTCGCGCTGGCCGCGCTGGTCGGCGCGGCGGCCGCGCTGCTCGGCGTGGACGCGGTCTGGCAGATCGTCGCCTTCGCCGTGGCCGCCGGCGGGTTCGGACTCGGCCTTCGCCCGGTGGCCCGCCGCCACCTCCAGCGTGACGTACCGCAACTGCGCACCGGGACCGAGGCACTGGTCGGCGAGCGGGCGGTGGTGCTGGAGCGGGTCGACGGCGACGGCGGCCGGGTGAAGATCCGCGGGGAGGTCTGGTCGGCCCGGTCGTACCCGACCTCGACCGTGCTGGAGGCCGGCAGCGAGGCCCACGTGCTGCGCATCGACGGCGCGACCGCCATCGTGCACAGGTTCGAACTCTGACCCGGGATCCCCGGGCCCGGGACGGGCGGACCCGGCCCCGCTGACCGGCTCCGGGCGGTGGGGCGCCGGTCCAGACAGGGAGGACAGGTCATGGCAGGTGTCATCGTCGCCGTGGTGATCGCGGCCGTACTGCTGATCACACTGGCCAGGGCGGTGCGGATCGTCCCGCAGGCGCGCGCGATGGTCGTCGAGCGACTCGGCCGGTACCACCGCACCCTCACCCCGGGGCTCGCCCTCGTGGTGCCGTTCGTCGACCGCATCCGCGATCGCATCGACCTGCGCGAACAGGTCGTCAGCTTCCCGCCGCAGCCGGTGATCACCGAGGACAACCTCGTGGTCGGCATCGACACGGTCATCTACTTCCAGGTCACCGACCCGCGGGCGGCCACCTACGAGATCGCCAACGTCATCCGCGCGATCGAGCAGCTGACCGTGACCACCCTTCGCAACGTCATCGGCGGGATGAACCTGGAGGCCACCCTCACCTCCCGGGACCAGATCAACGGCCAGCTGCGCGGCGTCCTCGACGAGGCGACCGGCAAGTGGGGCATCCGGGTCAACCGGGTCGAGCTCAAGGCGATCGACCCGCCCCGCTCCATCCAGGACTCGATGGAGAAGCAGATGCGCGCCGAGCGGGACCGCCGCGCCGCCATCCTGACCGCCGAGGGGGTCAAACAGAGCGAGATCCTGCGTGCCGAGGGGGAGAAGCAGGCCGCGATCCTGCGCGCCGAGGGGGAGCGGGAGTCCCAGATCCTCACCGCCCAGGGTGAGGCGAAGGCCATCGACACGGTCTTCCGGGCCATCCACGAGGGCAACGCCGATCAGAAGCTACTGGCCTACCAGTACCTGCAGACCCTGCCGCAGATCGCGCAGGGCCAGGCCAGCAAGCTGTGGATCGTGCCCAGCGAGCTGACCGGCGCGCTCGGCGGCCTCGGCGGGCTGCTGGGCGGCGCGGTCGAGGCCGCCGCCGTGAAGCCTCCGGGCCGTGAAGCCCCGGCTGCGAAGTCCCCGGCGGCGACGGCCGCGGCCGGGACGTCACCGGCCGTGACACATCCCAACCCGACGCCGCCGGCCGCGCCGGATCACGACCAGGGCTGACCTGACCTGACCGGGTGGCGACCGGGCCCCTGCCGGACGAACCAGCCGGCGCCCGCCAGCCATGGTTCGGCGGTAGGCCCACCTTTGCGACTAATGAGTCATACCTCTGGGAGGGGGTGGGGCTAGTCCGCCGGGCGCGGCCATGGGACGATTCCGGCAAGCCATACGGGGGCGGGTCGATGAGACGCAGGGGAAGGCGTTCCTCGTCGACGGAGGTCCCGCGTGGTCGCAATGTCCCCGACAGCTCGTGAGCTGTCATCCGGCTCGTCGTCCTTCGCCGTGCCGGGCAAGCTGGCGGTTCTCGCCTGTCCGCCGGCGCTGTGCCCGCACCTGGAGTTCGGCGCGTCCGGAGTGTTGTCGTCGCCGGTGTCGCTGACCTGGACGGCGCAGCCCGGCATGCCCGGATTCCTGTTCGCCGGGCTGGAGTGGCGCGCCTCGCCGGGCACGGCGGGCCGGGTCGCGGCGGCGCTGCGCCGGCTGGGCCATGTCACCTTTGAGACAGTCGAGGGTCCCTCGCCCGGGTGTGACGCCGAGCGCTACTCCTACACGCCGGATCTCGGCCTGCATCGGGCGGCCATCGCGGCCAACGGGGACGTGGTGGTCGGCGAGGCGGCGCTGCGGGCGCTGCTCGAGCGCGGCGAGGCCCGCGAGACGCTCGCCCGCGGGCTGCACCGGCTGCTCGGCACCGCGTGGGACGACGTGCTCGAACCGCTGCGCCGCGGGGCGCACGGGGCCCCCATCACCTGGCTACGCCGGACCGGCTGAGCGCCGGCCCACGCGCCCACGCACCACGCGACGGCGCGCCTGGCACCGACCCCGCACGGCCGGGGGAGGGGGTCGGGCTGGGCCGGCCGCCGGCCAGCGGCATCCATGGCCACACTGCCGCTGGCCTGCGTCAGCGTGATCCGGAGTCGCCCATCGTCCGGTGCCGCGCACGCATCAGGGCGGATCGGACACCCGGGTGTGGTGAAGCCCACATCAGGGTAGCGCGGGTCTGACGGGCACATACCCCGGCGGTCATGCGTTGAGGCTTGCGCACGACCACGAACAACCTTTCTGGGAGTTACTTAAGTGGCCACCGATTACGACACCCCTCGCACAGCTGACATAGAGGACGCCTCCGAGCAGAGCCTCGAGGCCCTCAAGGCGCGACGGGCGGATGCGGCGGCTGACCTCGGTGACGACGTCGACCCGTTCGAGACCGAGCTCGGCCTGCCCGGCGCTGACCTGGCCGGGGAGGAACTGAACCTCCGCGTACTGCCCCGCCAGGCCGACGAGTTCACCTGCACGCAGTGCTACCTCGTGCACCATCGCAGCCAGCTCTTCGACGAGCGGCGGATGGTCTGCCGGGACTGCGCTGCCTGACCGGTCCGAGCCGCCTGGCCAGCCCGAGCAGCTGACCGAACCGCACCACTGACCGACCGATGTCGATCGACCCCGGGTCGACCGACCTGACCCCACGAAGCATCGACTCTCCCCGCCGGCCGACCGCGTGGTCGTCGTCCGACCACCTGCCGGCTGGCCGGGTCAGCCGACCAGCACTCCGGCGTCGCGCATCGCCGTCACCGCCCGCCCCTCGTCGTCGGGCTCGAGGTTGACGAACCGCGTGAGCGCCAGGGGCAGCCGCACCGACAGACCTCGCTCCCGCGCGTCCAGCGCGCTGGCCCGGACGCAGTGGTCTCCGGCCAGGCCGACCACGACGAGCGTCGCCACTCCGAGCTCGGCGAGCCGGGCGCCCAGCAGGGTCGCGCGGCGCTCGCCGGACGACGGATCGCGTACCGAGAACGCCGAGTAGCCGTCGCCGCCGTCCACCCCCTTGCGGATCACCTCGCCGGCCACCACCAGTTCGGGATGGAAGGCCGCGCCCGCGCTGTCCGCCACGCAGTGCGGCGGCCAGACGCCGCCGCCGGTGACGAAATGGGGCGTATGGGCGGGATGCCAGTCCTGGCTGTAGAAGACGGGGGAGTCGGCGGCCCGGGCCGCGGTGACCTCCGCGTTGATCCCCGCCACGACCTGCTCACCGCCCGCCACGTAGAGGCTGCCCGCCCGGTCGGCGAAGTCGTTCTGGACGTCCACGACCAGCAGCGCGATCCCAGGCCCGTAGCGTTCGGTCACGTCCGGCCGCCTCCCGTCGACGCCCCGCCCCGGCCTGCCCGCGCGGCGGGTTATGCCCTTAGTGTCGCATCCCGACACGCCCGTGCCGATATCCCTGATCATGGGCGTCTGACGGCTTAGGTTCGCGGCATGCGCAGCCGCGACTACGGCCCCGACGTCCTGGCGCCCGCCGCCCGAACGAGCCGGCCGACGATACCCGAGGTCGAGCTCGAGGCCGACCTCGTCGTCGAGGACGTGGTCAGCGGCTTCTGCGGTGCCGTGGTCGGCAGTGAGCTCGGCGCGGTCACGCTGGAGGACCGGCATGGTGCCCGGCGGGTGTTTCCGCTGGAGCCCGCCGCGTTCCTGCTGGAGGGCCGTCGGGTCACCCTGGTGCGGCCACGCCGCGCGATGCCCGCGGCGCTGGCGCGCACCGCCTCCGGGTCGATCGCCGTCGCCGGCCATCGCGCGCGGGTGGCCCGGGCCAGCCGCATCTACGTCGAGGGGCTGCACGACGCGGCCCTGGTCGAGCGGGTGTGGGGGGACGACCTGCGGGTCGAGGGGGTCGTCGTCGAGTGCCTCGACGGCGTTGACGAGCTGCCGGGGGTGATCGAGGAGTTCCGGCCGGGGCCCGCGCGGCGCCTCGGCGTCCTGGTCGACCATCTCATCCCCGGCTCCAAGGAGAGCCGCATCGCGGCGGCGGCGGCGGGCCCGCACGTCCTCGTCACCGGGCATCCGTACGTCGACATCTGGCAGGCGGTGAAGCCGACGTCGGTAGGCATCGCGGCCTGGCCGGACGTGCCCCGCGGCCAGCCGTGGAAGGAGGGTGTCTGCCAGGCACTCGGAGTGGCCGAGCCGGCCGAGATGTGGCGGCGGGTGCTGGCGAGCGTCGACAGCTTCGCCGACCTCGAGGTGGGGCTGCTCGGCGCGGTGGAACGCCTGATCGACTTCGTCACCGCCTGAGGCCCGCGGTGCCGCCGCGGACACCACGCGGTGGTCTCGGCGTGACGGGGTGCGTGGCCCCGTCGCGGACGTCGCATACGGTGTGAAGCCGACGCGTACGGATCTGCCCGCCGCCTCCGGCGGCGCCACCCGTGGCCGGATCCCTCCGGCCGCACCACCCCTGGACTGTTCCACCCTCCACTCCACCCTGCACCGCTCCCGCTCGCCCTCGTGCGGCGGGAGCCTGAACGGCGGGAGACTGCATGCCGGTCAGGTTCCGGCCGGCGATCCTGCTCTACGTCGCCGCCGTGGTGGTGCTCGCCCTGGTGACCGGATTCGCCCTGCGATACGTGCTGGATGGCGGGCACGGCCGCTCCGCCGCCGGATCGGGCATCTCGCCCGGGCCGACCTCGCTCGCCGGCCGCGTCATCGTGCTCGACCCCGGCCACGACGGCGGCAACAGCGGCGCCGGCGCGGCCATCAACCGGCAGGTCCCCGCCGGCGGGTTCGACAAGGAGTGCGACACCGTCGGCGCCGAGACGAACGCCGGCTACCCCGAGCACGCCTTCACCTTCGACCTCGCCCAGCGGGCGGCGGTCCTGCTGCGCGCCCGCGGCGCGACGGTGCGACTGACCCGCGCCACCGACACCGGGGTGGGACCCTGCGTCGACGAGCGGGCCCGGATCGGCAACGACGCCGGCGCCGCGGCGGTGGTGTCCATCCACGCCGACGGCGGCCCACCGACCGGGCGCGGCTTTCACGTGATCGCGCCCGCGCTGAGCCCTGATCGGGAGAACGCGGCCATCCTGGCACCGTCGAGCCTGCTCGCCGGCACGCTGCGCTCGGCCTTCGGCCGAGCCACCGGGCAGCCGCTGGCGGACTACCTCGGTGTCGAGGGCATGACGATCCGCTCGGACCTCGGCGGCCTGAACCTCTCCCGCGTCCCGAAGGTGTTCCTGGAATGCGGGAACATGCGCAACCAGGCGGACGCGGCCCTGCTCGTCGACCCGACCTGGCGGGCCCGCGCCGCCGCCGGCATCGCCGACGGGCTCACGGCCTACCTCCTCGGCGCGACCAGCACCCCCGCTGCCCCCGCCAGCTGACGCCTGCCGGACATGACGAAGGCCACTCCGAGGAGTGGCCTTCAGGTGATGGTCTGATGCTGTGCGGGGTGGGCGATACTGGGATTGAACCAGTGACCTCTACCGTGTCAAGGTAGCGCTCTCCCACTGAGCTAATCGCCCGCGATGAACCAGAGGCGGAGGCGGGAATCGAACCCGCGTACAGGGCTTTGCAGGCCCTTGCCTAAACCACTCGGCCACTCCGCCGCGGGAGGCCGTTGCTTGACGGACCTCAAGCCCCTCTGCTTCCGAGCGGACGACGGGATTCGAACCCGCGACCCTCACCTTGGCAAGGTGATGCTCTACCAACTGAGCCACGTCCGCATCGCACCGCCGCTGGTCTTGCTGGAGTCGTTCTTGGCGGTGCAGGTAGCACTCTAGCGGACGAAGGCGCCTCGCGTCGAATGGCCCGCGAGACGTCGCGGAAGTGTTGCGCTGGGTCAAGGGATCCCACGTGAACATCGGGTTTCTCCCACGGCACGTCCACCGGGCCCGCGGGAGCCTCCCACCGTGGGCGCTGGCCCGGAGGCGGTCCCGCCCGGGCGAGGCGGGTCAGCTGGCGACCGCGTACCGTGATCGGGGTGAGCCGGACGAACATGGGCGCTCCAGAACGGACCGCTCGCCGCGGCGCGGCAACACCGCCGCGCCGGCCCGGCCCGTACCTGCTCGCCGGCGGGCGCCTCGCGAGCGGGGTCCGGGAGATCAGCGACGATCCCGCGGTGCTGGACCGCGGCGGGTTCTGGGGCGTCGTCGCCGACTTCGAGGGCGCGGTGCGCTGCGTGCGCTTCGCCGACGTGCGCCCCGCGCCGCCCGGCGGCCCGGCCGCCCTGCGGCGGGGCGCGTGGAGCGGCCCGCCGCCGGGATCCTGGCGCAGCAGTCTCGACCAGGCGGCCTACCTCGCGGGGGTGGCCGCCATCCGGGA
>NZ_FZMO01000533.1 GCF_900197875.1 Frankia canadensis | reverse complement strand
CGGGCCCATTGATGGGGATGGACCGCGTTGCGCGGAACGCCGGAGGCGGGTGCGGGAAAACGCCGGAGGCGGGTGCGGGAAAACGCCGGAGGCGGGTGCGGGAAACGGAGCGCCGGATGCGGGTCCCGGCTCGGACGCAGGCCCCGGGCCCAGTCGATCGGGCCGGGTCGGCGGTCCCCATTGCGGGTGCCGGCAGTACCCCGGGCGCGGGACGTCTGGCCCGCCGGGTGGGTGCCAGCCGGTTCCCGCAGGCAGGCAACGGCACGGTTGTCGCCGAGGTTCACCGTGGGGCAGGACGGTCCGGCCTCCGACCGGGTGTGCCCTGTAGGGGACAACAGGCCTGGAAGAGGGAAAATGGGCAAGGTGCGGACCACTCTTCTGCTTGTGGGCGCCGAGGCCGGCATGCGGCGGGACCTCGTGCCCGCGCTGATCGGCGAGGGCTACGACGTCGACGTCACCCGGTCAGGTGAACAGGCCCTCGCCCTGCTCGCCGACCGACCGGCGCACCTCGTGCTCAGCTGCCTGCCGCTGCCGGCCGGTTCGGCCCTGCCTCTCGAGTCAGACCTGCCCTTCGAGCCGGCCCTCCACCTCGAGCCAGACCCCTGCCTCGAGCCAGACACCCGCCTCGAGCCAGACCCCTGCCTCGAGCCACACCTCCGCCTCGCACCGGACGACCTCGACGCGGCCCGCCTCGACGAGCTGGTCTACGGTCCGGCCGGCGCGCCGTCCATCGACCGCCTGGCGGACCCCGCGGACCTGGCGGAGGACGAGGCGACCAGGCCAGCGCCCGACGCCGAGGCCGGCGCGCGGGCCGAGGCAGGGGCTGGAGCGGAGATGGACGGTCTGGAGTTCTGCCGCCGGCTGCGGGCGGCCGGCGACGTGCCGCTCGTCATGGTCGCCGGGCGGTCCGCACCGGCCGACGTCGTCGCCGGTCTGGAGGCCGGCGCGGATGATCACGTCACCGCGCCGCCGGTGACGGCGGAGGTGCTCGCCCGGCTGCGCGCCCTGCTGCGCCGGGTGCATCCCGACCGGGTGGCGGCGAGCGGACTGAGCGTCGGTGACCTGCAGATCCGCCCGGCGGAGGGGATCGTGCGCCGGCGTGGTGAGGACCAGCACCTGACCCGCACCGAGTTCCGGCTGCTGTGCGAGCTGGCGGTCGCCGGCGGACGGGCGGTGTCCCGCAAGCAGCTGCTGGAACGGGTCTGGGGGTACGACTACTTCGGCGGGGCGCGGATGCTCGACGTCCACGTCCGCCGGCTGCGCCGCAAGCTGGAGATGGACCCGTCCGCGCCGACGCACATCCTCACCGTGCGCGGGATCGGCTACCGCGTCTGCTCCGCGCAGGACTCCCCGACGCTCGATCCCTACCGGTTGACCAAGGACATGTCGGGGTAGCGGGCCCCGGTGACCGCCTCACCGGCGGCGGCGAGGCGGGCGGACTCGTCGGCGGTCAGGGTGACGGCGGCCGCGGCGACGTTGTCCTCGAGGTAGTGGCGGCGCTTGGTGCCGGGAATCGGCACGATGTCGTCGCCCTGGTGGTGCACCCAGGCCAGGGCGAGCTGCGCCGGGGTGACCCCCTTCTCGGTGGCGAGCTTCTCGATCTCGGCCACGACGGCGAGGTTCGCGTCGAGGTTCTCGCCCTGCATACGCGGCATCCCACGGCGGAAGTCGTCGGCGGCCAGGCTCGCGTCGGAGCGGACGGTGCCGGTCAGGAAGCCGCGGCCCAGCGGGCTGTAGGCGACGAAGCCGATGCCGAGTTCCCGCAACGTCGGCAGGATCTCCGCCTCGGGCTCCCGCGACCAGATCGAGTACTCGGTCTGCAGCGCGCTGATCGGCGCGACCGCGTGCGCCCGGCGGATCGTCGCCGGGGCCGCCTCGGACAGCCCGAGGTAGCGCACCTTCCCGGCGGCGACGAGCTCCGCCATCGCCCCGACGGTCTCCTCGATCGGCACGGTCGGGTCGACCCGGTGCTGGTAGTACAGGTCGACGTGGTCGACGCCGAGCCGGCGCAGCGACCCGTCGCAGGCGGCGCGGACGTACTCGGGCCGACCGCTCACGCCGCGCACGGTCGGGTCGGCCGGGTCGCGGACGATACCGAACTTGGTGGCAAGCACGACCTGGTCGCGGCGATCGGCGATCGCCCGGCCGACGAGCTCCTCGTTGATATGCGGCCCGTACATGTCGGCGGTGTCGAGCAGTGTGACGCCGAGGTCGAGGGCCCGGTGGATCGTCGCGACGGACTCCGCGTCGTCTCCGGCGCCATAGAACTCGGACATTCCCATACAGCCCAGGCCCTGCTGAGCGACCCGCAGGCCCTGGCTGCCAAGTGTGACCGTGCGCATCAGCGAGCGATCCTCTCCTGGTAAAAAGCGATCTTGTAGTCGATGAGCGCAAGATTGCGCTGGACCTCGTCCAGTTGCTCAAGCACCCGGCGGCGGTGCTCGGTGAGCAGCGCGAGCCGCTCGGGCTTGGAGCTCTCCCCGGCGCTGGCCAGCCGCGCGTAGCGGGCCATCTCCCGGATCGGCATGCCGGTCAGGCGCAGTCTGGTCAGGAACGTGACCCACTGGACGTCGTCCTCGGTGTAACGGCGGTGCCGGGAGCTGGCCCGCGCGACCGGGTCCCGCATGAGCCCCGCACGCTCGTAGTACCGCAGCGTGTGGACGCTGACCCCGGTCGCCGCCGCGGCCTCGGCGATCGTGAACGAACCGGGGTCGTCGGTGCCCCCACTCCCAGCCCCGTCCTCGATGCGGGCCGGGAGAGGCTGGCAGATCGGCGATGTCCGCGTCGCGGGCACTTCGAGCGTGGCCATGCCCCAACGCTAGAACCTGGAGCACGCTCGAAGTCAATCGCAGAGGCGGCGACCCGGGTGGCCGCCCGGGTCAGGCGGTCACCCGGGGCTCAGCCGAGCACGGCGCCGGCGAGCGCGGCCGTGGCCAGCAGCCGGGGCGTGCCGGTCCCGGCGGCCGGCGCGGACCACAGGTCGGTGCCGTAGTCGCCGGGCAGGGCGTAGGCGATGGTTCGATCGTCGAGCCACAGCGCCTGGTCGTCGACGTCGCGCCCCTCGGCGAGCGGCGTCTCCCGCATCGTGCGCAGATCGAGGACGGACAGGCGCCAGGGGGCGTCCTTCGGCAGCCCCGGCACCCGCTTCTTGAACGCCAGCCTGGTCCCGTCCGGCGACAGTGACGGGCACTCCACATTGCCCCGCAGCGTCGTCAGGGTGCGGGCGGCGACCTCCCCGCGCACCAGGTACGTCTGCCCGCCGGTGGCGAGGGTGGCGAAGAAGTGGTCGTCGTCGGCGAACGTCACCCCCCAGACGTTCACGTCCGGGGCGCGGAAGGCTCGACCGTCGCGAACGATCCGGTAGGTCTCGAGGTTGGTGTCGAGGTGCCCGGTGCGGGTGTCGAGGATGGACGACCGGGTGGAGAAGGTCCCGTCGGCGTACGAGTCGCCGCTGACGAAGACCGTCCACGCGGCCATCCGCCCGCTCGGGGAGACCCGGGTGCGGGTGGGGATGCCGCCGACGGCGACGCGCCGCCGCTCGTGCAGGTCGGCGTCGAGCACCACGGCCTGGTAGCTGTCCCCGACGATGCCCGGCACCCGCCGCAGGCACAGGCCCGTGCCCGCCGCCGCGTGGAAGCGCAGACAGCGCACGCCCGACGACACCCGCGCCGCCCCCGGGTCCCCCACCGGCGCGACGACCAGCTCGTCGCGATGCGGACCCCAGGCCATGCTGCGGACCACCAGCCGCCGCGGCGGCGCACCGGTACCGGTCGCCAGCCGGACCTGGCCGGGATGGATCGGCGGTCCACCCGCCTGCTGGTCGTCGCGGCGGGCCGCCCGGTCCGAGGCGTGCACGACGGCGGCCGTCCCGACCCCCGCGAGCACCACGAGGACGGCGGCCAGGACCGCGAGCCGGGCTCGGACACTCATGTCGCGGAGCCCGGTGCCGGGGAGCCCGGTGCCGGGGAGTCGGGGCGCAGCGCCATGGCCGCGGCCACGGCGGCCAGCAGCGCGCCCGCCGCGGCGGCGACCGCGGCCCGTTCGCCCCAGGCCGTCCAGGCGGCCCCGAACAGCAGCGAGCCGGCGAACCGGGAGCCGGCCTGACCCGTCTGGACCAGGGCGAGCCCGCTGGAACGCAGCCGCTGTGGGACCGAGCCGGCCGCCGCGGCCATGAGCACCCCGTCGGTAGCCGCGTAGAACGCGCCGTGCAGGGCGAGCACGACGGCGGGCAACGCGCCCGCGGGCAGCACCCCGGCAGGATGGGGAGCGAGCAGCAACCCGTACGCGGCCAGCAGCAGGCCATGACCACCGACGAACACCCACCAGCGACCGACGCGATCGGCGAGATGCCCGAAGGGGACGGCCAGCAGCAGGAAGGACGCGGCGCTGCCGACCGGCAGCACCGGGAACCAGGCGACCGGCAGGTCGACGTCGGCACGCAGGACGAGATAGAGGAAGGAATCGCTGACGGTGGCGGCGCCCAGCACCAACGCGCACAGCGTCAGGCGCCGCAGCTCGGCCTGGCCCAGCAGCCCGAGAACGGCCCGTGTTCCCGCCGCCCGCGCGGCCGCCGCCGCGTCCGGGGCAGCCATCGACTCGGCAGCCATCGACTCGGCAGCCGGCGTGCCGACCGCGGCCTGCCGGTGCGGGCCGGTGTCCGTCCCCCACCGCGCCGCGCGTCCGGGGACGAACAGCAGGAGCACGGCCACCCCGGCCGTCGCGACGCAGAAGCTGACGGTGAACACCGCGTCGAACCCGTCGACCGACGCCCGCAGCACGACGAACGCGGCGAGCGGCCCGAGCAGCGCGCCCGCGGTGTCCATCGCCCGGTGGACGCCGAATGCCCGGCCCCTCGTCTCCGGCGCCGCGGACAACGAGATCATCGCGTCCCGCGGGGCCGTGCGCAGCCCCTTGCCGGTCCGGTCCACCGCGAGCACGGCGGCGATGGCCGGCAGGCCGCGCGCCACCAGCAACGCGGGTTTGCACAACGCCGACAGGCCGTACCCGAGCACGGCCACCGTCTTGTACCGCGAGCCGCGGTCGGCCAGATGCCCGCCGACGAGGCGGACGGCCGCGGACGCCCCGTTGTAGATGCCGTCGAGCAGACCGAAGCCGAGCGGGGACAGTCCCATCTCGGTCACCAGGTACAGGGGCAGGACGGCGGTGACCATCTCGGCGGAGATGTCGGTGAGGAGGCTGACCGTCCCGAGCACGAGCACGGTCGCCGGCACGGCCCGCCGGGCGAGCCGGGGGGCGTCCCCGACTCGACCGGCGGCGCGGGTGTCCGCGAGATACACGAGCGACTAGCTCCAGATGCCGGTGATGTCGGACGCGCTCGACGCGTTGCCGGCGTGGGTGGTCAGCCCGCTGAGGTCCTCCAGGGTGCGCAGGAGGTTGTAGTGGTTGTAGGTCGTCGCCGAGCTGCTGCCCGCGGTCACGTGCTGGCCGTAGATCACGGTCGGGATGTGGTTGCCGCTCAGCGAGTTGTCCTCGTCGAAGGTCACCACCAGCAGGCTGTTGTGGGTCTTCGCCCAGGTGGCGTAGGCGCCGAGCTTGCTGCTCACCCAGCTGTCGCCGGTGCTCACCGAGCAGTCGTGCATGTCGTTGCACAGGTTCGGGACGACGAAGGAGACCTTCGGCAGCGTCGTGTAGTCGGTGGGGAAGGCGGTGAAGGTGTGCGCGAGGCTCGTCGGGACGTTGCTGAAGGCGAACCACGGGTTGTGCTTGCGGGCGTACTTCGTCGAGCTGTTCGTGCAGACCGTGGAACCCTCGGACGGCAGGCCCTCGTTGTAGCTGGCGAAGGTCTTCCCCGCCGCGATCAGCTCGGAGCCGAGGTTGGCGGCGGAGCTGAAGCCCGGGGTGTAGCAGCTGTCGCTGGTGACGCCCTGGGTGCCGCCGGAGAACAGCGCGACGTAGTTCGGCTGGCTGGGATGGGTGAGCCCGTAGGAGGCGGTGAGGTTCGCCCCGCCGGCCTTCAGCGAGTTGATGTAGGGGGCGCTGGACGAGCCGATCACCTGCGAGTACGCGTGGTTCTCCAGCATCACCACGACGATGTGGTCGGGTGTGGGCAGGGACGCGGCCCGCGCGGCAGGCGCGAGGACCCAGGCCCAGAGCAGGGCGACCGCGCAGGCGGCGGCGCCGAACGAACCCAGTGCCAGCCGCGAACGCCGGGCATGGGTGACTGCGGACACATGTACCTCCGGAAGCCTCAGGGGAGACAGCGCGGGCCCTCGCTGAAGATCCCCGCAAGGCTAGGGGCGCCGGTGTGGCGGCGACAGAGTCCGCGGGGGGTCGAGCAGGCGAACAAGCCCGCTCGGTGTCGACCACCGCCGGTCACCTGCCGATAATCTGCCTGGCGTCTCCTGGCGGCTCCCGGCGGCTCAGTGCACGTCCCAGTGCTCCGGGTCGAGCCGCAGCCACCGGTCGATCTCCGCCCGCCACCAGATCCGGGTACCGCTCCAGGTCGGAGTCCGGTTGACCACCGCCGCCGGGGCCGGCGCCGCCGGATCCACCCGCAGCCGGTGGTCGACGGCCTGGCGGGTCAGGCCGAGCGCGCGGGCGATGTCGCCGGAACCGACGAGCAGCGGTAGTTGATCCACGTCTGCCGACGTTAGCCAATCAAGCCCATCACGCGCCCCCGGAGCGAGTACTTCCCTTACACCGCTGGGCGTCGCTCTGGGGCTTGATCCGCGCGCCCCGGCCCCAGGTGCCCCGAGTCTGCGCGTTGGGCTGCCCGGTCTCGCCGGCATGTGCTTGGCTGATCACGCATCGCGAAGTTGGACGGGCCCGGCGCACGAGGCGGCGGGCCGCACGGAGACGGAGAACAGTGGGCATCGATCTCGCCAAGGGCGCCAGCGCGGCCCTCACTGACACGACGGCCGCCCTCACGCACATCACGGTCGGTCTGGGCTGGGATCCCAATCGTCCGGGCGCCGAGGAGTTCGACCTCGACGCGAGCGCGATCGCCCTGCAGGACGACGGCCGGGCGCCCGGGCTGACCTACTTCGTCTACTACAACAACCTCAGCACCCCGCGCGGGGAGATCGTGCACCGCGGCGACAACCTCACCGGCGAGGGCGCGGGCGACGACGAGCAGATCCAGGTCCGGCTTGACCTGCTGTCCAGCGCGATCACGCGGGTCGTGTTCCCCGTCAGCATCCACAACGCCGACTACCGGCGCCAGAGCTTCGGCGACGTGCGCGGCGCGTACATCCGCGTCGTCAACGCGGAGACCGAGACCGAGCTCGTCCGCTACGACCTGTCCACGACCGCGGCGCGGGACACCTCCATGCTCTTCGGCGAGCTGCTGCGCGCCGCGGACGGCTGGCACTTTCGCGCCCTCGGCGAAGGCGGCGTCGCCGACCTCGCCGAGATAGCCCGCTCCTACGGCCTCGCCGTCTAACGCCACGCGCCACGCGTCGCGTCCGTTTTGTCCCCCTGTTCGCGACACGGGTCGCCGTGACGCTGCCGTGACGCTGCCAAGCCCCGCCGCGCGACGATGACCATGAAGATCACAACCCGGCATACGGCTGCCGAAGCTCGTTCTCCGCGGCGTCGGCCTTGCACCTGACGTCGGGTCAGGAGCGACGGTGGATCCATGACCGCCCCCACACCCGTCTCCGACCATGACCACCATCTCGGTGACAGCGACAGAGACAGCCACAGCCACAGCCACGGGTCGCGCACCTGGCGGGTCGGTGAGCTCGCCGCCGAGAGCGGCCTGACGGTGCGCACCCTGCATCACTACGACCGGATAGGCCTGCTGCGGCCGTCGCGCCGCGGCCCGGGCGGCCACCGCCGCTACACGGCGGAGGACGTCGCCACGCTGTACCGGATCGTCGCGTTGCGGCAGCTCGGCCTGCCCCTGGACCAGATCCCGGCGGCCCTGCGCGCCGGCGACCCGCGCACGCTGCTCGCCGACCAGCTTGACCACCTCGACAAGCACATCGCCGCCGCGCAGCGCCTGCGCACCCAGCTGTCCGCGGTGCTGACGAACCTGCGCGGCCGGGAGGCCCAGCCCGACGTCGACGACCTCGTCCGGCTGCTGCGCGGCACGACCGACGTCGAGCAGGCGGTGGCCCGCCAGCTCACCGACGCCCAGCTCGAGGCCCTGCGCGCCCGGCACGCCGAGCTCGGCGAGCGGGCCCGCCACGCCGTCGCCGTGGAGCTGCCCGAGCTGTACCTGCGCGCCCAGGCCGAACTCGACGCCGGCACCGACCCAACCGATCCCCGTGTACGCGTGATCGTCGACCGCATCGACGAGGTCAGCGCCGAGCTCAGCGGCGGTGACGACGCGGCGAGCGCCCGGACCCGGGCCGCCTGGGCCGACCAGGGCGGCTACCGGGAGCTCAGCGACTACGTCGCCCGCGCCCGGTCCAGCCGCGCCTGACCGCCCAGCCCCGCCGTCAGTGCGGAAGGCAGCCGCAAGGCGGCCGCGTCGCGCGCGGTCAACGGACGCGGCGGCGCAGGGGCAGACGGGACGACCGGGGCTGGAGGGCCTGGCGGGGCTGGCGGGCCTGGCGGGGCAGGCGCGGTGGGGCAGCGGGCGGGAGCAGGCCGGAGCGGCCGAGCTCGCCGGGCACCGGTTCGCGGCGGGCCTGGATCAGGCGGCGCACGTAGGCGGCCGCGGCGAACAGCACCATGAGGTCGTCGACGAGGCCGATCGGCCCGAGGGGGACCTCGGGGACGGCGTCGACGGGCGAGAGCAGGTAAAGGATGCTCCCGATCGCCGCCGCGGCCCCGCGCAGCGGCACCTCGTGGCGCCGGAACACCACGAACGCGACCCCGGCCAGCACGACGCCGACGGCCACGACCACACCGAGGCCGATGAGCAGCCCGGTCCCGACGTCACCCATCATCCACTCCGTTCCGCGGTCCGCGGTTGCGTGATCTCCCCCGGGATGCCCGGTTCCGGGGCGGGTCGAACATCGACTGGCCCACCAGTGACGGCCGACGGTCTGTCGCGCGGCGGACGACGCCAGGACGCACCGGTTGCCCCGACAGCCGGACAGGTCCCTCGCGCCGCGGGTACGCTTTCATCGTGCCCTTCGCGGAGTCGCCGGCGCGCAGCGGTCGCCTGATGGCCGTGAGCGATGTCCACGTCGGCTATCCGGACAACCGGCGGATCGTCGAGGCGATCGAGCCGGAGTCCCCCGACGACTGGCTCATCCTCGCCGGTGACATCGCCGAGCTCGCCGCCGACATCACGGCGATCTGGCGGCTGTTCGCCGAGCGGTTCGCCAAGGTCATCTGGGTGCCCGGCAACCACGAGCTGTGGACGGCGAAGCAGGAGACCATCCGGCTGCGCGGCCAGGCCCGCTACGAGTATCTCGTCGAGACGGCCCGCGACCTCGGGGTGATCACCCCGGAGGATCCGTACCCGGTGTGGACGGGTGACGGCGGGCCCGCCGTCGTCGCGCCGCTGTTCGTCCCGTACGACTACACCTTCCGCCCCGGCGGTGTGAGCACCAAGGCCGAGGCTCTGGCCCTCGCCCGGGAGACCGGCGTCGTCTGCACCGACGAGTGGCTGCTGCATCCCGACCCGTACCCGACGATCGACGCGTGGTCGCGGGCCCGCGTCGCGCTCACCGCCGAGCGCCTCGCCACGCTCGACCCGGCGATGCCCACGGTGCTCGTCAACCACTGGCCGCTCGTGCGCCAGCCCACCGACGTCCTGCGCTACCCCATCTTCGCCCTGTGGTGCGGCACCACCGCCACCGCCGACTGGCACCGGCGTTTCCACGCCACCGCCGCCGTCTACGGTCACCTGCACATCCCCCGCACCACCTGGTACGACGACGTCCGCTTCGAGGAGGTCTCGATGGGTTACCCGCGGGAACGGGTGGCGTGGGAGGCCTACGGCCGGCCCTTCGCCGGCCCGCGGCAGATCCTGCCCTACGTCTCCGAGACGACGGGGTCGCCGGAGGGGTCGGGCGGCGCGGCGGCGCGCGGGCAGGCCGCGCGGCCGGTGGGGCGGGGCTGACCGCGGTGCTGGCGAGTCTGCTGCCCGCCTCGGCGGTCGCGGTCGAGGCCTTCGAGGACGACCCGGCCGCGGTGCTGTTCCCCGAGGAGTCCGCGCTGCTCGCCCGGGCCGTCGACAAGCGGCGCCGGGAGTTCACCACCGCCCGGGTGTGCGCGCACCGGGCGCTGCGCGAGCTCGGCCTGCCGCCGGCGCCGATCCTGCCCGGCCCGCGGGGCGCCCCCGGCTGGCCGGCGGGGGTCGTCGGCAGCATCACCCACTGCGCCGGGTACCGGGCGGCCGCCGTCGCCCGGGCGGGCGAGCTGCGCACGATCGGCATCGACGCCGAACCCAACGAGGCTAATCCGCGCGGCGTCACCCGCGAGATCACCGTGCCGGCCGAGGAAGGGTGGCTCGCCACGCTCACCGAGACCAGACCGTCCGTCCACTGGGACCGGCTGCTGTTCAGCGCCAAGGAGTCCGTCTACAAGGCGTGGTTCCCGCTCGCGCAGCGCTGGCTCGGTTTCGAGGACGCCGCGCTCACCGTCGACCCCGGTACGGCACCCGTCACCACGCCCGCCGGGGGCGGCGGCTCGGCACCCGACCCGGCCCTCGTCCCGGTGCTCGTCCCGGCACCCGGTGCGACGTCGGCGCCCGGGACGCGGGCCGAGGGCACGTTCACGGCGAAGCTGCTCGTCAGCGGCCCGACGATCGACGGAGCGGAACTGACCGGCTTCGACGGCCGCTGGCTCGCCGCGGGTGGCCTGCTGATCACCGCGATCACCGTCCCCCACCTCGACGGCACGCCGATGCCGGCGGTGGGCTGATGCGCCGGCGCGGGCGGCGGCTGCGCCCGACGGCCCGGTACCGTCCCGCGGGCCGCACCGGCCCCGGCTCACATCCCGCCGGGCGTCGACCCCGCACCAGGGGGGTCGGAGGGCGTAAGCCGAGGTAGGAAGGGCTGTGCCCATTCCTGAGTACGTGCTGACGCTCTCCTGCCCGGACCGGCGCGGCATCGTCGCCGCCGTCTCGGCCTACCTCGCGGGCGCCGGCGGCAACATCGCCGACGCCGCCCAGTTCGGCGACGCCGACACCGGCCGCTTCTTCATGCGCGTCCACGTCGTCGCCGAGGAGCCGGGCGTGACCGCGGACTCGCTGCGCGCCGGTTTCGCGCCGGTGGCCGAACGGTTCGCGATGGACTGGCAGCTCCACGACCTCGCGATCCGCCCCCGGGTGCTGGTCCTGGTGAGCCGCTTCGGCCACTGCCTCAACGACCTGCTCTACCGGCACCGCTCCGGTCTGCTCGATGTCGACCTCCCGCTGGTCGTGTCGAACCATCCGGACTTCGCCGCGCTCACCGCCTCCTACCGCATCCCCTTCCGCCACCTGCCGGTCACCCCGGACACCCGCGACGCGCAGGAACAGGCCCTGCGGGACATCATCGCCACCGAGCGGATCGACCTCGTCGTCCTCGCCCGGTACATGCAGATCCTCTCGCCGTCACTGTGCGAGCTGCTGACCGGACGGGCGATCAACATCCACCACTCGTTCCTGCCGAGCTTCTCCGGCGCCCGCCCCTACCACCAGGCCCACACCCGCGGCGTGAAGCTGATCGGCGCGACCGCCCACTACGTCACGGCCACACTCGACGACGGCCCGATCATCGAGCAGGACGTCGTCCGCGTCAGCCACGCCGACGGCCCCGACCGCCTCGCCGCCCTCGGCCGCGACGTCGAATGCCGCGCCCTCGCCCGCGCCGTGACCTGGCACGTCGAACACCGCATCCTCATCAACGGTCACCGCACCGTCGTCTTCGCCTGATCCGCGCGCTGGTCCTGGTCCGACGGACTCTCGGCGATCTGGTCGAGCAGGGTGGCGGCGATGCGGATCAGGTCGACCTCGGCGTCGGTCAGCGCGTCGAGGGCGCGGGCGAGCCAGGCGTCGCGGTGGGCCATGTCGCGCACGAGCGCGTCGCGGCCCACCTCCGTGATCGTCAGGACGGCGGCGCGGCGGTCGTGCTCGCCGGGACGCCTGCTGATGAGCCCGGCTTCCTGGAGCTCGGCGAAGGTGCGGGACAGGGACTGCGGCTGGTGCCGTGCGGCCGTGGCGATGTCCTTCGGGGTGCTCGGGCCGAGCCGGTAGAGGTGGCTGAGCACGGTCAGCTTCGTACCGTTGAGCGCTCCGGCCGGCCGCTCTGCCCGTAGCCGGCGCCCCAGATGCGTCACCGCACGCCGCGCCGCCGCCGCGCTCTCCTCCCGACTCGTCGCCATGATTATGAAGCTATCACGTACTATCTTGCCGACCTCACCCTCCAGCTAAGCCCGTCGATGCAGCGCGACCAGGGACGGCATTCGGTTCATCATGACGAGTATCTTGCGCGACGATTCCACCGTGCTGGGACGGCTGTGGTCACGAGTCGGCGGACGGGCGGCCGAACCGTGGCCCGTGGTGCTGTCGACGACGGGTGCGGTGCTGGCGACGTTCGGCACCGTGCTGGAGCTGCGTTCGTGGACCGGGGTCGGGTCGGGCGCTGTCGTCCTCGGCGTGGTGCTGGCGCTGACGCTCGGCCGGGTGCGGCGGCGCACCGACCGCCGCTCGCCCGCGCCCCGATGGCTGCCGGTCGTGGTGACGCCGGGGGTGGCGCTGCTCGCGAGCGAGATCGCCGAGCTCACCAAGCGGCACCGGTCCGCCGGCGAGGCGCTGTTCGCCGTCGTGATCAGCGGCGCGATCTGGGTCCGGCGGTTCGGGCCGGTGGCGGCCCGGGCGGGCACGCTGGCGACGCTGCCGTTCATCGCGTTGATCATCACACCGGTCCCACCGGACGCGCGGGGCATGACCCGGCTTGCCCTGGTCGGGATCGCCCTGATCGCCGTCGCGTGGGTCACCCTCGCGGGCGCCGTCGAAACCCGCCTGCGGCCGTCGACGGCCGCACCGCCGCCAGCCGCGGCGCCGCGGCCCACTCCCGCGCCGGCCGTGGCACAGGCGGCCGGCGGCGCGCGGCCGGGACGGCGGCTGGCGGCAAGCACCCGGATGGCGGCGCAGATGGCGGTGGCGTTGGGGGTCGCCTTCGTCGTGGGTCGGCATGTGTTCACCCACCACAGCACCTGGCTGATCCTCACCGCCTACCTCGTGAACAGCGGCAACCGGGGGCGCGGGGACGTCGCCTACCGCAGCGGCCAGCGGCTCGCCGGCGCGGCGGTGGGGACGGCGACGGCCAGCGTCCTCGCCGGCCAGCTGCCCGCCCACGACCGGTGGTCGATCGTGGCCATCTTCGTGCTGCTCACGTTCGGGGTATGGCTGCGTGCCGCGTCCTACGCATACTGGACGGCCGCCGTCACCGGGGTGCTCGCGCTGCTCTACGGCTACTACGGGCAGTCCGGCGCGTCCCTGCTGCGGGAGCGGCTGCTGGCCGTGGCACTCGGCGCGGGCATCGGGCTCGCCGCCGCCTGGTTCGTCCTGCCCGTCCGCTCGGGGGATGTGCTGCGCCGACGGGTCGCCGACGTGCTGGCCGCGCTGACCGACCATCTGGTGGTCTGCCAGACCGGCCGCCGCCGCACCCCACGCACCGGCCCACCCGCGCCGGACGGCGGCATGCGCGCCGCGCTCGGTGAGACACACGCCCAGGTGGAGGCCGCGTTCGACCGTCTCGCCGAGATCGCGCCGACGCTGCGGGCGCACCGGGTGCTGTCCGGGCTCGCGCGATGGCGGCCGGGGCGCTCCGATGCCGCCACCGCGTCCCGGCCACCCCATCCGCACGACGCCGTCGCGGCGTTACTGGCCTGCCGGGAGCCGCTCGCGGCGCTCACCCGCGACCTCGCCGCCCCTCCCCCGCGCTGGGCGGGCCGCGAGATCGCCCGGGTGCGCGGCGCGGTCGTCGAGTCCCGGCGCGCCATGGGCCGGGCCAGCGCGGCGCGACAGGCGGCGGCCGCGTCCCGCTCACGGTTCCGCGGATTCGGGGGGTCGGGAGGGCTCGGTGGACCTGGAGGCGTCGGCCGGTTCGGAGGCGTCGGCAGAGCCGGAGGCGTCGGCAGAGCCGGAGGGCCTGGAGACGTCGCAGGGCCCGCAGGCATCGGCGGGTTCGGGAGGCTCAGGTGGCGTCCGGGAGGGCGACGGCGATCTCTCCGCCGAGTGTGAAGCCGTCGGCCAGCTCCAGGCTGTCCCCGCTCCAGAACCGCCCGGGGTCGTACCAGTTCGGCCGCCGCCCGTGCGGCAGTAGCCCCATCGCCTCGTAGGTGAGGGCGACGACCTCCGCGCAGTAGGCGGTCTCCAGACCCGCCGGCGCGGCCGGATCCTCGGACATCACCGAGGGCGCGGACGTCACCGAGGGCGCGGACGTCACCGGATCCGCCGGCACGGCCGAGTCCGCGGACGCCGCCGGATCCGGGAGCGTCCGCCTGCCCTGCCGACGCTGCCCGGGCCATCGACGGCGCGACCTCTCGGCGACGGCCAGGTGCGGCAGGCGTCCGCGCAGCCAGTGGCCGGCGAGCTGGGCGGTGGTCGGGAAGGGGGTGCCGTCGAGGCGGGCGACAGTGCGCAACGCCGCGTCCTCCTGCTCGGGGCGGGCGCCCGGCAGCAGCTGGCGCAACCAGCCTTGCTGTCCGTAACGGCGGCCCCAGACCTCGACGGCGGCGCGCAGGTCATGCAGCTGCACCCCGCGCTGACGGGTCCCGGACCACAGGTCCGGCAGCGACTTGCCGAGTTCCGCGTGCCAGAGCAGCGGCGGCAGATCCTCGAGGACGATCGCCATACCCACGTGGTTGACGGGGCTGTTCGTCGTCGTCTGGATCATCCGGTCCGCCGCCGTCCGCCCGCGGAACAGCCACAGATCTCCCGTGCGGACCAGCTCCAGGGCCTGATCCAGGTCGATCCGCGTGTCGGGCATGTCTGAAGCATGCCCCAACGGGGCCGACCTCGCCGTAGCTCACGGCCAGGAGTGGGGCGTGGGCGTGGGCGTTGCCGCGGCGGTTCGTGGCACCGTTGCGGCAGGTTCGAGGCGGCCCGTGTCGCCAGATCCGGGGCAAACCGGACAGAGAGCCGCGAGTTCGCGACACGGTGCCGCTGTCCCCCGCGCGTGTTTCCCACCCGAGGGAAGTCCGTCCCCACAAACGGCCTGCGGGGAGGGTCAGCGTCGGCGACGATCTTGGATAGTCTGGCGGGGTGCATCGGGCTCGGTGGGTGAAGCTGCTCGGGGTCGCGGGAGTCGCCGGGGTGGCGGCCACCGGCGTGCTGGTGGCCCGTGACCAGCGCCAGCGCGGCTCCTACTCGCCGGACGAGATCCGCGATCGCCTGCGCGCCCGCCACGCCGCCGCCGGCACCGCCGCCGCGGACGACAGCCCGCGGATCAGGAGCGATGATGGCGTCGCCGACGACGCGGCCGTCACCGAGGACGCGGCCGTCACCGAGGACACTGGCAGCGGCGCGGCCCGTGGCGCGCGGGTGCGTGATGCGGCGGCGGGGCGGTTCAGGAGGCTGGCCAGGCGCCGGCGGCGGTGAGCAGGGCGTCCTCGGGGACGGTGTTGAGAGCGCGGTGCAGGCTGCCGAGCTGCTTGTGGTGCTCGTCGAAGGGGACGGCGACGGTGTGCACGCCGAACCGGGCCAGGACAGGCTCCGTCCACGGCGCGCTCGCCGTCGACACCAGTGCCGCCGGCCCGTCGGCCACCGAACCCTCCGCCGGGTAGCCAGCGCCGTAGCGAGCGCCCGGGGCTGGGCGGGGGTCAGGCAGGAAGAACACGCCGGCGGCGAAGGCGGCGATCATCTCCGGGGCCAGCGGGCAGACAGCGAGTTCGATGCCGCGCAGCGCGTCGACGAGGGCCGTCTCCCGGCCGGCGGCGCCGTCGCTCTCGACGACCGCGGGGCTGTCGAGGCGGTCGGCGGCGACCAGCGCGATGCCCGGCCCGAGGCCCAGCCAGTGGTCGAGATGCGGCTGTTCGGGGCGGCGCAGTTCGTCGCGCACCCGGACGACGTAGGGGAACGCGCCGAGCAGGTACGGGCGCAGCAGGCCCCACACCGCCGGGCTGGTGCCCGCCCCGGTACCGAGGACGGCGACCCCGCCGCAGGTCACGACGTCACCGCCGGCCAGGTAGAGCGGCTCGGGCACCCGTACCTCGGCGGAGCGGCCGCGCAGCCCGCGCAGGATCGAGGCCATCACGACCGTCTCGCGGGCCCGCTCCCGGCGGCGCAGCCGGCCGACGGCCACCGCCCCGCCGAGGTCGACGTAGTGGTCACGGGGGAACATCAGTCCGGCGAGCGGGCGCAGCGCGTAGCTCTCGTCGGGCGCCTCGAGGCCGATGACGCCGCCGCCGGCGCCCGGCTCGAGCAGCAGTCTCGGTTGGCGCAGCACCACCGGGGCGAGCGCCGGCACCGACCAGTCCCGCAGCACGTCACGGGCGGCGAGCAGCCGTGCGTCGTCGTCGGCGCTGACCGCGCGGGCGGCGAGTTCGAGCAGCACCGGCCGGGGCAGGGCGGTGAGCACCTCCGACGGCGCCCGCGGCTCGACGCCGAGCTCGACCAGCGCGGCGCGCACGGCCACCGACTCGGCCGCGGCGCGCACCGGGTCGTACGCCGGCCGACCCGCCCGGAACACGGACGTCTCCACCGGCGCGACGACGGTCGGATTCTGGATGAGAACCGTCGGTCCGCGAGTAGCGGCATTCATATGGTCGATGTCCGGCGGCCGGGTGTCATCCCGGCATTATGCAACCCGGGAACCATCGACCGTTCGACCCGCCCCGCGGCAATCCGCGGAATATTGCGGACCATTAATCGAATCGCGACATTCAGGATTGCGCATTTCAGTGGCCCGCGCGGCAGGTCACATGACGATCTCGCCGACCAGCCAGACACCCGCCATCAGCACGCCGGCCACCAGCTCCACCAGCATGCCGACGCCGAAGGCCACGATCGCCGCCCAGGTGGTGCCCGCGGCGGTCCGGTAGTCGCCGAGGCGGACGAGCTCCGCCACGTAGATGCCGAAGACGCCGCCGATCAGCAGACCGACGACGGGCACCACGAAGAAGCCCACGATCGCGCAGACCACGCCGATCGCGAGGCTCGGCCAGGGCACGCCCCGCCCGGCGGTGGCGCGCGCCGGCAGGACGTACTTCGTCAGCGCGCCGATGACGAACAGGGCCGTCATCAGCGCCAGAACGATCCAGTGCCCGACGCCCTTGCCGTCCGCGATCGTCCACCACAGCCCCGCACCCCAGACGAGCACCAGACCGGGCAGCACCGGCAGCACGACGCCCACCAGGCCGACGGCCATCACCAGGGCCACCGCGACCAGCTCACCGGTACTGATGGCGCACCCTCCTCGCATCCCTACCGCGACGGTACCGGGCGACGGCGTTTCCCGACGTCACCTGACAAACGACCGACCGTCCCCGTCACGTCGTGAACCGGTCCGGTCTGGCAGCGTTGCGGGCGGCGACGCGCCGCGCGGTGTCGGCGAGGGCCTCACGCAGCTCGGCGGGGTCGAGCACCTCGACGCCGTCGCCGAGCATGCGCAGCTGAAACAGGGCGACGTCCAGGCCCTCAGTGGCCACCGAGACGACGCGCCAGCCCTCGGCGTCCGGCGGCGAGGCGGTGGCGAGGGCGTCGCGGGCCGCCACCGGGTCGACGGCATGGCGCAGGTCGGCGAGCGCCGCCGGGGACAGCCGCAGTCGGCATGTCCAGCGCAGCAGCGTCCGGGTGAACGCGTCGGCGGACTCGCGCCACCAGGAAGCCAGGTCGAAGTCGGCGGGGCGCTCGAAGGTCTCGGCGCGCGGACGCACGCGGCTGATCCTGCTGATCCGGTAGCTCAGGATCCGGCCGCGATGGCGCGCCACGAGATACCAGACACCCGCCTTGCACACCAGCGCGAGCGGATCGACCCGCCGACTCGCCTCAGCCGTGGCCCCGGCCTTTCCTCCGACGACGAGGCCGGCCCCGACCACGACCCCGGCTTCAGGCCCGGCCTCGTTGGTCCCGGCCGCGACTTCAGTCCCGGCCGCAGCTTCGGCCGCGAGGCGTCGTCCCGGGGTGTGGCTCAGGTCGACGCGGCGGGCGGACCAGACGGCGGCGGCGAGGGCGGACAGGTGCGGCACTGGCTCCTCGTGACGGAACCAGCCCGGCGCGTCCAGCAGGAAGCGCTGGTGGATCTGACCGGCGCGGTCGCGCGGTCGCGGCGGCAGGGCGGCGAGAACCTTGGTGCGGGCGGCGGCCGCGTCGGCGGCGAGGCCCAGGCCGACGAGGACGTCGGGGCCGGCGCCGGCGAGCAGCAGGGCGGCGGCCTCGTCGCCGGTGAGGCCGTCGAGATCGGTGCGCCAGCCGTCGGTCAGCCGCACGCCGCCCGCGCGGCCCGGCTCGGTCCACAGCGGGACACCGGCGTCCTGCAGGGCGGCGATGTCACGGCGCACGGTGCGCACGGACACCTCCAGCTCGGCGGCGAGCCGCGGCGCGGTGGAGCGCCGGACCGCCTGCATGTGCAGAAGCAACGCGGTCAACCGGCTCGAGCGCACATCCCCAGATGCTAGGCGCGGAACCCTGACAGGGGATGACAGGGTTAGGACCGCACGATGGCCTGGTGACGACATCATGGGGCGACGTCGAGCGCGCCCAACCCGAGTTCGCCGAGACGGTCCGCACCCGGTTCGAGGCGTTTCGCCATCACGTCCTGGCGACCCTGCGCGCGGACGGGTCGCCGCGCACCAGCGGGATCGAGACGACCTTCCGCTTCGGGCAGCTGTGGCTGGGCAGCATGCCCGGCGCGCGCAAGTCCCAGGACCTGCGCCGCGACCCCCGGTTCGCGCTGAGCGCCAATCCCGGTCCGGGCACGGGCATGGGCGGCGGCGACGTCCGCGTCGCCGGCCATGCCCGCTGGGTCGACGATCCGGCCGAGCTGGCCAGGTTCGTCGACGCGGTCACCCCGCCCGAGCCGTTCGAGCTGTTCCGCGTCGAGCTGACCGAGGTCGTCCGCACGACCGTGGACGAGGCCGCCGAACAGATCGTCCTGACCAGCTGGCGCCCGGGCTACCCGGGCCTGCGGACCCAGCGCCGTGGCAACGGCGCCGAACCCCCCGAGGTCACCTGGTCCACCGACTGATCGACGGATCTCAGGTCACAGCAGGCCGAGGTGCCGCATGTCCGCCAGGCACTTGTTCAGGAACGCCTCGGTCAGGTGCGGAATCTCCGGGCCGATCGGCAGCCGCCGCACCCCGCCGGCGAACCGGGCAGCGCCGACGGTCGGCCGGTCCGCGTCATGGGGGGTACGCAGCGCGTCGAGCACCGTGAGCGATGACGCCTGGCGCTGTGCGGTGGGCAGGCCGCGCAGGCGCTCCTCGAACCGGCGCAGCCAGTCCTCGTACGGATCGATCCGTTCGAGCGGATGGCCCGCGGCCTCGATCCAGTCGACGAAACTGTCCAGCGAGACACCGTCATCGTCATGCGTGTTGACGACATGGAAGGTCCGGAAACCGCTGCCGCGCTCCTCGGCGCTCAGGCCGACGATCGACGCGGCGACGAAGTCGACCGGCAGCCCGTCGTAATGGGCGCGCGGCCGCGGCGCACCGGCGTCGCGCCGGTAGAAGGACGTCGGCGCGACGCCGGTGCTCACCAGGCTGTAGAGCAGCCGGACGAAGATGTCGGACGTGTTCGCCTGCCCGGCGTACTCCGTGTGCGGAAGCATCATGTCGCCGCGGAACACGTCAACGGGCAGCCCATAGCGGCGGTGCGCGCTGCGCAGCAGCTGTTCCGCGGCCCATTTGCTCGCCCCGTACGACGCGACGTAACGGGACGCGAGCGTGATGGTGTCTCGCAGCGGGGCATCCTCGGCCGAGTCCGGGGAATCGGCCAGGAAGGGCGCGACCGCCAGCGACGAGACGAAGTCGAACCACTTCTGCCGCCCGGTCAGCGCGAGCGCGATCAGCTCGGCCGTGCCGACGACGTTCGGGCCGAACAGGTATTCGTAGTCGAGGACGTGGTTGACGAGCGCCGCCGGATGGACGATGCGGTCCACCGCGCCGGCGAGCCGCTCCCAGGTGGCGTCGTCGAGGCCGAGACGCGCCTCGCTGACGTCGCCGACGACGACCTCCAGATGCCGCTCGGCCAGCGCCCGGAAGCGTCCCTCCAGCTGCGCGTCGCCGCTGAACGCCGCGTGCAGCCGCGCCACCGCGCCGGCGTGGTCGCGCGCCCGGACCAGGCAGATCACCGTGCCGCCGAGCGGGGCGACCCGCTCCAGCCATTCCAGGCACAGGAAGCGGCCGAGGAAGCCGGTCGCCCCGGTGAGCAGCACGGTGCGGCTCTCGCCGGCCGGCGCCTCGGTGGCCGCGGCGGCGAGCAGGTCGGCGGGCAGGAACCGGGTGATGTCGAGGTCGGCGGCCACCAGCCGGCCGGATGCCGACCCGACCTCGGCGCCGTGGATGGACGCGAGCGTCGGCCGCCCGCGGCCACCGAGCAACTCCTCGATCGCCGTCGTCCAGGCCCGCGGGTTGCCCGCCGGGCTCAGGACGATGTTCACCGGCACGTCGACCTCGAAGACGCTCGACAGCAGGGTCGTGAAGGCCACGGCCCCGAGGGAGTCACCGCCGAGCTCGGCGAAGCTGTACGGCGCCGTGACGTCGACGTCGGCGAGGCCGAGGGAGGCCTCGAGCACCTTGCCGACCTTGTCCAGCACGCTCAGCCCGCTGGTGGGATCGCGCAGCGCCACCAGCTTGTCGTTCTGCTTGCGCTCGAGGTCGAGGTAGAGCTCCTCCAGCATGGGCCCGTACCGGTCGCGCAGCCGTGGCCGCAGCCGCTTGAGCATGCCGGAGAGCAGACCGTTCTCGACACTGAACGGTTCGGTTTCCACGAGGAAGTCGCGCGGCACCTCGAACGAGCGCAGGCCCGATTCCACCGCGACCCGGGCCAGCTCGGACCGCACCAGTTCCCGCACCTTCTCCGCCGGGGCGTCCGGCCCGAGCAGCGCGTCCACCCGGTCCGGGTCCGGAACGACGACGGCGAGCAGGTAGGCGCGCGCGGAGTTGCCGTAGACGTAGATCTGGTGGATGACGTCGCTGCCCGCCTCGAAGGTGTTCCCGACCGCACCCACGGTCACGAACTCGCCCTGGGCGAGCTTCAGCACGTCGTTGCGCCGGTCGATGTAGACGAGGTGGTCGGGGGCGCGTTCCTCCATGATGTCGCCCGTGCAGATGAAGTTGTCCTCGTCGAACAGCCTCGCCGTCGCCTCGGGGTTCTTGTAGTAGCCCGGGACGCCGAGATGCGTCTTCACGAGCAGCTCGCCCCGCGGATAGGGCTTGTCCGTGCTGTGATAGCCGAGTTCGGGAACGTCACGCAGTCTGTAGTCGATGACCGCCGCCCGGTTCACCCGGCCCGCGACGGTGACGCCACTCGCCTCGGTCGTGCCGTACCCGTCGACGAGCGGTGCCGGGAAGCACTCGGCGACGAACTGGCGCAGCTCCGGCGTCGTCGGCGCCGACCCGGTCATCATCGTCGAGATGCGGTCACCGAAGATGGTCACCCCCATCTCGCGCAGCAGTTCCACCCTGATCCGCTCGGCCTCGCCGTCACTGTCGCCGTTGCCGGTGGTGGCGGCGGTGCCGGCGGCGGTGTTCAGCCCGCGGTCGGCGAGCCGGCGGGAAAGCTCGGCGAGGTAACGGCGATGCGCCATTTCCAGCACGCGGGGGAACATGTTCGCCTCGGTCGGCCGGGTGAGCGCGAAATCCTCGAACAGGGTCGTCATGTCCGGCCGGGCGGTGAAGTAGACGGTGCCGCCGCGGGACAGCGTCGTGTAGACGGCGCCGCGGCCCATGAAATGGCTCATCGGGGCGAAGATGAGGCGGATCACCGGCAGCGGCACGACGGTCCTGCGGAGGAACTGGGAGCGGGCGTAGAGCTCCCCGATGATGATGCCCTTGGGGGTTCCGGTGGATCCGGACGAGTGCACCAGCAGCCGCAGCCGGTCGTCCTCGGCCGGATGGGTGCCCGGCGGCGTGAGGTCCGCGCCGGCGCCGAGGGCGATCAGCTCGTCGATGGTGATGAGTTCGGCGCCCGTCCCGCCGGCGGACAGCCGCGCCCGGGCGGCCTCGAAGCGGTCCCGCTCGTCGTCGACGCGCGGGTCGTAGTCCATCGCGACGACGCTGCGGACCGACGGATGGGTGGCGGCGAGGCCGGCCGCGACCTCCAGGTCCTCGGCCGTGGCGACGATCACCGCTGGCTCGGTGTTCGTGACGATCTGGTCGAGGTCGGCCGGGGCCATCGTGCTCTGCAGCGGGATGCCGACCGCGCGGCGGTAGACCGTGGCCAGGTCGGCGGTGATGTAGTCCGTGCCGGAGAAGCCGAGGAAGGCGACGAACTCCCCGTCGTCGACGCGGTGCCGCTCATGCTGCCGGCCCCAGGCCGCGGCCAGGCCCGCGATCCGGTCCCGCAGCTCCCGGTAGCTGATCGTGCCGAAGTGCGGCTGCCAGCCGCGCACCGTCCGGCCGGTGGCCGGGTCGACGACCGGCTCGTGGTCACGCTCCCCCAGCGCCGGCCGCGACGCGTACCCGTCCAGAAAGGTGGTGACGATGTCCTCCAGGGACTGCCCGGGACGGAACACCGCCTCGGTGACCTCGCCGTCCGGTAAGAGCTCCTGCAGCTGGGGGTCACCCGCAGCGAGATCGAGAATCCGCCGTGCGTAGTCCGGAATCTTTCGGTCCGTGCTCATAAGAACCCCTCCTCCGCGCCGGTCAAAGGGCAAGCAGTGATGTAATGTGATTCTCTTAACTCTGTCAAGCGATCGACCGGGGATGCCTGTCGGACCGGTCGCGAGCGCGGAGCCGGCGATGAGCGTCGCCGTCTTGCCGTCGACACGGACGACACGTCAGAGGTCAGGACAGCCGGTCGCGGAGGCGATATTTCGACGAGCACGACGCCGAGCCGGGCGGTGGCGAAGGCGAGCACGGGGAACTGCCAGCAGTTGTGCGACAGCAGCGTCGGCAGCCGGGAGCTGCGCAGCCTCGTCCAGCCGCACCGCGACCAGGTGCTGGGCCTGCGGGCCCGCTACGAGCGCGGCTTCCGCGACATCATCGAGGCGGGCGTGCGCGCGGGGCGGTTCGGCGTCGCCTCCGCCCGGCTGGCCTCCTACGCCGTGCTCGACCTCGGGATGGGCGTCGCCGCCTGGTACCGCGAGGACGGCGAGCCGACCGAGGACGAGGTGGTCTGACCGAGGACGAGGTGGTCTGGCAGTACGGCGACTTCGCCCTGCGCCTCGTCGCCGCCCAGCCCTGAGCCCTGGTCAGGGGAAGGTGGGCGGTCGCTTCTCGCGGAAGGCGCGCAGGCCCTCCTGGGCGTCGGGGCCCGTGTTGACGAACTCGACGGCGAGCGCGGCGGCGCCCAGCGACTGCGCTCACAACCCGAGACGCGACCTGGCTAGGAGCGGTCGACGGCGCGCGGGCCGGGGATGGCCGCCACGGCCGCGGAGCGCGCCGGCGAGCTCGCGGAAAGCTCGCGGACGTAACGGCCGAGCGCCTGCACGGGCCAGAGCAGGCGGTAGCCCTGGTAGTTGAGGTAGAAGTCGCCGGGGAAGCCGGTGCCGGTGAACTGGTCCTCGTCCCAGGTCCCGTCGGGACGCTGGTGCTGGGCGAGCCACCGCGCCGCACGCTCGAGCGCCCGCGCGACCGCGGGCCGCTGCTCACCGGCGAGCAGGCCCAGCATTGCCCAGGCCGTCTGCGAGGCGGTGGACTCGCCCCGGCCCGCCCACCGCGCCGGATCGTCGTAGGAGCGCAGGTCCTCGCCCCAGCCGCCGTCGGCGTTCTGGTGGTCCAGCAGCCAGTCGACGCCCGAGCGGATGGCCGGATGCGTGGCCGGCAGCTCGGCGGCCCGCAGCGCCGGCAGGACCGCCGCGGTGCCGTACACGTAGTTGACACCCCACCGGCCGAACCACGAGCCGTCGGACTCCTGGGCGCGCAGCAGCCAGTCGACGCCGCGCCGCGTGCGGGGGTCGTCGGCGAGCCCGACCTCGGCGAGCAGTTCGACGACGTGGGCCGTCACGTCCGCCGACGGCGGGTCGGTCAGCGCGCCGAAGTCGGCGAACGGGATCATGTAGTGGATGGTGCCGGTGTTGTCGGAGTCGTAGGCGCCCCAGCCGCCGTCGCTGGACTGCAGGCCGAACAGCCAGGTCACGCCGCGCGCCGTCGCCGCGGCCACGTCACGCGCCGCGGGGTGGCGGACGTGGCGCAGCGCGAGCAGCACCTCGGCCGTGTCGTCGGTGTCGGGGTAGGTGTCGTTCTCGAACTCGAACGCCCAGCCGCCGGCCGGCAGGTCCGGGTGGTTGACGGCCCAGTCACCACGGCGGTGGCGGATCTCCTGCCCGAGCAGCCAGTCGACGGCGTGCACCAGCGCCGGATCGTCGGGTTCGATGCCCGCGGCGGGACCGGCCTCGACGAGCGCGTTCACCGCCAGCGCCGTGTCCCAGACCGGCGACTGGGACGCCTCGACCATCCGCGCGCCATCCGGGAGCTCGACGGAGTAGTCCTCCAGCGCCCGCAGGGTCGCGCTGATGACCGGATGGTCAAGGTCGTAGCCGAGCAGGCGCAGCGCGATGATGGAGTAGACGGCGGGCGGCTGGATCCCGCCGAAACAGCCGTCGGCCTCCTGCCGGGCGATGATCCACTGCTCGGCGACCCGGATCGCGTGCCGCCGCAACGGCCAGAACGGCCGCGCGTGGTAGCGGTGCAGCATCGCGTCGGCCGCGACGAACGCCTCCCGCCACCCGAACGCCCGGGGGCGGCTCCAGCTCCGGGTCCGCCGCCGCGCGGCGGCCGGCTCGGACCGCTCCGCCACCGCGGGGTGGAGCTCGTCGAGGGCGAACGGAGCCGGCCGCACCGGGCGGAACGTCGACACGACGGTCAGCGCGACGACGGTCTGGCGGGCCCAGGAGCTGAACGAGTAGATGTTCAGCGGCACCCGGCGCGGCAGCAGCATGAGCTCCGGCGGCAGCACGGGCAGGTCCTCCCAGCGCCACCAGCCGAACAGGGCGAGCCAGATCCGGGTGAACACCCGCGTCGCCGGGATCCCGCCGCGTTCGCGCACCCAGGCGGCGGCGCGGCTCATGTGCTCGTCCGCCGGGTCGTCCCCCGCGAGCCGAAGCCCGATGTAGGACTCAACCGTCACCGACAGGTCGCCGTCGCCGCCGTGGTACTGCGGCCACGATCCGTCCGCGAGCTGGCGGGACCGGATAAACCGGGCCGACGCCTCGGTGAGCTCCGCCGTGCGGATGCCGAGGTACTCCCGCAGGAGCAGGTCCTCGGCGTCCATGGTGGTGTTGCTCTCCAGGTCGAACTTCCACCAGCCCGCCTCCGCCTGCCGGGCCAGCAGGTGCGTGGCGGCGCGGCGCAGCGTCCGGGTGGGCCCGGACGCGGGATCACGGTCGACGGCGGCCGCGTGGTCGGCACGGTCGGGAGTGACGTCCGTGCCCGCCCCCGCGGACTCGGGCCGACCCTCGACGTCGGCCATCCCGGAGAGTGCCATGAGTCTGTCCCTGTCTGTCGTGCGCGGGAGCGGTCTGCCCCGCGTGGAGCGGTCTGCCTTGTGGCGCTGCCTTGGGCGGAGCTGCCTTGGGTGGAGCGGTCTGCCGGATGTGACGCGCGGAACGCGCCATCCGGGTGGGTCTGGCGGCACGAAGGGTCGTGCCGACGGCACGGGCGGAAGGCGAGTGCCGGAGGTTGATCAGGGATTCAGGCTGATGCGGTCGAGACAGAACTCGACCGTCGCCACCAGATCACCGAGGTCGGTGCTGGCCGAGCTGCACCAGGCCCGGATGGCGACCTGGATCGCGGCGAGGAACGCGACGACCGCCAGCTGGGCGTCGAGCTCGCCCACGGCTACCGGCCGCACCGAGCTTGCGCCCCTGGGCCCGGCGTCGGCGTCGGCGGACGGGGCGTCCAGCAGTTCGACGGCCAGCCGGTCGCCGATCGCCACGAGCTGGCTGAGCACCGCGCCCGCCAGCGCCGACGTGCCCCCGAGCGGGAGCAGGTGATCGGCGTAGTGACGCAGCGAGTTCCCATCCGGCGACATGAGCTCCCAGGCGCCGAGAGCCGCGTTGCGCAGCGCCGTCAGCGGCGGCTCGTCGGCCGGGCGGCGCCGCAGGGCGGCCACCGTCAGGGCGCCGACCTCCTCCAGCGGCGCGATCGCGATCGACTCCTTGCTCGTGAAGTAGCGGAACAGCGTGCGCTCCGACACCTCCGCACCCGCGGCTATCTCCTCGACGGTCGTCGCCTCGAAGCCCTTCTCATGGAACAGCTCGTGCGCCACCTCGACGATCGCCTGCCGGGTGCGCCGTTTCTTGCGCTCCCGCAGCCCCTCCGCGTCCCCGCCCGACATCAGCCCCCCAGCCGATTCACCCGCCGCAACTCCGACATTTCCCTCAGATCTACGGTGAGCATACGCCGTCAACCGGCATTTGGCACCGGCTGACAGATCACCGACAGTGCGGGCGAGTCAACCGCCGGGACGACGCCGGGTCGGGCTAACGCGATGGTGCCCGCGACACCACCCGGAATCGGGGCCGCGTGGCAGGCTTTCCGCTTGCACGCGAGGACCTTTCCGCCCGCGTCCGACGGCCTGTCGCGGGACGGCCCTGACCCGTCTGACCCCACCGCTCGTGGGATCTCCGAAAGGACCTCATGTCCCACTCCGCTCGGCGTGCCGGCGTTCTCGCCGGTGTGGTCGCGACCGCGACGTGTCTGTTCGCCGGCCCGGCCGCCGCCCACGTCACGGTCCAGCCGTCGACCGCCACCGCGGGCGGCCACGCCAGCCTGTCCTTCACGGTCCCCACCGAGAAGGAGGCCGCGTCCACCACTGGCCTGGAGCTGCGGCTGCCCACCGACGTCCCCGTCGCCTCGGTGTCGGTCCAGCCCAAGGCCGGCTGGACCTACCAGATCACCAGGGTGCCGCTGGCCAGGCCGCTGCCGACGGACGACGGCGAGGTCCGCGACGTCGTCACCCGCGTCGTCTGGACCGCGCACGACGGCGCCGGCATCCGACCCGGCGAGTCCGACGCCTTCACCATCGCCGCCGGCCCGCTACCCGAGGGGGTCGATCACCTCGCGTTCGGGGCCGTGCAGACCTACTCCGACGGCACCGTCACCCGCTGGACGGACATCGCCACTCCCGACCAGCCCGAGCCGGCGCTGCCCGCCCCGGTGCTCGCCCTGTCGCCGGCCACGGGCGACGCGCACGCCGGGCCAGGCGCCGCGACGTCGCACGCGTCGGCCTCGTCGAGAACGGGCCCCTCCGACGGGCTGGCCCGCGCGATCTCCCTGGCCGGGCTCGGGACGGGCATCGCCGCGCTGGTCATCGGCGTCGTCGCGATGGCGACCTCCCGCCAGCGCCGCGCGGAGCCGATCGCTCCCAGTCGACCGCGGTCGACCGCGAAACGGTGACGCCTCCAGTCCGATGACGTGGAACCTGTCATCATGGCCGGAACGACGAACGACGAACGACGAACGACGAACGACGGCGACCAGGGAATCGGAGACATGGCGAGCGTGCCGGTGGCGGCGTCCGGGTGCGCGGCGGGCAGGGGGACGGCCCGACCGGGCCGGGCCGTCGGCTTCGCCGCCTCCTCGGTGAGCCTGGCCTGGGCAGCCCATGTCGCCGGTGGCGGCGAGCGCCCGGCGGGGTGGATGACACTCGCCGCGTTCGCCCTGCTGGCCAGGATCGCCTTCGGTCTGACGGAGCGTGAACGCGGCGTCGGCGCGATGGTCGCCGCCCTCGGCGGCACGCAGATCGCACTCCATCTCGCCTTCGTCCTCGCGCACCCGCACCACCATGCGATGTCCGGGGGGCCGAGCATCGACCCGCGGATGGCGGCGGCACACGCGGTCGCGGTCGCGGCGGTGGCACTCCTGCTTCGCCGTGGCGAGCGGATCCTCTGGTACGCCGCCGGCCTGCGGCCGCGGACCATCGCGCGGCTGCTCCTGCACCCGGCCGGCATCGACGTCGGCCCGCCCGCGGCCGCGGACCTGGCGGTCGACGCCCACGGACCCGCACCCCGGCCGCACACCCGTCCCCTCGGGCGCGATGCCCGCCGGCGCGGCCCGCCCCTCGCCTGGACGGCCGGGGCCGCGACGGGCTGACCTGTCCGGACGAACGACCCCGGCGCACGCCAAGGCATGGCACCCTCCTGTGGTCCCACCGCGCCGTGGGATGTTCGAAAGGTTCGTACCTCATGCACCGCTCTGTTTGGCGTGCCGGCGTTCTCGCCGGTGCCGCCGCGGCCGTGACCGCCCTGCTCACCGGCCCCGCCTGCGCCCATGTCAGCGTGCAGCCGTCGACGGCCGCCCCGGGCAGCTACACCACCCTGACCTTCAAGGTCCCCACCGAGAAGGACGACGCCTCCACCACCGGCCTGGACGTCCAGCTCCCCACCGACGCTCCGCTGGCCTCCGTCTCCGTCCAGCCCAAGGCCGGCTGGACCTACCAGGTCGCCAGGGCCGCCCCGGCGACGCCGCTGCGCACCGACGACGGCGAGGTCCGCGAGGTCGTCACCCGCATCACCTGGACCGCGCCGAACGGCGGCGGCATCCGGCCGGGCGAGTTCGACACGTTCACGATCTCCGCCGGCCCGCTGCCCGAGAAGGTCGACCACCTGGCGTTCAAGGCACTGCAGACCTACTCCGACGGCTCGGTCGTCCGCTGGGTGGACGTCGCCACCGCCGGCGGGCCCGAGCCGGAGCACCCGGCTCCGGCCATCACGCTGACGTCGGCGACCGCCGGCTCTGGCGGGCAGGCCACGGCGGCCGACGCTTCGCCCGGGGTGACGGCGCGGGCGGCCGGCACGGCGGACGCGGACCACTCCGACGGCGCGGCGCGCGGTCTGGGGATCGGTGGGCTGGTCCTGGGCGCACTCGGGCTGGTCGTCGGCGGGGCGGCGCTGCTCGCCACCCGGCGGCGGCGCGCCCAGCCGTAAGCCGGTCGACGGCGCGGTGATCAGATGATGAGTCCCTGTCTGTCCACCGTGACGCCCGCCGCGCCGGCCCGATGCACCTGCGCACCGGGCTGGCGCGGTCGCGCGGCCGCCGCGGCCAGGGTCACCGTCGCCGCTCGTCCGGCGTGGGAGTGGGGGCGCCGGCGAGGAGGTTCTCGACCTTCGTCCGCAGCCGGACCACCCGGGGCGGCATCTTCTCCTCGCGCTGCGCCGCCCGGGTGGCCTTGGCCAGGTCACGGCGGTAGAACCAGTGGTCCCAGGGCGAGTTCGGCCGGGCGAGCCGGATGCTGCCGACGATCGCGAGCGGGAGGACGAAGACTCCCAGCAGCGCCATCCCGTACTTGCCCTTGAGCAGCGCGACGGCCACCACCGCCAGCCCCAGGACGACCCACCATCCGCACCGCCCATTCCTGCTGGTGGACGTCGTTCACGCCCAGCGGCGAGAAGCCGAGCAGCACACACCCCATCACGCCGGCGGTCAGCAGCACCGCCGTCACCGACGCCCGGCCGGCCGGCTGCCAGTAGACGTCCCGCAGGTGCAGGATGAGCGCGAACTCGTCGAGCACGAGGGCCGCTCCCACACCGACCACCACGCCGGCGATGTCCCGCCACGGGGCGTGCGGCGGCGCCCCGATCGCCAGCAGCCCCCCGGTGATCAGCAGGATCGTGCCCGGCACGACGTGATGGATGTGCATCCCGCCGGCCGACACGTTGCGGAACGGCCCGCGCCCCGCCCGGATGAGCCGGACGATCGTGCGCGTCGACAGGAACGTCACCATGAACGCCAGCAGGCACAGCAGCAGCGCCTCCTTGCCCGGTTCGACGATGTCGCGGTCCCACCAGCTCGTCACGCCGGCAGCGTCCCACGCCGCCGAGGCCCGCTCCGGCCATCCGACCGAGGCTCGGCGCTGGCAGGGCCCCCGTTACGGGCTCACGATCGGCGGCGCGGTGTGTACCAGGCGCCGACGGCCAGGCGGGCGGCCAGGCCGAACAGCCAGAACAGCGCCAGGCCGAACAGCGACGACACGATGATCGCGGCGAACAGCGGGGCGGACTGCAGGCGCTGGGTGTAGTCGTCGATGAGGCTGCCGAGGCCCTGCTGCCCCTGCCGGAAGAAGAAGTCGCCGACGATCGCGCCGATGACCGACAGCCCGGCGGAGGTGCGCAGCCCCGTGAACATCGCGGGCAGGGCGGCGGGGATCTCGAGGTGGACGAGCCGTGCCCAGCGGCCGGCCTGGCGCAGCGTGAACAGATCGTGCTGACCGGCGTCGGTCGACTGGAGCCCGAACAGGGTGTTGATGATGATGGGGAACAGGGCGACCAGAACGCACACGACGGTGCGGGACCAGAAGCCGTACCCCAGCCAGAACCCGATCAGCGGCACGATCGCGAGGATCGGGATCGTCTGGAGCACCACCGCCCACGGGTAGAACGACCGCTCGACCCAGGCAGCCTGACTCATCAGCACGGCGAAGATCATCCCGAGGGCGGCGGCGATGGCGAGCCCCACGAGCGCGACCTTCGCCGTCGCGCCCAGCGCCCGCAGGGTCTCGTGGAAGGTGGTCCAGTCCCCGAACCCGTCGGTGACGACCTCGTGCGGCGGCGGCAGCAGGAACCGGCGACGGGGGGCGAGCCCGAGGTAGGTCACGGCGTACCAGACGCCGACGACGGCGCCCAGCACGGCCAGCGGCGGCCCGGTCACGCGGGCCGTGCGGCGCAGGCGGCCGGGATGGCCGCCGGCGCCAGGACGGCCGCGGGGGCCGTCGGTCGCTGGGTCGGTGAGCGGCGTCAGCGCGGTCTCGGTCATCGGGATCTCGCCGTGGATACCCCGGCCTTCCGGCCGGGGAGGAAACGGCGTCCCACGCTGGAACGCATTGCGGGTCCTTTCGGTAGCATGACGGTATGTCCCGTTACCGGCTCGTTCCGGCGCCCGAACAGGTCGCTGGACTCGAAGAGCACTGCGGGCATGCGCGTTTTGTGTGGAATCTGGCGGTCGAGCAGCAGTCGTGGTGGACGCCGTATCGGGGTAAAGGTCCGAATCATGTGGAGCGTTGTCGGCA
>NZ_FZMO01000536.1 GCF_900197875.1 Frankia canadensis | reverse complement strand
CCACCGCCACCACCTGGCCTGGCCGGCCGGTTCTGTCGGCCCTGCCCCGGTTGCGTCTGCTGCTGCGGGGCCTGGCCGCCGCCGTTCGTGCCGCCGTTGTTGAACAGGTCACCCAGTAGGTCGGTGCCTGTACTCGGTCCCGGGCTCGGTGTCATCGAGTCGGTCGGCGCCGGCGCCGGTTCGTTGTCCTGGACGAGGCCACCGAAGGCCGGCGGGTCGAACGTGGACTTCGGCACGCCCTGCAACGCGGCGTCCATGAAGGCCTTCCAGATCCTGGCCGGATAGGTACCGCCGTAGACGCCACGTTCCGCGCCCGGAATTCCGGTGAGCAGTTCGTCGCGGCCTCCGTTGCCCATGTACATGTTCACGCAGGAGGACAGTTCCTTGGTGTACCCGCAGAACCAGGCGGAGCGGAAGGAGGTGGATGTGCCTGTCTTGCCCGCCGCCACGCGGCCGCCGGCGAGCGCCGCCTTCGTGCCGGTCCCGGACGGATCGGTGATCACGCTCTGCAGGGCGTACGTCGCGTCGCGGGCCACCGTCGTGGGGATGACCTGCTTGGCGTCCGCCTGACCGGAGTAGATGACCTGCCCGGTGCCGTCGATGACCTTGTCGACCATGTGCGGCTTGGCCCGCACGCCGTTGCCCGCCAGCGTCGCGTACACCGCCGTCATGTCGATGGCCCGGACCGGGTCCTTGCCCAGCGTCACCCCGGCCTCGACCGGAATGGCCGGCTTGTCGCGGATCCCGAGTTTGTGCGCCATGTCGATGACGTTCTGGACGCCGATGTTCTGGCCGAGCGGAACGTACACGGTGTTGATCGAGCCCGCGGTGGCCTTGATCAGGTTCATGTAGCCGAGGTCGCCCACGTCGCCCTCGTCGTTACCCACCACGTAGTTGCCCGGCAGGGTGATCTTCTCAGGGGCCGCGAAGGTCGATTTCAGGTTGATGTTCTTCTCGAGCGCGGCGACCAGCGTGATCGTCTTGAAGGTGGACGCCGACTGCACCTGCGCCTGCGCGACGCTGTCCAGATACTGCTCGTGGCCCTGCGCGTCCTTGCCGTAGGACGTCCCGCCGTACCAGGCGAGTATTCGCCCGGTCCCGGGTTCGACCGCCGACAGGCCGGTCCGCAGCGCGGGCACCGCGGCGTAGGCGGTGCTCAGCACGTTCGTCACCGCCTCGTAGGCGGCCATCTGCCGGCCCTTGTCGATCGTCGTGACGATGCGCAGACCACCACGGTTGATCTGGTCCTCGGTGATCCCGTCCGCGATCAGTTCGCGTTTCACCTCGTCGCGGATGTAGGCGACCTGGGCGGAGGAGGTGGTGGGATCGTCCACCTTGGCGACCACGGGCGGCGGCTGCTCGCTGGTGATGGACGCCGGCGCCCAGCCCTCCTCGGCCATCGTGGCGACCACCTCGTGCCAGCGGTTGGCCGCCGGCTTCGGATTCTTCGCCGGGTCGAGATAGTTGGGTGATCGGATCAGGCCGGCGATCACCGCGCCCTGCTGGGCTGTGAGCTTCGCCGCGGTCGTGTTGAAGTACGTCTTGGCCGCCGCCTCGATGCCGTAGGCGCCGCGGCCGAAGTAGATGGTGTTCAGGTAGTACTCCAGGATCTGGTCCTTGGAGTACTTCCGGTCCAGCTTCACCGCGAGCACGATCTCCCGCATCTTGCGGGTGAACGTCCGCTCCTGGGTCAGGTAGGCGTTCTTCGCGTACTGCTGGGTGATCGTCGAACCACCCTGCAGATCACCGCCGGTGAGGTTGACGTAGAGGGCCCGCGCGATGCCCTTCGGTGAGATGCCGGGCTCGTGGTAGAAGTTCTTGTCCTCGGCCGCGAGCGCCGCGTGCTGCATCTCCTTGGACACCTGCGCCAGGGGCACGTCGGTGCGGTTCACCGTGCCGATGCGGGCGAGCTCGTCGCCGGTGTCCTGGTTCCCGCCGGACGGCGGGCCGTAGAAGATGATCGACGTCTGGTCGGTCCTGACCTGGCCCGGCAGCGGCACCCGGGTCGCCGCGTAGATCACGGCGATGCCGGCGACGAACAGCAGGATCGACGAGAACACGCCGGCCAGCACCAGGCGGCGCAGCCACCGCGGCCGGCGGCGCCACCACATGGGCCCACGGGTGCCCTGGCCAGGCCGCGCGGCCCGACCACCGCCGCCACCGCGTCGCCGCGGACCAGCCGGGTCGTCCGGATCGCCGAGGCCGCCCACCGCCGCCCGCGACGTGCGCGACGGCGCGTTCCGGCCCGGACCGCTCCGGCCCGGACCGCTTCGGCCGGGAGCCGGCTGCCGCGAGGCGGCCCGCCCCCCGGTGCCCGGGTACCCGTCGGCGGCCTCCCGCTCGCCGACCCGCAACGCCATCCGCTCGGTGGCCTGGGTCGGCCGGTCGCGGCGGCGGCCCGCGACACGGCGCGTGGGGGTGACGGTCGTCATCCCGGCGGCGCCCGCCGCGTCCACGCCGTTCGCGTCGTCCCCGGGGCTCACCTTCCGGTAGACGGTCGAGTCGGCGGTGCGCTCGCTGATGTCGACCCGGCGCAGCGCTGCCTGGTCGACCGTGTCGTAGAGGGTGTTCACCCCAGCCGCCGTGCCGGCGCGGCCACCGCTCCCGTTCGTCCCGCCCGGGCGGGACGGCTTGTCCAGCCGGCTCTGGCCGCCGGCGGTCCGCGCCGCTCCCGTCGCGCCGCGATCGGAGATCCCTCGACGCGGTCCGGTCCGGCCGCGGCGAGGCCCTGTCCGCGGGATGATCTCGGTGCCGGGACCGCCGTCATCGACGAACTCGCGTGCACCACGCGCCGGTCGCTCTGCGGTGCCCGAGCGGTCGGCACCGCCGGGACGACCGGCAGCGGCCGGTGGGTGATCGGCGGTTCCGGGCCGGCCGGTGACCCCAGGACGGTCAGCAACTCCAGGACGGTCAGCGACTCCCGGACGGTCAGCGCCCTCGGGCCGCCGGCCCGTGCCGGAACCAACCCGGGTGGCGGCGGGATCGTCCCGTGCCGGGAATGCCGACGGGGAGACTGCGGGCCGGCTCGCGCCGCGCGCGGCGACGGGCACCGCCTGGGCCGTGCCGGCCACGGCCCGGGTGGCGCCGGGATCAGCGCCGCTCCCGGCGAACGTCGCCGAACGCCCCGCCCCACGGTCCGACACACCGTTCGACGCGGAGGGCACCCCGGCCCCACCGACCGGCTCCGCACGCTGTGCGCCGCGGGACACGGTCCTGCCACGGTCTGGCACCGCGGCGGCGCCGGAACCGCTGCGGCCACTCGCGGCGGCGCTGTCGAGCGAGCCGCGGTCCGGTACCCAGCCGGTGGTCGCCACGGGCGCGGCCTGCTCACCGGCGGCGAGCCGAGGCACGCTCTGCTCCCGCGCGCCCACCCCGGTGCCAGGGGCCGCGGACCGGGTGGCGGCCGCTGCCGGGCCCGAGGCGGGCGGCACCAGCGCCCCCCGCGTCCCACCGGCGGGAACGGCCCGAGCAGCCGGTGGCACGAGCGCCGTGCGCTCACCGCGCGGCTGGGCCGCCCGCGGCGACGCGGCGCCGCCGGCGGGGACGGGCCGGCCGGAACCGGACGCGTGCTCCCGCGCCGCGGGAACCGCCTGGTCGGCCGAGTCACTCCCGGCGCGCTCGGAGGTCGCGCCACCGGGACGACCGGGCTCGGGCCGTCCTCGGTCCGAACCGCCCCGGTAGGCGCTCTGGTCGTAGGGAGAGCTCACCAACCGCTCCATCCGTCGCTGTGGGACTCCCCGGTCACCGATCCGCCACAGGGGACGGGCCGGCACCCCCAACCGCAACCGAAGGTCCGATCCCCACTGCCCGGGTTCCGTCGGGACCCGGGCGCGTGGAACGCCGGCGACGGCCCGCCCGGACCGCGGCCCGGCCGGTCGACCAGGCCACGCCCGCCCGTCTGGCCGCCGCTGACGAGGCCACGGCATCGGACCACACGCGGCTCGTGCCACGCCTGGACACGCCGTGAAACCCACATGGCAGACCAGGATCTCACGCCAGATTCCGCCCGCTCACGCAGGGCGCCCCCGACCACTGTGTCGCGGGGAACGGCCGGGCGTGGCGACCCGGCGCCCGGCGCACTGGGCGGGCCGGATCAGGTGTCGGCGGCCCGGCGCCGGGACTGCTTCACCCTCGGCTCGCCGGTGCCGATCACGTAGGAGGAGATGAGGTGGTTCCACCCACAGGGGCGGCACACCTCCACCACGTAGACCCGCAACTCGCTGTACCTGGCCGCGAGTGCCGGCAGTTCCCGCGTCGCCCGCACCCGGCCCGAGCTTTCGCCCAGCTCGTCGCCGTAGGTGTAGGTGACGTGGATCAGGGGAGCGTCGCCGCGGCAGACCGGGCAGCGCTTCGTCGTCGGCTCGCCGTGGTACTTCGCGGCGCGCAGCAGGTAGGGATGCGCATCGCACACGTCGAGCGACGACACCCGCCCCGCGAAGAGGTCCGCGAGCGTCGCCCGGCGGGCAAGCGCGTAGTCGATGACCGACCGCGAACGCATGTCTCAACGGTACGCCGCGGGCGTGGCCCGGGCAGGATCTCAGGACAGATGCCCATCCACAGGGACCATCCACGGCAGATCCGGCGAGGAGGGCCAGCCACGCCCGGCTCCTGGCCCCGCCGCGCCGCCCCGGTGAGGCTTCGGCGTCGACCTCACCATCCGCGACCTGGCCGAGCTCCTGACCCACGCCGCCCTGTGAGGTGGGCGACAGCGCGATGTGCTCCGCCCGCGGCCCCGGCGGCCTGGGCGCGGCCCACATTCGGCCACGCCCGCAGGGCGAGGACACGCCCCGCGCCGGGCGCCGATCAGGCCGGTGAGCAGAGGGTTCCCGCCGGCGCGGCGATCAGGCGGCCAGCCCCCGGCTCCGCCCGGCCCGGTCCGAACCGATCGCCCGACGCGCTGCCCGAACGCACCCGAACGGCCGCGCTACGCGTCCCTACGTCATCTTCCGGTCGCCGGTTGGTCATTTCTGGTTGCGGCGCTCGTCCCAGGACGTCTATCCTCGATGTATCGCTTCGATATGTCGCGGCGCCAGTATCGACCGACACTCCCGTCGGGACCTCCCGGTCCGGGTGAGTCGGCACTCGGCAACGACAGGTGGAGGCGACGGCGTGCAGGCAGCGCGTCCGCGGGCTCGACGACCTCGACGACGAGGCCGAGGCGGGCCAGGCGGCGCGGCGCGGGCGCGTCGACCGCGGGTCATGCCGGCCCGCGTCCGGGCACGGTCGGTCAGCGGAGGAGGGTGGGTCATGCTCGAGCTGGCGGTCCTGGCTCTGCTCTCCGAGAGCCCGATGCACGGCTACGAGCTGCGCAAACGGCTTGCCGCGGTGCTCGGCGCGTTCCACCGGTTCAGCTATGGGTCGCTCTACCCCTGCCTGCGCCGGCTCGCGGAGGCCGGGTACGTGACCGCGGGCGACGCGGGTTCCGCGACCCGGCTCGGCGGGCGCAGCAGGGTGGTCTACACCCTCACCGGCGAGGGCAAGGAGAAGCTCGCCGAGCTGCTGGGCGAGGGTGGTCCGTCCTCCTGGGAGGACGAGATGTTCGGCGTGCGGTTCGCCTTCTTCGCGAAGACGGACGCCGCTGTGCGCCTGCGCATTCTCGAGGGGCGCCGGGTCCGGCTCGAGGAGCGCCGGGAGAAGGTCCGGTCGGCTCTGACCCGGACCGTCGAACGGTTCGACACCTACACCCTTGAGCTGCAACGTCATGGCCTGGAGTCGGTGGAGCGCGAGGTCCGGTGGCTCAACGAGCTGATCGAGACCGAACGCGCCGCCGTCCCCGCGTCCGTGCCGAGCCCACAGTTGTCCACAGCATCCACAGGGTTGTCCACAGCTTCGTCCACAGGATCGGATCCATCCACCGGATCTGACGCGGCTGTTGGAACGGAGCCGGGTCTGTCCGTCACCGCGTCCGCGCCCCCCGGCGGCGGCACCGCGGCCGGGGGGCGCCCGGGCCGAGCGGGGCGTCGCGACGCGCGCGCGTCCTCGTCCCGCCGTACCACGCGTTCCCCAGACGGCACGCACGACGGCGATGACGGCGGCGCGCGGGACCGGAACGGACGTTCATCGGCCCAGACGGGCCCGGATCTCGACGGCGAGATCCCGGCCGACGGGTGAACACCACTCCGTAGCGGGTCGCCTGTACCCGGTCGACCGACCGGCCTGGCGGCACCGCGCCGGAGCGGCATGCCCACAGCTGTATGCCCAGATATTTCCCACTTCCATAGAACACTCGCACCTAAGGAGCAGACCGTCATGGGTTCGGTACGTGTCGCCATCGTGGGCGTGGGTAACTGCGCCACCTCGCTGGTCCAGGGGGTCGAGTACTACCGCGACGCCGACCCGTCGGCGCAGGTCCCCGGCCTGATGCACGTGCAGCTCGGCGACTACCACGTGTCCGACCTGACCTTCGTCGCCGCCTTCGACGTGGACGCCAAGAAGGTCGGCCGCGACCTGTCCGAGGCCATCGTCGCCAGCGAGAACAACACCATCAAGATCGCTGACGTCCCGCCGCTCGGCGTCACCGTCTCCCGCGGTCACACCCTCGACGGCCTCGGCCGGTACTACCGGGAGACCATCGAGGAGTCCGACGAGGCGCCGGTCGACGTGGTCGCCACGCTGCGCGAGTCGGGCGCCGACGTGCTGGTCTGCTACCTGCCGGTGGGTTCCGAGGACGCCGCCAAGTTCTACGCGCAGTGCGCCATCGACGCCGGCGTCGCGTTCATCAACTGCCTGCCGGTGTTCATCGCCGGGGTTCCCGAGTGGGCGGAGAAGTTCCGCGCCGCGGGCGTGCCGATCGTCGGCGACGACATCAAGTCGCAGGTCGGCGCCACCATCACCCACCGCGTGCTGGCGAAGCTGTTCGAGGACCGCGGCGTGATCCTCGACCGCACGATGCAGCTCAACGTCGGCGGCAACATGGACTTCAAGAACATGCTCGAGCGCGAGCGCCTGGAGTCCAAGAAGATCTCCAAGACGCAGGCCGTGACCTCGCAGGTCTCCCACGACCTCGGCAAGGACAACGTGCACATCGGGCCGTCCGACTACGTCGCCTGGCTCGACGACCGCAAGTGGGCCTACGTGCGGCTCGAGGGTCGCGCGTTCGGCGACGTGCCGCTGAACCTGGAGTACAAGCTCGAGGTCTGGGACTCCCCGAACAGCGCCGGCGTCGTCATCGACGCGGTGCGCTGCGCCAAGATCGCCCTCGACCGGGGCGTCGGCGGGCCGATCCTGTCCGCGTCGTCCTACTTCATGAAGTCGCCGCCGGAGCAGTACCGCGACAACGAGGCCAGCGACAAGGTCGAGGCCTTCATCCGCGGCGAGGCCTGAGCACCTCCGCGGCGAGGCCGACCCGCATCGCGGGAAGGCCTGACCGACCGCGTCCGGGCGCCTGCGCGCCCGCGGCGGGATCCTGATCGCGCCTGCCACCGTCGTCTCTCGCCTCCACGCGGGGACGACGGTGGCGGGGACGATGCCCGCCGGGTTCGGCCATCTGGAGGGGGCGGTCGAACCCGGCGGGCATCGGCGTGTTCTTCCCCGTGACGTTCATCCGGCCGGTGCCCGGGATCCGATCGTCGAGCCCTAGGCTGACAGGCGTGGCACGGTCGGCGAATCCAGGCTCGGCGAACCTCCGTGAGCTGCTGGGCGGCCGCGGGTTCCGGCGGCTGTACGCGGCGCGGCTCACCTCCCAGGCCGCCGACGGCGTCTTCCAGGCGAGCCTGGTCAGCTACGTGCTGTTCTCCCCGGAACGCGCCACGTCCGCGGGGGCGTTGGCCGCCTCCCTCGCCGTCGTCGTGCTGCCCTTCAGCGTGATCGGCCCGTTCGCCGGCATCGTGCTCGACCGGGCGTCCCGCCAACGCATCCTGATGATCTGCTCACTGGTTCGGATGGCGCTGATGGCGATCCTCGTCGTGCTCATCGCCGCCGGCCGGACCGGCGTCGACTTCTACGCGGTGTCCCTCGCCTCCGTGAGCGTGAACCGCTTCGTCCTGTCGGCGCTGTCCGCCGGGCTGCCGATGGTCGTGGACGTCGATCGGCTGGTGTCCGCGAACGCGCTGTCGGTGACCTCCGGCACGGTCGCGACGCTGCTCGGCGCCGGTCTCGGCAGCGGAGTGCGGGGCCTCGCCGGCGGCGACGACTCGGCGGTCGCGCTGGTCGCGGGCCTGGCCGCCCTCGCCTACGGGCTCGCGGCCGCGACCGCCGCCCGTTCGGGCCGGGCGGACTTCGGCCCGCTCGTCACGGTGCCCTGGCAGGGTGTCTGGCAGCAGACCTCGCAGGTCGTCGCGGACATGGTGGACGGCGCCCGCTACCTCGCCGGCCATGGGCCGGCGCGGCGCGCCCTCACCGCGCTGACGACCTCGCGCGCCGCCTACGGGCTGGTCCTCGTGATGACCGTGCTGCTGTACCGCAACCACTTCACCGGACGCACCGGCGGTCTGTCGGGTCTCGCGGCGGTGGTGGCGGCCAGCGGCATCGGCACCATCAGCGCCGCGGTGGTGACCCCGCGGGCCACGCGGCGGATGTCGAAGCCGACCTGGCTGGCGCTGGTGCTGGTCTTCGGCGGCGTCGTCGAGGTCGTGTTCGGGCTGCCGTTCTCCGCCATCCTGCTGGTCGTCGCCGGGGCACTGATCGGGTTCTCCGCCCAGGCCAGCAAGATCTGCGTGGACACGATCGTCCAGGAGCAGACCGACGACGCCTACCGCGGCCGCGCCTTCTCGCTCTACGACCTGCTGTTCAACGTCGCCTTCGTGGCCGCCGCCGCGGTCGCCGCGGTGATCCTGCCGGACGACGGCCGCTCGGCCACGGTGGTCGTGGTCGCCGGCGCGGGCTACGCGCTCGCGGGGCTCCTCTACTACCGTGCCGCGCGGCGCCATCCCGAGGACCGGATGGCCCCGGCGATCCGACCCACCACCGACGGCCCCGGCCGCGTCAACGACCCGGCTGGCGTCGGTGCGAGTCCCACTCCGGCTGACCCCGCCGGGCCGGCGCCCGCGCCCATCGGGCCGGCAGCCGGTCCGGTCGGGCCCGCCATCCCGGCAGGCCCGACCGGACGGCCGGGCCCGCTGGCCTGAGCCGGCCCGGATCTGAGCGGGCCCGGCCGCCGGCCGCGTCTCACTCGCCCGGAATCGGCACCTCGTGTTCCCGGGCCCAGCGCATCAGCTCCGCCTCGGCGGCCTCGCGCCCGACGAGCCCGCACTCGAACCGGAACTCGAGCATGTGCGCGCGGGCCTGACCCACCAGTCGGGACGGGCTCAGGCCGAGCAGCGCCATGATGTCGTCCCCGGACAGCTCCGGCCGGATCGACGCGATCTCCTCGCTGGCGGCGAGGTCGGCGATCCGTTCCTCAAGCGAGTCGTAGGTCCGGGCCAGCATGGCGGCCTTGCGCTTGTTGCGGGTCGTGCAGTCGGAGCGGACAAGCTTGTGCAGCCGGGACAGCTGCGGACCGGCGTCGTGCACGTAGCGGCGCACGGCGGCGTCGGTCCACTCGCCGCTGCCGTAGCCGTGGAAGCGCAGGTGCAGGAAGACCAGCTGGCAGATGGCGTCGGTGACGTCCTTGGGGAAGTGCAGCGCGGCCAGCCGGCGCCGCGTCATGTCCCGGCCGACGACCTCGTGGTGGTGGAAGGACACCCGGCCGCCGGGGATGTGCCGGCGGGTGCGCGGCTTGCCGATGTCGTGTAGCAGCGCGGCCCAGCGCAGCACCTCGTCCGGCGCGCCCGGCTCCTCGAGCGCGATCGCCTGGCGCAGCACGGTCATCGTGTGCGCGTACACGTCCTTGTGCTGGTGGTGCTCGTCGATCTCCATCCGCATCGCCGCCACCTCGGGCAGGACGATCTCGGCGACACCGATCTCGACGAGCCGCTCCAGGCCGGCCGCCGGCTCGGGCGCGAGCATGAGTTTGCGCAGCTCGTCCCGGACGCGCTCGGGGGAGACGATGGCGAGCCGGTCGGCGCGCGAACGCATCGCCGCGACCAGCTCCGGCACCGGGACCAGGCCGAGGGTCGCCTCGAACCGGGCGGCACGCAGGATCCGCAGCGGATCGTCGTCGAAGGACGCCTCGGGGGAGGCCGGCGTGCGCAGCACGCCCCGCGCGAGGTCGGCCATGCCGCCGAACAGGTCGACGAAGTCGTGGCCGGGGACCGACACCGCCATCGCGTTCACGGTGAAGTCGCGGCGGGACAGGTCCGCCTCGAGACTCTCGCCGTAGGTGACCGCAGGGTTGCGGGAACGCCGGTCATACGCCTCGCTGCGGTAGGTGGTGATCTCGAACCGCAGGCCGCGGCGTGCGAGCCCCACGGTGCCGAACGCGATGCCGGCCTCCCAGGTGGCCTCCGCCCATCCCCTGGTGATCTCCAGGACGCGCTCGGGCCGGGCATCCGTGGCGAAGTCGAGGTCCGCGGCGGGACCGGGCGCGGCCCGGCCGAGCAGGGAGTCGCGCACCGAGCCCCCGACGAGGTGCAGCCGATGGCCGTGCTCGGCGAAGACACGGCCGAGATCGTCGGCGGCCGGCGGCACCCTGAGCAGTTCACTCACCACCCGTTCGGCCGAGTCGCGCGGGTTGTCCAGACTGATCACTGACACACCTTCAGGTTACGGGGTTCGGCGCGGTGATCCGGGCCACGAACACCTCCTGTGGACAGGCAGGGCATGTGCTCTCCGGCAGCCCGGTTATCCACCGCCGGAAGCACCGCAACCGGGAGGTTCCGGGCACTCGGCCCGGGCCGCGGGCGCCGTGCTCGTACGATCAACCCATGCCTTCGCCGACCCCTCCCAGCGGCCGCGCGCGGCTGCGCAGGGTCGAGGAGACGTCGGCGGGCGGCCTCATCCTCGACCATCGCTCCGCGGACGCCTCGGCCGCGCTGATCGGCCGCCGGGACCGGCACGGCCGGCTGCTGTGGTCGCTGCCGAAGGGCCACGTCGAGGAGGGGGAGACCGCGGCGCAGGCCGCCGTGCGCGAGGTCACGGAGGAGACCGGGCTGACCGGGCGGATACTCGGCCGGCTGGGCACCATCGACTTCTGGTTCGTCGCCGGGGGGGCACGCATCCACAAGACGGTGCACCATTTCCTGCTCCTGCGTCGCGCCGGCACCCTTTCGGACGACGACATCGAGGTGGACGCCGTGGCCTGGGTGCCGCTGGCGGAGGTTGCGGACCGCCTCGCCTATGTCGACGAGCGGCGGTTGCTCGACGAGGTGCCGATCGTGCTGGCCGCGACCGCATGACGGCGGCCCCGCGGCCCCCGCGCGCGGCGCGGGCGGGCCGGCGCGCCGTGATCGCCCTGACCATGCTGGTCGGGCTGATGGCGACGGTGGCCGGCGGTCCGGCGGCCACCGCGGCGCCCGTCGGACGGGTCGTAGAGCCGGTGGCGCGGCACGATTCATCCACAGGATCACCACGGTCATCCACAAGTTCATCCACAGGCGAATCGGGCAATTCACCATCTACTTCGACCGGAACGGCTGGTTCATCCACCGGTTCCGGCAACCCCGTCACGGTCACGCTCGCCGAGGTGAACCCGCCGACCGCCGGCTCGTCCACCATCTCGGTGCGGGGGACGCTGTCCGCCACGGTGGCCGGGCCGTTGACCGGTCTGCAGCTCAGCCTGGAGGTCGGCGACGCTCCCATCACCTCTCGCGAACGGCTCGCGACCTTCGCGACCAACACGGCCGCCGCGCGGGCGCTGACCTACCGCCCACTCTCGCTCACCGGCGGCGTGCGCGCCCAGCCGCTGACCACCGCGCCCAGCTTCGGCGCCGCGCCGCTCCCCTTCGAGCTCACCGGTGATCTCGGCGGCCCTGCCGCCGCGGGTGTCGGCGTGTACCCGCTGCGGGTCCGGGTCAGCGGTTCCGTGGCGGGCCGCGCCGCCGCGCCGATCGGCGCGGCCTACACCTTCGTCGTGCGCTCCTCCGGTCAGGCCCGGCGCACCCCGGTGGCCGTCGTGCTGCCGCTCGCCGACCAGCCCCGCCTGCGCTCGGACGGCCTTCTCACCGACAACACGCTGGCCGACGAGGTGAAGCCGGACGGCCGCCTCGGCCTGCTGCTCGCCGCCGCCAGGCCGTCGTCGACCACCCTCACCCTCGCCGTCGATCCGACGCTGGTGCAGGCGCTCTGGGTGATGAGGAAGCCCTACGAGTACGCGAGCCCCGGTGGGAAGGTGCCGGCACCCGCGGACCCGAACGCGGTCGCCTTCCTGTCCGGTCTGGTGGACTTCGCCGGCGCGGGCGGCACGATCATCCCACTGCCGTACGGTGACGCGGACGTGACCGCGCTCGTCCACGCGCAGAAACTGGACACGGTGAAGTACGCCGTCAACACTGGCGAGGTCGTGCTGGCCGAGCTGCTGAACCGCGCCCCCAGGCTGTCAGGCACCGTCTCCTATCCCGCCGACGGACTGGCCGACACCACCACCGTGGACGTGCTGCGCCAACTGAAGGTCGGGACCGTGCTGCTCGACGACCGCCTGCTCCCCGCGTCCAACGGCATCCCCTACACACCGTCGGCCGCCGTGGACCTCGCGACGTCCGCCGGCCCGATCCGCGCCCTCGCCACCGACCACCGCCTCGCCGACCTGGCGACAGCCCCCACCAGCGGCGCGGGCAGCCCGGGCGCCGGCGCGCTGCTGGCCCGCTTCCAGGCGGAGCTCGGCATGATCACCGCGGAGCGGGGCCAGGCACGCCCGCAGGTCCTCGCACTGCCGCGGAACTGGGCACCGTCGGGCGACTGGGCGCAGCGGGTCCTGGCCGCGGTCGACAGCGACTACTCGGTGTCGGTCCCGCTCGCCGACCTCACCGCCGCCGGCCAGGCCAGCGCGCCGCGCGGCGGCCTCGTCTACCCGGCCGACGCGCGCGCCCGCGAGCTGCCCGCCTCCTACCTCGACGCGGTAGCGAACGTCCAGGAGGAGGCCCAGGCACTCGGGCCCGTGCTCTGCCCGCCGGGGCCCTCCAACGACGACTGCCGGCAGCAGAAGGTCAAGCCGATGACCAACGCCCTCGTCACAGCGACGTCCGTCTGGTGGCGGGGAGACCGCATGGTCGATGGTGTGTCACTCAGCCATCAGGTGGACGGAGACGTGTCCGGGATCCGCAACGGCATCCGGGTCGTCGCGTCCCGCAGCGTCAAGCTGACCAGCCGACACGGGCGGGTGCCGATCACCCTCGAGAACGACACCCAGTACACGGTGACGGTCGTGCTCGACTTCTCCTCGACCAACCGCTCGCGGCTGAGGTCCGCGGCCCGGGAGACCCGCATGCTCCAGCCCGGACAGAAGGCGCAGATAGAGATCGAGGTGGATGCCGAGAAGCCGGGCACATTCCCGCTGGAGATCCGCCGGCTGAACCTCGATGGCCAGCCCCTGTCCACCGATCCGCCGAAACTCGTCCTCGTCCGCTCCACGGTCTACGGCGCCATTGCCACGGGCATCACCATCGTCGCGGTCAGCCTGCTGGGGCTGGCCGTCGTGCTGCGCCTCGCCCGGCGCCTACGGGCGGGCACGCGGCGCCAGCCGGACAACGGCTCCACCGCCGGGCCGGACGCCGCCACCGGCATGGGCCCCGAGGACGACGCAGCGGCGGACGCGGCCCAGCCGGGCGGGTCCGGCGCCGAGGCGATGCCGGCCCCCGACGGTGTGGTCCACACCGGCGCGGACCACACCGGCGCGGAGTCGCCGTCGCGCTGGCGCTCCCCGGCGCCCGCCGGCGTCGGGCTCGGCCCGTCCGCCAGCGCCCGCTGGTCCGGCGGCGCCGGCCAGCGGTCCGGATCCCCCGGCGACGCGGACCCGATCCACCAGAGTGGCGCCGGTCGCCGAGTCGGCCCGGACTCGCCCGTCGGCCCGGATCCGCTCGCCAACCCGGGTTCCTGGGGTCAGTCCGGTCGGCGGGCCGCGCCAGCCGCCGGTCGGGAGCCGGTCGGCGGGTGGGAGCAGGAGCATGGCAGCCCGACCTTCCGCGGCGGCCGCTCGGCGCACGCGGAAGACGGCCCCGAGCCTGACGGTCCCGGCCCGGCAGGCCGCGACGATCCGGCCGGACCGTTGACCCGCCGCCGGCGGAGCGGTCCGTGACCCCCGGCGACGGCGGCGACCGTCGCGCGGGATCCGGCCGCTCCCGCCATCGCGCCACCGGCCCGCGGGGCGGCTACGGCGCCGATCCCCGCGGTCCCCGCCAGGCGGACCCGCCCGCCGAGTCCTGGGAGTACGCCGCCGGCGAGCGGGACGTCGACGACCGGCGCGCGGCACGCTGGCCGGCGCAGCCCGACCACCCACCCACCCACCGCGACGCCCCCGCCGACGGAAGCTGGCCGGATGCCGGCCGGGCGTATCCGGACCAGGAGTGGTCCGGCCCGGGCGGCGGCGAGCCCCACGGCACCGCCGACTGGTACCCCGACGGTCAGCACCCCGCCGAACGCCTTCACCCGGGATACGACGACCACCTGCGGGACGGCCGGTATCCGGACGATCGGTATCCGGGGGACCGATATCAGCCGGACAGGCTCGCCGACGACCGGTATCCGGGCGGCCGCCAGCCTGACGACGGTCACTCGGAGCCGGGCGGGCGACACTCACGGCACCGATCGCCGGACGCCGCGTCACCGGAGGGTGTCCGGCTCCCCGCCTACCCGGCCGCGCGCCTGTCCGGGCGGGGCCGACCCGACCCCTACGCATCACCCCCGACCGGCGGCGAGCCGTGGCCCAGCCCGCACAGCGACTCGCAATATCCCCCACCGGGGGCGCGGAGCGACCTGTCGTATCCCCCGCCGCCGCACAGCGACGCCGCCGGGGCGACACAGAAGCTGCCGGCCGCTCCGCGTACCCCGCCGCCTCCACCCAGCGTCCCGCCGCCGTCCGAGCGCGAGGGCGGCTTCGCCAGCCACGGCGGGGCACCCGCGGCGCCCGCCTCCGACGGACGCACCACCCGGCTACCCACGCCGCCCGAGCCGCCGCGTGCGATGGGCTCGCAGACCGGCCCGAGCTGGCTGCGGGATCCCGCACCACCGCCTACCCCCGCCGACGGCGCCGGCGCCGGCGCCGATGGTCCGGATCACGGCTACCGCGAGGAGCGGCGGGCGCGCACGGAGCGGGGCGACCAGACTCGCCGCCTGCCCGCCGACCGGCGCCGGCCGTCGCTCGGCGAGTCCCGGCCGACGGTCGCGCTGCCCCGCAGCAACGTCCGGCGCATCCCGGCGGACATCGCCCAGGACGCTCCCCCGCACGACGATCCGCGCCGACGGGAGGATGACGCCGTCGCCCCACGCGCCGCGCAGTCCACCGGCTGGCCCGATCCTCCGGCCGTCGACCCGGTCGATCCACTCGACCCGTACGTCCGCGACGTCCCGGACGCCCGGGAGGGCCGCGGCGTCCGAGACGGCGGCGCCAGCCGGAGCGACGGGGAGGACCGGGAGGGCTACGGGGCACGGCAGCGGCGCGAGGCCAGGCAGGGGCGCGGCGAGCGGGCGCGCACCCCGAGTCCCCGCCGCCAGGAGAGCCCTGGCCGGCGCGACCGCGACCCGCGGCGCGGGGCAGCGCGGCCCGTTGACGCACCCGCGACCACGGCGATCGGCAAGCCCACCGCCGCGCCGCCGACGGCCGCGACCACCCAGCGCGGGAAGGCGAAGGGGAAGGCCGGCCCGAGTCTCGGCCAGGCCAGCGGCATCATGGCGATCGGCACGATCGCCTCCCGCGCGTCCGGCTTCCTGCGCACGGTCGCCATCGCCGCCGCGATCGGCACCGGCGCCGTCGGTGACGCCTACAACGTCGCCAACACCACTCCGAACATCCTCTACGACCTGCTGCTCGGCGGAATCCTGACCAGCGTCGTCGTGCCGGTGATGGTGCGCGCGGCGAAGGAGGACCCGGACGGCGGTGACAGGTTCGCCTCGTCCCTGCTCACCCTGATGATCCTCGGGCTCGGGGTGGCGACGGCGATCGGCATGGTGGCGGCGCCGTGGATCACCAACGCCTACCTGGACGCCGGGCCCGCCGAGCAGCGGCTGGCGACCGACATGCTGCGCTGGTTCCTGCCGCAGATCGTCTTCTACGGGGTGGGCGCGACGGTCGGCGCGATCCTCAACGTCAGACAGTCGTTCGCCGCCCCGATGTTCGCGCCGATCCTGAACAACCTGCTGGTCATCGCGACCTGCGTCGCCTTCATCTACGTCGTGTCCGGCCCCCGTCCACCCGGCGTGGAGGGCCAGAAGTCGATCACCGACACCCAGATCACGGTGCTCGCGGGCGGGACGACACTGGGCGTGGTCGCGATGACGGTGGCGCTGCTGCCCGCCCTGCGCCGGGTCGGGTTCCGCTATCGGCCGCGCCTCGACCTGCGTCATCCAGAGCTGCGCTCGGCGGCCCGGCTGGCCGGCTGGACGCTGCTGTTCGTGATCGTCAGCCAGGCCGGCTACCTGGTGATCGTCAACCTGTCGACGGCGTCCACCGCCTACACGATCTACACCTACGGCTACCAGATCTTCCAGCTCCCCTACGCGATCATCGGCGTTTCGGTGATCACGGCCCTGCTGCCGCGGATGAGCGGACATGCCGCCCAGGGGCGCGCGGACCTGGTGCGGGCGGACATCTCCACGGCGACCCGGGTGGCCGTCACGGCGATCGTCCCGGCGGCGCTGTTCATCCTCGCGCTGGGCCGGCCGATCGCGGTAGCGGTGTTCCACCACGGCGCGGTCAACTATCACGACGCGCTCGACATCGGCGACACACTCAGCGCCTTCGCGCTCGCCCTGGTGCCGTTCTCCCTGTTCCAGGTGCAGCTGCGGGCGTTCTACGCCTACCAGGACAGCCGCACGCCGGCGTTGGTGAACATGGGTGTCGTCGCGGTGAACGTGCTCGGTGCGCTGGTGCTGACGGCGCTGGTGCCCGAGAAGCACCGGGCGCCCGCCCTCGCGCTGGCCTTCGCCGCCGCGTACCTGATCGGCTTCGTGACCGCGACGATCCTGCTGCGCCGCCGGCTCGGCGGCGTCGACGGCAACCGCACGGCCCGGGTCATCACCCAGGTCGCGATCGCCGCCGGATTCGGCGCCGTGGTGGCCTCCCTGACCGCCCGCGGAATCCGTGCGGTGGCCGGCACCGGCTGGTTCACATCGGGGATCGCGGTCGTCCTCGCCTCCGCGCTGGGCGGCGCGCTGTTCCTCACGGTGGCCGTTCGGATGAACATCCACGAGGTCAGTGCCCTGCTGACGGCCGTCAGCAGCCGGTTCGGCCGGGGACGCGGCCGCGGGAACAAGGCGGGATCGCCCCGCCCGGCCGGCGCCGGCGCGCGCGGCGGCGCCGGCGCGGGTGCGCGTCCGACGGGTGAGCGCCCCGCGGTCCGGGGCCGCGCGGATCGTGCGACCGGCGCGCGCCAGGCAGGCCGCGGCGGCGGGCGTGCGCGCCCACGGCAGGGCGAGCGGGGGACCGGGACCGAACGGGTCGAACGTCCCCGTCGCGGCGAGCGCCCCGAGCGCGGCGACGGTTCCCCCCAGGCGCGGCCACGCCCGCGGCCCGACCAGCCACGCCGGCCGAGGCCCGACGACGGCACCGGACGCGACGGCCGACGCCGATGATCAGCATCTGATGATCCACAGCCGGTGGTCGCCAGGCTCGTTCCGGCTGGCGCGAGGACCTCACCGTGGACCTGAGCTCAGCACGCCCGTGGCGCAGCGCCCGCACCACCACGCCCGCACCACCATGCCGAGCCCGCCCGGCACGAACTCACGAAGATGGTCACAGCCGGTACACAAAGGCGGGTTGTCCCAAGACATTCGCGAGATCCTCCGGCGCTGCTCGTACACTGGACACGCTGTGCGCGGGCCCCGCCCAACGTCGCCGGTGAACCAGGCGCAGCGTTCCCGCTGGTCGGCGTCGTTCACCGTCGCGGCCGGTTTCGGGCGGCGACGGAATGCGGGGTATCCGCCCACGGCAGCGGCACGCTGGGCGGAACCCTGCCCGGGTGAGGTGGGAAAGCCCGACGCCGGATCCTCCACGTCGGGCCCGTGGACGACGGAGGCGCTGTGGTCGACGGAAGCAACCGACCGCAGGCCGAGGACGTCGATAATGGTGTGACGCTTGACGTTCCCGGCGCCCGGGGCTCCGCCACGCCAGCCGGCACCGCGGTGCTCGCCGAAACCGTGCTCGACCGCCGCTACCGGCTGCTGTCCACGCTCACCGCTCGTGGCCCGGTGACGCTGTGGCGCGGCGACGACAACGTGCTCGCCCGGCCGGTCGCGGTCCGCATCGTCGAGCACGACCAGCTCGCCGCGGGCGGCCCGGAGCCCGACGGCGCCGGTTCGGATCATGAGCAGGCCGCCCGTCGGCTGCTCGCCGCCGCCATCAACTCGGGCCGCCTGGTGCATCCCGGCGCCGCGTCCACCTACGACGCCACGACGACGACCACCGGCTCCCGCCGGATCTCCTACGTCGTCTCCGAGTGGGTCGACGGCAAGACCCTGCGCCAGCTCACCGCGCAGGGCGCGCTGCGCCCGGAGCAGGCCGGCGCCGTGGTGCTCGCCGCCGCCCGGGTCATCGCCGCCGCCCACGAGCGCGGCATCCACCACGGCGACCTCAACCCCGGCGACGTGATCGTCTCCAGCCACGGCACGGTCAAGGTCATCGACCTGGAGATCGGCGGCGTGCTCGCCGAGCTCGAGCGCGCGGGCTCCGCCGCGCACGAGTTCGATGGCGGCGCGGGCGGCGACCCCGAGGCCACCCGGGTCACCGGCGCGGCGGGCGGTGCGGGCGACGAGGCCGCGGCTGATCTGCGGGCCCTCGGCGGGCTGTTGTACGCGGGGCTCACCGGCCACTGGCCGCTCGGCGGGGACCGCGGCCTGCCCACAGCCCCGCGCTCGGGCGGCCGTCTGCGCACCCCGCGCCAGGTCAGCTCCAGCGTCCCCCGCGACCTCGACGCGATCACCATGGCGGCTCTCGGCGATGACCGCGCCGGCGCGCCCATCACCACGGCGGCGGAGCTCGTCGAGGAGCTGGAGTCGATCAGCCCGGTCGACGCCGTGCTCGACACCGGCCTGATGAGCCTCGGCGACAGCTCCGCCGGCGCCGAGGAGACGTCCGTCGACGGCTTCGACTCCGCCGACTACCTCGGCGCCCCGGACTACCCGCAGCAGGGCCGCTACGCGGACACCGCCGGCTACCCGGGCCCCGACTCCCGCTACGACGACACCCGGGTCGACCGGTCGAGCGGCCCGCGCGGCGGCGGACCCGGCTACGGACGCGGCGGCTACGACACCCGCGGCAGCTACGACGACGGCCGCGGCAGCTACCCGCCGGCGGACCGCCGCCCGTCCGGTCCTGGCCGTGGTCATGCCTCGTCGGGCCCGTCGCTCAGCCGGATGCTGCCCTGGATCGCCCTCGTCGTGGTCGTCGTCGTGGTCGCCGTGGTCGCGCTCATCACGCTGAAGGGTGACGGCAAGAAGAATGGCGGCGGTGCCTCTCCCAGCTCGTCGGCCACCAATCAGGTGAACAGCATGGGTGCGACGCTGACGCCGGCGTCCGTCACCGCCTTCGATCCCCCGGCGACCGGCGGCGATGGCTCGGAGAACGACGATGAGGCCGCGAACGCCACCGACGGCAAGCCGTCCACGGTCTGGAAGACCCAGACATACGCGTCGGCGGATCTGGGCCGGCTCAAGCCAGGCGTCGGCCTACTGCTCGACTTCGGGCACCCGATCAGTCCCTCCTCGGTGACCGTCCAGCTGCCTGGCAGCGGCAAGACGTCCTTTGAGCTGCGCGGCTCCACCACCCGCTCTGACACGATCGACGGCTACCGGATCGTGGTGCAGAAGAGCGGCGTGAACGGGCCAGTGCCCGTAGCCATGCCCTCCGACCTGGCCCCTGCCCAGTACTGGGTGCTGTGGCTGACCTCGCTGCCGCAGGACGGCGGGTCGTTCCGCGGAACCGTCGCGGAGATCACCTTCAAGTCCTGACGGACAGGCCCTCGCCTCGTGACCGTCCGCCGCCCGACGTCGGCGCGGGAGCGGCCAGGTATCCCTTTGGCGCTGTTCGTCATGATTCCGTCGGCTGATCGAAGGGCCAGTCCCGGGCGCCCGGACGACGGTCCCGACGTTGGCACGGGAACCACTGCGGCCCGCCCACCGTCTCAGAAGAGGGACACCACGACGCGGAGGGCTCTCACGCGGCGCCCGACCGGCGCCCGCGCCCACCCGTCGATCGCGGGCACCCTGTGGATGACCGCAGAGGCGTTCTCGGCTGCCGGAGGAGGTGATCAGCTGTGGTAACCGAGCCGAAGGGCAGGGGTGAGGCCACCGGGCCGACCGGTCCACGTTCCGGGCCGTCGCTCGGGCGACGCGGCCGCGGTCACGACCGGCATCCCACCGTGGAGCTGCTCGATGCCGTCGCCGGTGGCGAGCAGGTCACCCGGTCGACCCGCGAGCACATCGAGGGCTGCCCGGCCTGCCGCGACTCGGTCGCCGCGTTGCGCCGCGTCCGCGCCGACCTGTCCCGGCTGGCGGCCATGACGATGCCCGGCGACGTCGCCGAGCGGATCCAGGCGGCGCTCGCCACCCGGATGCCCTCGCATCCCGCAGCCTGCAAGGGCGGGGGCGCCTCCTCGCCGGATGGGGATGCGGAGACACAGGACGGCATCGCGGCACAGGACGGTGCCCGGCGGCAGGCGTCCCTTTCTCCGGACGCCACCTCGGCGCGGCTGCCGGCGCCTACGTCGCGGTCCGCGTCCACCTCGCCATGGGCTGGCGGCCACGCCGCGCCGGCGGAAGAGGGGGACGACGACGGCACCCGCTGCGGCATCGAGGGCGGCCCAGACGGCACGCCAGGTGCCGGGAACGGCCCTTTCCCCAGCGAAGAGAGACCATTCAGGCCGGGCGCCGGGCGCCGCCACGCGCAGTGCTCCTCGCGGCCGGGCTCCGGGCGAGTACCGGCACGACCGGGCGGTCCGAGGCGGACCAGGCGTCCCGGCGGACCCCAACAGACGGCGTCCCGAGCGGACTGGGTGTCGATCGCGGCGGTGTGCATCGCCTTCGTCACCTTCGGCGCGGCCGTGCTCACCTTCTACAGCATGCGGGGCGGCGGCGCGGCCACGGCGTCGAACGCGGTCCCGGGCCACGTTCCCGTCGACGCGGCGGTCGCCGCCGCGGCCGAGCCGGTCTCCCCCGAGGAGACGACGATGCTGGCGGACTCCCGCGACAGCATCGCCGCCCCCGACCTCATCCCGCACAGCCGCCGGCTACTGACCGGTGGGATCGCGGGCTCCCTGGCGCTGCCGCTGGAGCTGTCCTACGCGTCGGCCGTGGCGGCCACGGTGCCGCGTTCCTCCGCCGACCCCGCTGCTCCCTCGGCGGCCGCCGGACAGGCCGGCACCGGCGCAGCGCCGGGCGGGTCCGCGCAGGCGCCCGGGGCGGCCGTGGCGAGCGCGGCCTCGCTTCGCTCCGCGGCCCTGGCGGCCGTCGCGATACGGCTGCGCATGCTGCTCGACACCCCGGAGCTGCGCACCTGCTACCAGAGCCTGCTGGCCCAGACGGGCGGTGCGATCCTCGCCATCGACCGGGTCCGCTACGACGGGCGGCCGGCCCTCCTGATCGTGCTGTCCATTCCGATGCAGCCGTCCACCGCCAGGCTGCTCGTCGTCGATCCGCAGTGTGGGATGACCAGCGCGTACGCGGCGCCGATCTACAGCGTGAGCGCTCTGCGCGGATAGCGTGGCGACGGTCACGGCTGCCCGCGGTTGCGTGGCACCTGAGCGCACAGGATGGAATCAGACGGCACCGTAGTCCGTTGTCGCTCCCAGACACGGTCTTCGCCGACAGAGCCAGCACGGGATCTCGCGGGAGCGACCACGGCCAAATCGGCCACGGCGGGACACCCAACCCCGGCTGACGGGGATCGCGCAGGGAGAGGAGCGGGTGTGACAGCCCAGCAGCAGGTCCAGGACACCAGCGGCCACGGCGGCCAGTCGCCGGAGGGCGACGTTCGCGACGTCGTCATCGTCGGGTCAGGGCCGGCAGGGTACACGGCCGCGATCTACACGGCCCGGGCCAACCTGCGTCCGCTTGTCTTCGAGGGCGCCGTGACGGCCGGTGGCGCGCTGATGAACACCACCGAGGTGGAGAACTTCCCCGGCTTCCCCGAGGGCATCCAGGGCCCCGAGCTGATGGAGAGCCTGCGCAAGCAGGCGGAGCGCTTCGGCGCCGAGCTGGTACCCGAGGACGTCACCGAGCTCGACCTGGCCGCGAACCCGAAGGTCATCAAGGTCGAGGACCAGACGTATCTGGCGCGCACCGTCATCGTCGCCACCGGCTCCGCGTACCGCAAGCTCGGCGTGGCGAACGAGGACCGGCTGCTCGGGCGCGGCGTGTCCGCGTGTGCGACCTGTGATGGTTTCTTCTTCCGCGACCAGGACATCGCCGTCGTCGGCGGCGGGGACTCGGCGATGGAGGAGGCGACCTTCCTGACCCGCTTCGCCCGGTCCGTGACGCTGATCCACCGGCGGGACACGCTGCGGGCGAGCGCCATCATGCAGGAGCGGGCGTTCTCCAACGACAAGATCCGCTTCCGGTGGAACGCCGAGGTCGCGGAGCTGCTCGGCACCGACAAGCTCGAGGGTGCCCGGCTGCGGGACACGGTCACCGGCGAGACGGAGGACCTCCCGGTCACCGGCCTGTTCGTCGCCATCGGTCACCTTCCACGCACGGAACTGGTCCGCGACCAGCTCGACCTGGACGATGCCGGCTACGTCCGGGTCGACCACCCCACCACGCGGACGAACCTGGACGGCGTGTTCGCCTGCGGTGACGTGGTCGACCACACCTACCGGCAGGCGATCACGGCGGCCGGCACCGGATGTTCCGCCGCCCTCGACGCGGAGCGGTACATCGCCGCCGCGCAGACGCCCACCGACGCGAGCGTGGTCACCGAGGCCCCGCGCGCCCCGCAGCCGCAGTCCCAGCCGGCCTGAGTCCGCCGGCCTGAGTCCCAGCCGGTCTGACCGGGCGGCGGACCGCACCGGCTCCACCCGACCAGACGACCATCCACCACCACCTCCAACAGGGAGATCAACAATGGCAGCCAGTACCACCTCCGTCACCGACAGCACCTTCGACGCCGAGGTCCTCAAGAGCGAGGGCCCGGTACTGGTGGACTTCTGGGCCGAGTGGTGCGGGCCGTGCAAGATGGTCGGCCCGGTCCTCGAGGAGATCGCCAAGGAGCACGGCGACAAGCTGCGGATCGTCAAGCTGAACATCGACGAGAACCCGCAGACGGCGCGCAACTACCAGATCATGTCGATCCCGACCATGGCGGTCTTCGTCAAGGGTGAGGTCGACAAGAGCATCGTCGGCGCGAAGCCGAAGGCCGCCCTGCTGCGTGACCTCTCCGAGTACATCTGACCCACACCCGGACCTGGCCCAGGCGCCTCGTGCCGAGGTCACTCCACGGATCCACCGACGGCCCGCCGCGCATCACGCCGGCGGGCCGTCGGCGTTGGCGCACCACGGTCCCGCGTATCGCCGCGGGACGGGCAGGCGGCCGCCGAACGGTCAATGCCGGAGGTTCCCGTTCGGGGCCGGTCGGGGCCACAAGGGCATGCCCTAGGCTTGAGATCCAGCAATCGTCAGTCGGGAGTGAGTTCGTCGATGCGGCAGCCCCGGCTCCCCGGCCACCGCCGGGGACGCACAAGGGTGGCCAGGCTGAGAGGTTCGTCTTCGTGAAGCTGCTGCGGCTGGGAGACCAGGGTTCCGCCGTCGCCGAGGTTCGGGCGACCCTGACGTATCTCGGTTTCCTGCCCGCCACGCCCCGCCAGGGCGGGGAGCCGGGCGATTCCCCCGCCGGCCCGAGCGCCGAGGAGCAGACGCCGGATCGCTTCGACCGCGACCTCGACCTCGCGCTGCGTGCCTTCCAGCAGAGCCGGGGGCTGTCCGTCGACGGGATACTCGGCCCCGACACGGCGCGGGCGCTGGAGGAGGCCCGGCACAACCTCGGGGATCGGCTGCTGTACCTCAGCGCCACGCATCCCTTCGTCGGCGACGACGTGGCCGCGCTGCAGGAGCGCCTGTTCAACATGGGCTTCGACGTCGGCCGGACGGACGGCATCTTCGGCCCCCGCACCGAGAGCGCGGTCCGCGATTTCCAGCGCAACCGGGGCCTGGAACCCGACGGCCGCTGCGGCCCGCGGACGCTGCGCGAGCTCAAGCGGCTGCGCCGCACGGTGACCGGTGGACGACCAGATGTGCTGCGCGAGTCCGTCCGGATCCTCGCCCGCGGCACGTCGCTGCTCGGCGTCGTCGTGGCGCTCGACCCGGGACACGGCGGCGACGACCCCGGAATCGTGAGCAACGGCCTGTGCGAGCGGGACCTGATGGCCGACCTCGCCGCCCGGCTGTCCGACCGACTGATCGACTCGGGCCTGGAGTCCCAGCTCATCCACGGCCCGGAGGAGTCGCCCACCGAGGCGGAACGCGCCGCCCGGGCGAACGCGATGGAAGCGGACATTCTGATCTCCCTGCACGCGGACGGCAGCTCGTCGCAGCATGCCCAGGGAGTGTCGGCGTACTACTACGGCAACGCGCGCGGCTCGTCGGCCATGGGTGAGCGCTTCGCGCAGCTCGTCCAGCGCGAGATCGTCTCACGCACCGACATGCAGGACTGTCGCACGCACCCGAAGGTCTGGGATCTGCTGCGCCGCACCAGGATGCCTGCGGTGCGCCTGGACCTCGGCTACCTGACCAACCACCATGACGCCCGGGCGCTGGGCTCGACGGAGTTCCGCGCCGCGGTCGCCGAGGCGGTCCTCGCCGCGACCCAGCGCCTGTTCCTCCCCCCGGAGATGGACGCGCCCACCGGCCAGCTGCACGTCCCGCGCGTCGCCGGCCGCACCTGATCTGATCCACGCCGTCCCGGCCGCCTCCCGCCCCGGTTTCGCCCGTCCCTCGCCCCGGTTTCACCCGTCTCCCGCCCCGGTCTCGCCCGTCTCTCGCCTCGGCCACCCCAGCTCTCGATCCGTCAGCCGATGGAGGGAGGAGAGAGGTTTCACGTGAAACGGGTCCGGTGGGTCGGGCGTGGATGCGGGCGGGTCGGCCTAGGCTGAATCCACAAGGCCGACGTCCCACTGACCACGTTGGGTGGCGGCCGGAAGGCCGACCACGGGAGTGCCCGCTCGATGAGCCGTAGCATCGCGAACATCACCCTGGACAACATCGACGACCTGCCGCTGCCATGCCGCCGATGCGTGTTCTGGGAGCTCGATCCGGTCGCGCGCAGCAGGGCGGAGGAGGCCGGTGCCACCGACCTCGAGAAGGAGTCCTGGGTCTCCACGGCACTGCTCGAGTGGGGCAGCTGCGGCAAGATCGCCTACGTCGACGACGTGCCGGCCGGATTCGTCATGTTCGCGCCCCCGGCCTACGTCCCCCGCTCGATCGCCTTCCCCACCAGCCCGGTGTCGCCGGACGCGGTCCTGCTGATGACCGCGATGATCGTGGAGGACTTCCGCGGTCAGGGCCTGGGAAGAATCCTCACCCAGGCCGTCACCAAGGAGATCCTGCGGCGGGGCTTCCGGGCGGTGGAGGCCTTCGGCGACAACCAGGACTCGGACGCCCGCTGCGTGGTGCCCGCCGACTACCTGCTCGCCGTCGGCTTCAAGACCGTGCGGCCGCACCACCGCTGGCCCCGGCTGCGGCTGGAGGTGAAGAACGCGGTCAGCTGGCGGGAGGACGTCGAGGTCGCGATCGAGCGCCTGCTCGGTTCGATGACCCCGGAGGGCGTCCTGCGCAAGGTCGGACAGGCCGGCAACCCCGCGTAGATCCGCCGGCCTCCGCGACAGTCACGCGGAGGACTCGGCTCGCCGCAGGTGCGGGGCCCCGGCGAAGCGGCTGTTCCTCGAACTTCCGCCCCGCCGGCGTTGCTGCCAGCGGGACGAAGCCAACCGATCTGCCGCCGGGTCTACGCCACCTCGTCGCTGCCCGCGGCGACGACACCGAGGCCGTCGACCGCTCCCGCGCCGCCGTGCGCCGTCGCGGGGGACATCACCGCGACGATCCGTTCGAGGTCCTCGATCGAGGCGAACTCGACGGTGATCCGGCCCTTGTTGCGACCCATGTCCACCTTCACCCGCGTCTCGAACTGGTCCGAGAGCTGGTCCGCGAAGCGGGCCAGGACCGGCGAGGCGGCCCGCGGCCCGCGCGGCGCCCGGGTGCGCGGCACCTCCTCGTCCAGCGCGACGATCTCCTCGACCGCCCGCACGGACAGCCCCTCGGCCACGATGCGGGTCGCCAGGCGATCCTGCGCCTGCGGATCGCGCAGGGAGAGCAGCGCCCGGGCATGCCCGGCCGAGAGCACCCCGGCAGCCACCCGGCGCTGCACGGCGGGCGACAGTCCGAGTAGGCGGATGGTGTTGGTGACGTGCGAGCGGGACCGGCCGAGGCGCCCGGCGAGTTCCTCGTGGGTCGCCCCGAAGTCCCGCAGGAGCTGCTCGTAGGCGGCCGCCTCCTCCAGCGGGTTGAGCTGTTGGCGGTGCAGGTTCTCCAGCAGGGCGTCGCGCAGCATCGCCTCGTCGGCGGTCTCCCGGACGATCGCGGGAACGCGGTCCAGCTCGGCGAGCTGGCAGGCCCGCCAGCGACGCTCGCCCATCACCAGCTCGTACCGGTCGGTCCCCAGCGATCGGACCACGATCGGCTGCAGCAGGCCGACCTCCCGCAGACTCGCGGCGAGTTCCTCCAGCGCGTCCTCGTCGAAGTTCGTCCGCGGCTGGCGTGCGTTGGGGACGATCGCGTCGACGGGGATCTCCCGGAAGGTCGCGCCGTGAACCGGAAGCGGCCCGTCATCGACCACGGCCGGACGGGTGCGGCGACCACTGCCGTGGTCCGCGTAGTCGCCGTAGTCGGCGAAGTCGCCCGCGCTGGAGCCCGGTCCGTCCCGCTCGTCCGGGGGAGGCGGAGCGACCGGGATCAGCGCGCCGAGGCCGCGCCCCAGCCCGCTGCGGCGGGCGCTCACCGCGCCGCCCCGTTCGGCTCCCAACCACGCTCGGCAAGCTCCCGCGCGGCGGCCAGATAGGACAGCGACCCACGCGAGGTCGGGTCGTAGGTGAGCGCGGACTGCCCGTAGCTCGGCGCCTCGGCCAGGCGGACGTTGCGGGGGATCGTCGTCCCGAGTACCCGCTCGCCGAAGTGCTCCTTGACCTCCTGAACCACCTGATCGGCAAGCCTCGTGCGCGAGTCGTACATGGTGAGCAGGATCGTCGACAGGCGCAGCTCCTGGTTCAGATGCGCCTGGACGAGCTCCACATTGCGCAGCAACATCCCCACCCCCTCCAGCGCGTAGTACTCGCACTGGATCGGGATGAGCAGCTCCCGGGCGGCGACGAGGGCGTTGACGGTCAGCAGCCCGAGCGACGGGGGACAGTCGATGAAGACGTAGTCGACCTCCCGCTGCATGCTCGCGATCGCCCGGCGCAGCCGGTTCTCCCGGGCGACGAGCGACACCAGCTCGATCTCCGCGCCGGCGAGGTCGATCGTCGCGGGTGCGCAGTACAGCGCCGGCGCCTCGCCCGAGGCGACGACGACCTCGTCGAGCGGCCGGTTACCGAGGAGCACATCGTAGATCGACGGGACGCCGGAATGGTGGTCGATCCCGAGCGCTGTCGAGGCGTTTCCCTGCGGGTCGAGGTCGATCACGAGAACCCGGACGCCGTTCGAGGCCAGGGCCGCGGCCAGGTTGACCGTGGTCGTCGTCTTGCCCACGCCGCCCTTCTGGTTGGCGACGGAGATGATGCGTCGCCGGGTGGGCCGGGGGAATGGTTGTCGTCGTTCTGCCGCCAGGGCTTCCACTGCTGCTGCCGCCGCCGCTCCGATCGGGGTCGACCGGTCGAGTGGATCCAGCGGGGGAATGCCGGACTCGTAGCCCCGATAGCCCCCGCCGGCGGATCCGTCCCGGCCCGCCAACGCTGTTTCACGTGGAACGAGACTGCCCACGTGTCGGCTGGTCACGACCGACCTCCCGTGATCGCCGTGATTCCCGCGCCGTTCGTCTGACCTGTCTGCCATCGTGCCGCTCACCGTCGCCGCGCCCTTTCCTGCTCTCGGCCCGGGTGAGCCCGGTGGCGCGCACGGCGCGGAGCACCCGGGTGGGTTCGTCCACCCTGCCCTCTCCGCACTCCACGACGTCCACCGGATGCCATCCCTGGGTCCCGAGACTGCCGCGCGCGTCCTGCAACTCCTCCAGGATCCGCGAACCGCGCATCGCCAGCATGACACCACCCGGTTGCAGCATCGGAAGGAGGATTGCGCCCAGCCGCTCCAGCGGGGCGACCGCGCGTGCGACGGCCACCCCGAATCTACGACCGTCCGGGCCTATTCCGGCATCCGGCGCGCGGCCGCGCTGAACGGAAACCTGGTCCTCCAGTCCCAGGGCGACCACGACCTCCTGGAGAAACCGGCAGCGTCGCTCCATCGGTTCAACCAGCACGACCCGCACGTCCGGGCGGGCGAGAGCGAGCGGGATTCCCGGCAGGCCGGCGCCGCTGCCCACGTCGACGACGTCCGCGCCGTCCGGCACCGCCTCGGCCAGCACCGCGCAGTTGAGCACGTGACGTTCCCAGAGCCGCCCGGTCTCCCGCGGGCCGATCAGCCCCCGTTCGACGCCGACGGTGGCGAGCAGCCTCGTGTAGGTCTCCGCGGCGGGAAGTCGCGACCCGAACAGCTCCGCCGCCACCGGTGGCACGGGCAACTCCGGGATCGAGGCCTCGGTCGGTTCGGCGTCGCTCATCGCACACCTGCCCGGGTCGGCCCGCCCGGGCCGGCCACCTCCTGTGGTCCCGCCGCCGCTCCCCCAGCACCGATCATCCGGGTCCACGGTGATCGTCCGGGATCGCCCGCCAGTGCCGGGAAGGCCCGGCCCGCGACCCGCGGCGGCGGCGATACCGAAGGCGAAGGCGCCAGCGATGGCGATGGCGTGGCTGGCGGTCGCGGTGGGATCCGGACCGCGACCGGCGACGCGGCGGGGACGGCCACGCGGGCGGCGGCGGGGAGCCCGGCTACCTGAGGGGGCGTTGGGGACGGCGACGGAGGCGAGGAACCATGCACCCGACCAGCATCCCCGGTACATCGGGGCAAGTTCACGCCACCTGCCCTGTCGGTCTCCCGCCGGGACGAGTCAGCTCTCGGCGCGCAGGGCGCGGCGAGGCGGGGAGACCGCGCCACAGCGGTCGTACTGGCTGAGCGTGCCGGTGAGCCGGAACGTCCAGGTGCGGGTGGGGCACCAGCCGGCGCGGCGCAGCGCGTCGAGCTGACCGGTCAGACCGGAGCGTTCGATGTCGAAGACGAAGACGAGCAGCCCACCCGGCGCCGTCGATCGGGCCGCGAGCTGACGCAGCAGCGGCGGCTCGGCTCCGCCGAAGAAGACCGTGTCCGCCCGTGCCACCCGATGTCCGACGACAGCCTGCGATCTGGCGGCGGACCGCGGATCGGCCGCGGACCGCGCCTGGACGGCGGGATGAGCCGGCAGATCGACCACCGCGCCGATCCGGCCAGCCGGCCGCTGTGGGACGACCGCCGTGTTCCGCGGACCGCCATGATCGCCGCGGTGCGTGGACGCGGCCCCGGCGGCGGGCAGACGGGGCACAGCGGTGACGGGGACGTCGACCGGCCGGAGGTCGGCCGGGTCGCGCGGCCCGTCGTCGCTGGCCTCCATCGCGTACAGCCAGCCAGGACGGGCCAGGCGCCCGCCGACGGCGACGACGTCCCCGGGACGGGCCGCCTGCCGGGCGGCGACCGTCGCGTCGACCAGGAGGTCAAGCCCGCGCAGGCGTTCCCGGTGGTCCCAGAGCGAACCGCTGCCGGAGGTGGTGGCGGCCAGAAGCAGGCCGGCGCTTCCGGAGAGCGCAAGGATCACCACAACCGCCATCGCGGTGGAGGCGCCGGCCCGCCCACGCGTCATCCTGGTGGCCGCGCCCACCCGCGTCCCGCCCGCGAGCGCTCCCGCCGCGGGCGCCGAAGCCGGCGAGCCGCCCGTTCCCTGGGTGTCTGACCGATCACCATCGGCAACATCCAGCGAAACCGGCGCCGACAGTGACGTTGCGGACACGATGCCCGGAGGGGCGAGGGTAGGGGGAGCCGCCCTCGGGCCGTCAGCGGCCACCTCAGCCCCGGCGACGGCCCAGCGTCCACCGGCCATGGCGACCAGCCATCGAATGACCCTCTCCGCACCCACCACGACCACAACGACCATCATCGGTACCACGAAGAGGTTGGTTCGGGTCGGGCCGAAGGGCCAGTACCGTGCGGCGCTCGCCGTGAGCATCATCAGCTCGGCGCCGCCGAGCACGGCGAGCAGCGTCCGGCCGTCCGGGTGACGCGCCAGCGTCACCGTTCCCACCAACCCCGCCGCGACGACCATCACCGCGGCCAGCACGGCGGGCAGAGCGCCGAACGGACCGGCGACGACGGTGCCGTGGAGCAGGCTCGGGTCGAACCGATCGATGCCGGGCGGCGAGCCGGTGACGATCTGCCGAACCTGGTCAGCGACGAAGCGCACCGCGTCCAGCGGACCGCGGCCCGCGAGGAACTGCCGGTCCCAGTAGTCCCCGTGGCGCTGGCTGGACTGGTGGGCGACGAAGACGACCGTGTGCGCCGCGGCGAGGACCAGCGCCGGCAGCCCCTCGACGAACCGCCACCGCCGCGCCGGTCCGCGCCAGACGTCCACCACCGCCAACGGGACAATCACGAAGACGCCGGGGACAGCGAGCAGCCCCAGCACGCCGGCAGCCGTCCGCCGCAGCAGGCGGCCGCGCTCGAGCCGCCGCCCGCACGCCGGGCCCGGCTTCCCCTCCGCTGAACCCGACAGCTCGTCCGAGCGGCCCGGGAGCACGCCCGACCGGCCCGGGAGCCACAGCAGCACGATGGCGACGGTCGCCGCGGTCTCCATCGCGTACGGCTTGAGCTGCGTCGCGAGGTCGAGGAACGTCGAGTTCAGGCACAGCCAGCAGGCCGCGAACCCCGCCGCGACCAGGCCGGTGAACCGGCGGGCGAGCACCACGATCGCGGCGCCGAGCAGGGGCACCGCGACGAACCCGGGTAGCCGCAGCGACCAGCTGTGCCAGCCGAACACCTCGCCGCTCACCCGGGTGAGCGCCAGCCAGCCAAACGCGGACGGCGTGTTGGCGACGGTCAGTTCGGACCATGACGACCGCAATGGCTCGCTGACGAAGTGGGCACGCCAGATCTCGTCATACCAGAAGGGCCGCCCCAGGTAGGCGCGCAGGGCGACGAGCACCCCGGTCAGCACCGCCGCGGCGGTGACCGCGGCCAGCACCGTGACACGCCCCCGCCGGCGGGCATCCGCAGGCGACATCGCAGTTCCCCCGATCACCCGCGGCCCGGACAGCCGTGGCGGCGGCGTCAGCCGAGCAGGATGACGACCCGCCGGCTGGGCTCCTCGCCCTCCGACTCGCTGTGGACGCCGTCGATCTCGGCGATGACGTCGTGCACGACCTTGCGCTCGAACGGCGTCATCGGGGTGAGCCGCACCGGCGCGCCCTGCTCCAGCGCCTTCGTCGCCGCGGTGGTCGCCGTGGTGCGCAGCTCGATGCGGCGGCGCGCCCGGTGGCCGCCGACGTCGAGCATGAGCCGGCTGCGCGCGCCGGTCCGCTGCAGGACGGCGAGCCTGGTCAGCTCCTGCAGCGCCTCGAGGGTCTCGCCACCGGTCCCGATCAGCTTGTCCAGCCCGTCACCCACCACGGCGACGACGGCCCGGCCGCTCTCCACGTCGAGGTCGAGGTCACCATCCATGTCGATGATGTCGAGCAGGCCCTCGATGTAGTCGGCGGCGATCTCGCCCTCCTGCTCGAGGTCGGCGATCCGCCGCTCCTGCGGGCTGGGCCCGCCCTCGGTCGAGGTCTGCTCGTCGGTGACTCCGGCTCCATCCACAGCCAGGTCAGGTGCCGAACCGGTCATCAGCGCTTCTCCAGGGGAACAGGGGGCGGCGGTGCCGACATTACGGGATGCCCCCGCACGGTGACGAAATCGGGGTCGCCGGCGAGCCCGGGTGCCGGTCCGGGCTCACCGGCCAGGTCAACGCCGCCCGCCGGGTCGTTTGCCCTTGCCGCGACGTTTGGCCGGTCGGGAACCGCCGACCTGACGACGGGCGCCAGCGGGCACGGGGGTGGGGCGAGGCGCGCCGTCACCGCCGGTCCTGGTGCCGTCGGAGGGGGTCTCCGCGCCGTTGTCCGCGGCTCGTGTGACGGGCTTGCCAGGGGCGTTCTTCTTCCGGCCGGTGCCGGAGCCGTCCGAGGTCGCCGTCGGCGCCGTGGCGTCGGAGGCCGCGGGCGCCGCGCTGCCGGCATCGTCCGCGGCCGTGCCGGCGACCGCGGTGGCCGTGCCCTTCCCCGCCCGGGCGGCGGCGTTCCCGCTGCGGGAACGGGTTCCCGGCGGTGCCGTCGACGGGGCCTTGGCGCTTCCCTTCGCGGTGCCGCCGGCCGCCGCGCCGGTCGACTTGGTCAGGCTCGGCGCGTTCGCCGGCGCCGGGCGAGGGCGGTTCTTCGACTTCGCGCCGGCCCGGACGCCGGGCGCGGGACGGGCGGGCGCCGGCGCGCCGTCGGACGATGTGCGGGCACCGGGCAGCCGGCCGTTCGCGGGCAACGGCGTCACCGGCGGCATCCTCTTGATGACGAAGAACTGCTGCCCCATGCTCCACAGGTTGGTCGTCAGCCAGTAGAGCAGCACCGCGATCGGGAAGCGGAAACCGAAGATCGCGAGCATCAGCGGCGAACCGTAGAGCAGGACCTTCTGCACGATCGCCTGCTGCGGATCGACCGGCCCGGTCCGGGCCATGATCTGCCGCTGGGTCAGGAAGGTCGTGAGACCCATCAGCACGATCAGGACGATCGCGAGGATCTTGACGTGCGTGCCGTTGACGCCGAGGAAGTTCACCAGCTTGTCGCTGGACTGGAAGGAGCTCGCCAGCGAGATGCCGAACACCTTCGCCGAGGCGATCTGCTGCACCTCGTCGGCGGACAGGCCCACCCGTGGCCGCCAGACCAGGCTCCCGTTCGGCCCCTCGGCCATCGGCGCCAGGTGGGTGAAGACGTGGAACAGCGAGATGAACAGCGGGATCTGCAGCACGATCGGCAGACAGCCGAGCAGCGGGTTGCCGTGCTCCCGCTGCAGGGCCATGATCTCCTGCTGCATGCGGGGCTTGTCGTGGCCGTACTTCTCCCGGATCTCCTTGATCCGGGGCTGCATCATCTGCATTGTCCGCTGCGACTTCACCTGCTTGACGAACAGCGGGAAGATCAGCACGCGCACGCAGACGACGAGCAGGACGACCGAGAACGCCCAGGCGAAGAAGCTGTTGTCGCCGAAGATCGGCGCGAATCCCTTATGGAAGAAGACAATCGCGTTCGCGGCAAGGTGGTAAAGGGGATCCAACAACGTTCTGACTCCTCACGCCCACGGTCCGCGACCGGGACCGACGATCTCGGCACGCGTCCCCGTGGCCGGAGACGAGAAGCCACGTCTGTGGGCCGACGCGGCGGCACCGGTGTGTGCGGGCACGTCCGTCCCGCGGCTGCGCGCGGGTCCGGCCGTCACCCCCCTCTGGTCGCGAACGACTCCGGACCCCGCGCGGGTTCCCGAACCCACGCCAGGCGCCGTCGCCGCGACGTCCGGGCGTCCGCCCGGCTGACCACCGTTCACAACCGACGGCGGCTCTCCCGGCACGGGGTCATGGCCAGTTCCCGGCACCGGGTCGTAGCCCCCGGCGGACAGCGGCTGACAGCGCAGGAGCCGGACGAGCGCCAGCGCGCCGCCCCGCACCCCGCCGTGCCGCCGCACCGCGGTCAGCGCATAGGCGCTGCAGGACGGCTCGAACCGGCACATGCCGGCGTTGCGGCCCGACCACGCGGCCCGATACAGCCGCACGAGTCCGGCGAGCGCCCAGGCCAGGGGGCCGCGCACAGAGCCGGCCGGGGTACGGGCCACGGCGGGCAGGTACCGGCGGGCCAGCCGGGACGCCAGCGCGAGATCTATCGCGGCGGCGCCGGCGAGCACCGGCAGCAGGACCGACCAGACGCTCATCGTGGGCTCCCGACTGCCGGCCCGGCGCTGCGGCCACCATGGCCACCGCGGCCCGGTGGAAGTGGAATGCGCCCCGCCCGCTCGAACGCCTCGTCCAGCGCATGGCCGAGACGATCCGAGCTGGCCGTGGCCGCGTCCGGCAGGGCGCGGACGACCACCATCGTCCCAGCTGGGAGACGGTCGAGCCGCTGGCGCACCTGCTCGCGCAGCCGACGCCGCACGCGGTTGCGCACCACGGCCTTGCCGACACGGCGCCCCACGACGAAACCCGCGCGCGGCGGATCTCCACTGGTTGTCCACAGGCTGTGGACAACCAGTGGACCAGAGCGAGTCCGCCGTCCCGCGGTGCCCACACGAGCATGATCGTCCCTCGTCCGGACGCGGGACCCCTCGGGAAGCATCTCAGCCGGGTACAGCAGGAACCCGCCGTCAGGCGGAGAGTTCGCTGCGGCCCTTGCGTCGACGGGCGGAGATGATCGCACGGCCGGCGCGGGTGCGCATACGCAGCCGGAACCCGTGCGTGCGGGCCCGCCGGCGGTTGTTCGGCTGGAAGGTGCGCTTACTCACGTGGGTACTCCGTCTGCAGGATGGACGCGGGCGGTGCGCTCCGGAGCCAGGTGGGCAGCCCGCGTGAGCCACACCACACGGCCCGCATGAGCACATCCCACGACAAACGAAGCGGTCTAACACCGCGGTTCGACCTAGCGTACACATGCCAACGCCCGCGGACGGTCCCCACCGTCCGCCGTCCCCGCGCCCGGGCCCGCGGGCCACCGAGCCGGGCTCGTGACCAGGGCCTGGCCGCGGAGGTCCACCGTCATCCGCCCGGGCTCGCGCCGGTCGGCGCACCGGTCCGCGCGCTCGCCCCGGCGCGGCGGCCGCGCGCCGCGTACCCCCGGCCGGCCGGGGCACCGCACCAGACCCACCGCGATGACTGCTGGTAAGCAAATGCCACACAATCCGGTGTCAGGTCTTCATGGTGACCCGTCGTGTGCACACTCGGGCGCGCTCGGTTCGCGTGGCGGCATCCCCGGCACGGCGCCGTGGGCCGCGTCTTACGATCCTGGGTGCGACATCACCCGCACGCGGGTGCCGGACGATGCCAGCCCGGCCCGCGCGCGGTGCGAACCGTCGGCTCGGTGCACCCCGACCTGTGGAAAACGCCTGTGGAGAGGGCGTTCGGCGTGGGGCCGCGACGGATCCGGGCGACGTCGTCAGGCAGGGGACGGTCCCGGGCGGTGAGCCGGTGCGCCACGCCGGAGGCCCTGCCGCGTCCATACACAGGCTGTGGACGACGATGTGGAGAACCATCGGGACGAGGTATCCCGGTCGCTACCTGACCAGGACCACAACAGCATCCGCGACCTGATTCCCCACACGTGGGACCGCAGCACCCGCAAACCGTACCGAACTGCCCGAGGAGCCCCCGTGTCCAACCTCCGCGCCGACTCCGTCGCCGGTCTACCGTTCGGAGACGAGCCCGCGGGTGACCCGGACCTGGCCGCGGTCTGGCGCCAGGCCGTCTCCGGGGTCGCCGACGGTGCGCTGTCCGCGCAGCAGCGCGCATGGCTGCGGCTGACCCGCCCGCTCGGCCTGGTCCAGGACACGGCGCTGCTGGCCGCGCCGAACGAGTTCACCAAGGAGCTACTCGACTCGCGCCTGCGCCCCTTCTTGTCCACAGCTTTGTCCACAGCCTATGGACGCGAGATCCGGGTGGCGGTCACCGTCGAGCACCTGCCCGACCCGGAACCGATGAGCGGGCCGATCCGCATCGTCCGCCCGGACGAGGGTGACCGTTCGCGGGAGGACACCCCTTCGGGTGACGGGGGCCAGCCCGGTGATGCGGGCCGCGAGCGCGGATCGGACGATGCCCCGGCCGCCGCGAAGGCGGGCCGCCGGGGCGCGGCACCGGTCAACGGCGAGCTGCCCTTCCCCGAGTCCGGCGAGGGCGCGCCTGCGATGCGGGTGGGCGCGGGCCTCGGCCGCGAGCCCGCGCCGGTCGAGACCGAACCCACCCAGGCAAGGCTGAACCCCCGCTACATCTTCGAGACGTTCGTCATCGGGGACAGCAACCGCTTCCCGCACGCGGCCGCGGTGGCCGTCGCGGAGGCGCCGGCGAAGGCCTACAACCCGCTGTTCATCTACGGCGACTCGGGACTCGGCAAGACGCACCTGCTGCACGCCATCGGGCACTACACCCTGAAGCTGTACCCGAACACCCGGGTGAAGTACGTGAGCTCCGAGGAGTTCACCAACGACTTCATCAACTCGATCCGGGACGACCGCCAGCAGGCCTTCCAGCGCCGCTATCGGGACATCGACGTCCTGCTCGTCGACGACATCCAGTTCCTGGAGAACAAGGAGCGGACGCAGGAGGAGTTCTTCCACACCTTCAACGTCCTGCACGACGGCGAGAAGCAGATCGTCATCAGCTCGGACCGCTCGCCCAAGCAGCTGTCCGCCCTCGAGGACCGGCTGCGCAGCCGGTTCGAGTGGGGCCTGATGACCGACATCACCCCGCCCGACCTGGAGACCCGCATCGCGATCCTCTCCAAGAAGGCCGCGACCGAGCGCCTGCCGGTGCCGCCGGACGTGCTCGAGTACATCGCCACCCACATCGAGCGCAACATCCGCGAGCTCGAGGGTGCCCTCATCCGGGTCGCCGCGTTCGCGAGCCTGAACAAGTCGCACGTCGACCGCACCCTCGCCGAGATCGTCCTGCGGGACCTCATCCCCGATGCCGGCAACCCCGACATCACCGCCATCGAGATCATGAACGCGACCGCCGCGTACTTCGGCGTCTCCATGGACGACCTGTGCGGCACCTCCCGCAGCCGCGTGCTGGTGACGGCCCGCCAGATCGCGATGTACCTCTGCCGGGAGCTGACGGACCTGTCCCTGCCGAAGATCGGCCAGCACTTCGGCAACCGTGACCACACGACCGTCATGCATGCCGACCGCAAGATCCGCGGCCTGATGGCCGAGCGGCGCGCCATCTACAACCAGGTAACCGAGCTGACCAACCGCATCCGCGTCCAGGCCCGCCGGGCCTGACGGTCCCGCTACGCGGGCGGCACCCGCACGCGCCTCCACACCACCCGGGCGGCATCCAGGACCGCGCGACCAGGAGACCGCGCGACGACGACCTTCGCGCCGTTGCGGCCTGCGCATCACGCCTCGTGCGGCATCCCTGCGCGCCTGCCGTACGGCGCGCGCTCGGCACGTCCCGTCCGCGCCCGGCGCACACACCGGGCGCGCCGTCTGGCGGTCGTTTTGTCCACCACCGATATCCACACCTGGGGAACTTCCTGGGGTCCCAGGCCTGCCTGGCCACCACGTCCGCTTGGCGTCCGAGCGTGCTGCGCCGCGACCGTCAGTGATCTTCATGGTCACCGCCGGGCGGCGGGTCATGGCAGCGTGATGGCCACTTCGCGGCGGTCCGTGTCGCGAATTCGGGGGCAAACCGGACACGGCAGGCGGTGTTCGCGACACGGTGCCGCTGTCAGTCGCAGGCACTTCCCGCCTACGGGAAGGCCGCCCCTTACTCGTCCTTCTGGCAGCGGCAGCGGGATCATGGGCTCCGACTCCCTGACTGTCTCGCCGCTCCCGGGCTGGGCGCGCACGGCTGCGCCCGGGAGCGTGCGGGGCGGTGGAGGCTGACCGATCGCGCCTGGCGGGCGCGGGTCGTGGGCGCGGGTCGTGGGTCGCGGAGGGCGGCGTTCGGGATGCGGCGACGCGTCCACCGGATGGAGCGTGTGGATGCCTCGAGCCCACTGGGTGGTTCCGCCCACAGCTTGTGGAAAACCTTGTGGACAGCGTCTGGCGCAGCCGGTGGAAGAAGGCGTGGACAGCCTGTGGACAACCGGGGGATCGCCTGTGGAGGGACAACGTGGTCCCTGGGGACAGCGCCTTGGAGTGTGGATATCCACTGCGCGAACCCACAGCGCCACCCACAGGATTTGCACCGGTCCGATGGGCCTCTGACCTGCGAAAACGTGAGTTATCCCCAGCATCCACAGGCCCTACTACCACCACTAAAAGAGATCTCTCCTAGAAAGATCAAAAACTGAAAGTACTAGGGGGTGTGGACAACTTTTCAAGATCGCGAATCGCCGCCTTCTGTGCCACTTCGTGGGCTCCGAGTAAGCGTCCGCAACGGCGTCGGCCGCTCGCCGATGCCTCCTGGCACTCTGGGATGCTGATCGGTGTTCCCGACGGACTGACTCCGAACACCGGAGGGAACGACAGGAGGGGCTAACCATGAAGTTCCGGGTGGAACGGGACGAATTCACCGAGGCGGTCGCCTGGACCGCCCGCACGCTGCCGAGCCGGCCGACCACCCAGTTGCAGGTGCTGTCGGGACTCCTGCTCGACGCCACCGGCCCCATGCTCAAGGTCGCCGCCTACGACTACGAGGTGGCCGCCCAGAGCACGGTGCACGCGACCGTGTCGGAGGAGGGACGCGCCCTCGTCAACGGCAAGCTGCTCGCGGAGATCACCCGCGCGCTGCCCGCGGCTCCGGTCGACCTTGCGATCGACGGCACCAGGCTCGTCATCACCTGTGGGAACGCCCGCTTCGCGCTGCCGATGCTGCCGGTGGACGACTACCCCGGGCTGCCGGGCATGCCGCCCGTCACCGGGCACATCGAGGGATCGGCCTTCGCCGCCGCCGTCGCCCAGGTCGCGATCGCCGCCGGCCGGGACGACACGCTGCCGGTCCTCACCGGCGTCCGCATCGAGATCGAGGGCGACACGCTCACCCTCGCCGCCACCGACCGCTACCGGCTGGCGGTCCGCACGCTGAAGTGGCGACCGACCGAGGAGAGCACTGGCGAGGACGACGCCGCGGGCGCCCCCGTCACGGTCGCGCTCGTGCCGGCCCGCACGCTGCTGGACACGGCGAAGTCGCTGTCCGGCGCCGGGGTCGAGGTGTCCATCGCGCTGGGTACGGGCCCCTCCGGTGAGACCCTCGCCGGCTTCGCCGGCTCCACCCGGCAGACGACCACCCGGCTGCTCGAGGGCCAGTTCCCGCCCTACCGCAAACTGCTGCCGGACAGCTCGCCGCTGATCGCCCAGCTGGAGATCGCCCCGCTGCAGGAGGCGGTACGCCGGGTCGCGCTGGTCGCGGCGAAGACGGCGCCGGTGCAGCTGTTGTTCTCGCCCGACCACCTCGTCCTGGAAGCCGGCACGGGTGGCGAGGCCCAGGCGACCGAGACCCTCCCACTGACCTACGACGGGCCGGAGCTCGCGGTCGCGTTCAACCCGTCCTACCTGCTGGACGCGCTGGGCGCACTGGAGTCCGACGTCGTGCGGATCGGCTTCGCCAGCGCCGACGACCCGACCGTGGCGGCGAACAAGCCAGCGATCCTCACCGGCAAGGCCGCGGACGAGGACGGCGAGCTGCCCGACTACCGCTACCTGCTCATGCCGATCCGCCTCAACGGGTGACGTGCATCTCACGCATCTGTCCCTCGTCGACTTCCGCTCCTACCCGGCCCTCGACCTCACGCTCGGTCCCGGGGCGGTCACCTTCATCGGCGGCAACGGTCAGGGCAAGACGAACCTGATCGAGGCGATCGGCTACGTCGCGACACTGGCCAGCCACCGCGTCGCCGGCGACGCGCCACTGGTCCGCGACGGTGCCGAACAGGCGATCGTGCGCGCCCGGATCGTCCGCGGGGACCGGGCGGCGCTGGTCGAGCTGGAGATCGTGCCGGGGCGGGCGAACCGGGCCCGGCTGAACCGCGCCCCCGTCTCCCGCACGCGGGACGTGCTCGGCCTGCTGTGCGTCGTCCTGTTCGCCCCGGAGGACCTCGCGCTGGTCAAGGGAGACCCCGCCGGGCGGCGGCAGTTCCTCGACGATCTGCTCGTCGCCCGTGCCCCGCGGATGGCGGCGGTACTCGCCGACTACGACCGGGTGGTCCGTCAGCGCTCGACGCTGCTGCGCACCGCCGGGGCGGCGCGGCGCGCCGGCGGCCGGGGCGATCTGCGCACGCTCGAGGTCTGGGACGGCTACCTGGCCACCCACGGCGCCGAGCTGCTCGCGGCCCGGCTCGCCCTCGTCGAGGCGTTGCGCCCCGCGGTGGCCGACGCCTACACGGCGGTGGCCGGGGCGTCCTCGCCGGTGGCGCTCGAGTACCGGTCCAGCGTCCCGCTCCCCGAGGGCGGCGCCGGGCCGGACCTGCCCGCCGCGGCGGTGCCCGACCGGACGGCTCTGGCCGAGGCGATCCACGCCGCGCTCGCGGCCGCCCGAGCGCGGGAGATCGAGCGTGGGATGACCCTCGTCGGCCCGCATCGGGACGATCTGCTGCTGTCGATCGCCGCCCGCCCGGCCCGCGGATACGCGAGCCACGGCGAGTCCTGGTCGCTGGCCCTCGCCCTCCGGCTCGCCTCGTTCGACCTGCTGCGTGCCGACGACCGGGAGCCGGTCCTGCTGCTCGACGACGTCTTCGCCGAGCTGGACACGCGGCGCCGTGCCCGCCTGGCCGAGCTCGTCGCCCCCGCCGAGCAGGTGCTGGTGACGGCCGCCGTCGAGTCGGACGTGCCGGCGGAGCTCGCCGGTACCCGCTTCCATGTCGCCGATTCGGAGGTCCGCCGTGCCGGCTGAACCACCTGGTCCGCCGCTGGAACCACGTGACCCGCCCCCCGCTGGGAGCACAGCTGGGCGCGAGGCCGCGGCCGCCACGCCGGCACCGGCGTCCCCTGGACGGGGCGGCGACCTGGCCCGGGAGATCCTCGCTCAGGCGAAGCGCGACTCGCGGGAACGCGCGCGCGGCCGGCGTCCCGGTGGCGCGGTCCGCGGCGGGTTCGGACGCGGCTCCGCCGGCGGTTCCCGTGGTGGTTCCGCCGCCGGCGTCGCCAGCAGCGGTGACGATGAGGCGGGTCGCCCCGGACGCGGCGTCGACGGTGCGCCCGGCTCAGGCGATGGTTCCGCGGGTGACGGCCGCGCGGGCTCGCAGGGCGGCGCCGGGGACGCAGGCGGCCCCGGCCGTCCGTTCGGCGGCACCGGCACCGGCGGCGTCGGTCGGCGGCGGTCGTGGGCGGGCGACGAGGATCAGCCTCCCCGCCGGCGGCGGCTGCCGGGCATCGCGAGCCCGGGCCGGGAATGGCGGGATCCGGTCGCCTTCGGCCCGGCGATCACCCGGCTGCTCGCCGCCCGCGGCTGGCAGGAGCAGGCGGCCGACGCGGGCGTGATCTCCCGGTGGGACGTCATCGTCGGCCCGGACATCGCCGAGCACTGCACGCCCGTGTCGCTGGTGGACGGACACCTGGAACTCGTCGCCGAGTCGACGGCGTGGGCGACCCAGCTGCGGATGCTGTCCCGGCAGATTCTCGGCATCCTGTCGCGGGAACTCGGCCCGCAGGCGGTCCGGCGGATCACCGTGCGCGGCCCGACGGCGCCGTCCTGGCGGCATGGCCCGATCCGCACCAGCGGCCGCGGCCCCCGGGACACCTACGGCTGATCATCTGTGCTGGGTGGCCGCGCCCAGCGGGTCGTGGAGGCGCGCCAGGCCCCTGGACCTGTCGGCCGGGTAGGGGAGTTCACCATCCCTCCGCTCGGCGCCCTGCGCAGACGTCAGGGGTCACCCTGCGTCCGCTATAGCGGGCTGCCGGGTAGACTGGTGGATACTTCCGCCCAGAACGAGGGGACCCGCCGCGTGGCCTACGACGCAAGTTCGATCAAGGTTCTTGAAGGTCTTGACGCGGTCCGCAAGCGTCCGGGCATGTACATCGGTTCCACCGGGGAGCGCGGGCTCCATCATCTCGTCTACGAGGTGGTGGACAACGCGGTCGACGAGGCGCTCGCCGGCTACTGCGACACGATCGTCGTGACCCTGCTGGCCGATGGCGGTGTCCGGGTGGTCGACAACGGCCGTGGCATCCCCGTGGGCATGCACCCGGTCAAGAAGATCCCCACCATCGAGCTGGTGCTGACCACGCTGCACGCCGGTGGCAAGTTCGACGGCGAGTCCTACGCGGTCTCGGGCGGTCTGCACGGCGTCGGCGTCAGCGTCGTGAACGCGCTGTCGACGAAGCTCGATGTGGAGGTCCAGCAGGGCGGCCACGTCTGGTTCCAGCCATATGTGGCCAGCCGGCCGGCGGCGCCGCTGGTCAAGACCGGTGCGTCGAAGAAGAGCGGCACGTCGATCACGTTCTGGGCGGATCCGGAGATCTTCGAGACCACCGAGTACAAGTACGAGACCCTCTCCCGGCGCCTGCAGGAGATGGCCTTCCTCAACAAGGACCTGTCGATCACGCTGATCGACGAGCGCGGCGAGGAGCGGGTCGAGGTCACCTACAAGTACGCCAACGGTCTCGTCGACTTCGTCGCTCACCTCAACGCCACCAAGGACGCCATCCACCGAAGCGTGATCTCGCTGGAGTCGAAGGGCGTGGGCCTCGAGGCCGAGCTCGCGATGCAGTGGAACGGCGGCTACTCCGAGTCGGTCTACACCTTCGCGAACACGATCAACACGCATGAGGGCGGGACCCACGAGGAGGGCTTCCGCGCCGCGCTGACCAGCGCCGTCAACGCCTACGCCAAGGACCAGAACCTGCTCAAGCCGGTCAAGGCGGGCGCCCGCGGCGGCGATGAGCGGCTCTCCGGCGACGACATCCGCGAGGGCCTGACGGCGATCATCTCGGTGAAGCTCGCCCAGCCCCAGTTCGAGGGCCAGACGAAGACGAAGCTCGGCAACACCGAGGCCAAGAAGTTCGTCCAGGAGATGTGCTACTCGGCGCTCAAGGACTGGTTCGAGGTGAACCGGACCGAGGCGCGGGCCATCGTCAGCAAGGCGCTCGACGCCCAGCGTGCCCGCATCGCCGCCCGCCAGGCGCGGGACCTGACCCGGCGCAAGGGTCTGCTCGGCGGCACCGGCCTGCCCGGCAAGCTCGCCGACTGCCAGTACACCGACCCGGAGCGCTGCGAGCTGTACATCGTCGAGGGTGACTCGGCGGGCGGCTCGGCGAAGGGCGGCCGGGACTCGAAGTTCCAGGCGATCCTGCCGCTGCGCGGGAAGATCCTCAACGTCGAGAAGGCCCGCATCGACCGGGTCCTGAAGAACACCGAGGTCCAGGCCCTGATTCAGGCGCTGGGCACCGGCATCCACGACGACTTCGACATCACCAAGCTCCGCTATCACAAGATCGTTCTGATGGCGGACGCCGACGTCGACGGTCAGCACATCCGCACCCTGCTGCTGACCCTGCTGTTCCGGTTCATGCGTCCGCTCGTCGAGGCCGGCCACGTCTTCCTGGCCCAGCCGCCGCTCTACAAGATCAAATGGGGGCGGGAGGACTGGGAGTACGCCTACTCCGACCGGGAGCGCGACGGCCTGGTCCAGCAGGGTGTGGAGTCCGGGCGCAAGCTGCCCAAGGACGCCATCCAGCGGTTCAAGGGTCTCGGCGAGATGAACGCCACCGAGCTGTGGGACACCACCATGGACCCGGACCGGCGCATCCTGCTCCAGGTCACCCTCGACGACGCCGCCGTCGCCGACGAGCTGTTCTCCGTGCTCATGGGCGAGGACGTCGACGCGCGTCGCAGCTTCATCCAACGCAACGCCAAGGACGTGCGTTTCCTGGACATCTAGGCGTCCCGGACAGCTCCGCGTGTCCTGGGCCCGTGCGCTCGCGGGGCGAGCGCCGGGTCCCCCTGACCAACTGAATCCCTCTGCCCTGGAAGGACCCCGTGGTCGACGTCCTACCGCCTCCCCCCGGCGACCGCATCGAACCCATCGGCATCGAAGTCGAGATGCAGCGGTCCTATCTCGACTACGCCATGTCGGTCATCGTCGGCCGCGCGCTGCCGGAGGTCCGGGACGGGCTCAAGCCCGTCCACCGCCGGGTCCTGTACGCCATGTACGACGGCGGCTATCGCCCGGACCGCGGGTACTTCAAGTGCTCCCGCGTGGTCGGGGACGTCATGGGTAACTACCACCCCCACGGCGACTCGGCGATCTACGACACGCTCGTCCGGCTCGCCCAGAGCTGGTCGCTGCGCTATCCGCTGGTTGACGGCAACGGCAACTTCGGTTCGCCGGGCAACGACCCGCCCGCCGCCATGCGGTACACCGAGGCCCGCATGGCGGCGCTGGCCATGGAGATGCTGCGCGACATCGACCAGGAGACCGTCGACTTCGCGCCGAACTACGACGGCCGTTCGCAGGAGCCGCTCGTCCTGCCCAGCCGGTTCCCGAACCTGCTGGTCAACGGCGCCGGCGGCATCGCGGTCGGAATGGCGACCAACATCCCGCCGCACAACCTGCGCGAGGTCGCCACCGGCGTGCAGTGGGCGCTCGACAACCCCGACGCGACCGACGAGGAGCTGCTCGAGGCGCTCATCGGCCGGATCAAGGGCCCGGACTTCCCGACGTCCGGCCTGATCGTCGGTCGGGGCGGCATCGAGGACGCCTATCGCACCGGGCGAGGCAGCATCCGGATGCGCGCCGTGGTCAACGTCGAGGAGAACAAGGGTCGTACCCAGCTCGTCGTTACCGAGCTGCCCTACCAGGTCAACCCGGACAACCTCGCGGAGAAGATCGCGGAGCTGGTCCGTGACAACAAGGTCACAGGCATCGCCGACGTCCGCGACGAGACGTCGGCCCGCATCGGCCAGCGCCTGGTCATCGACCTCAAGCGCGACGCCGTCGCCAAGGTCGTCCTGAACAACCTGTACAAGCACACCCAGCTGCAGGACACCTTCGGCGTCAACATGCTGGCGATCGTCGACGGGGTGCCACGCACGCTGCGCCTGGACCAGATGGTCCGTTACTACGTCGAGCACCAGGTGGACGTGATCGTCCGCCGCACCCGTTACCAACTGCGCAAGGCGCGCGAACGGCTGCACGTCCTCGACGGCCTGCTCATCGCGCTCGACCACCTGGACGAGGTCATCAACCTCATCCGCAACGCGGAGTCCGCCGAAGCGGCCCGCGGCCAGCTGATGGAACGCTTCACGCTGTCGGAGATCCAGGCCACCGCCATCCTCGACATGCAGCTGCGCCGCCTGGCCGCCCTGGAGCGCCAGCGGATCATCGACGAAGCGGCGGAGCTGCGCGCCCGGATCGCCGAGCTCGAGGCGATCCTCGCCTCCCCCGGGCGCCAGCGTGAGATCATCGGCGAGGAGCTCGCCGAGATCGTCGACAAGTACGGCGACGAGCGGCGCACCAGGCTGGTGCCGTTCGAGGGCGACATGTCCATCGAGGACCTGATCGCCCGCGAGGACGTCGTCGTCACCGTCACCCGCGGCGGCTACGCCAAGCGCACCAAGACCGACCTGTACCGCTCGCAGCGCCGCGGCGGCAAGGGCGTGCAGGGCGCGGCCCTGCGCGAGGACGACATCGTCGAGCACTTCTTCGTCACCACGACCCACCACTGGCTGCTGTTCTTCACGAACAAGGGCCGGGTCTACCGGGCGAAGGCGCACGAGCTGCCCGAGCAGGCCCGCTCGGCCAAGGGTCAGCACGTCGCGAACATCCTCGCCTTCAGCCAGGACGAGCGCATCGCCGAGGTCATGGCGATCGAGGATTACGAGGCCGCCCCGTACCTGGTGCTCGCCACCAAGCGCGGGCTGTGCAAGAAGACCTCGCTGCGCGACTTCGACTCCAACCGGGCCGGCGGCCTCGTCGCGATCAACCTGCGTGACGACGACGAGCTCATCGCCGCCCGTCTGGTCGCCCCCGGCGACGACCTGCTGCTGGTCAGCCGCAACGCCCAGTCGATCCGCTTCCACGCCGACGACGAGCAGCTGCGGCCGATGGGACGGGCCACCTCCGGCGTGATCGGCATGCGCTTCGACGCCGAGGACGAGCTGCTGTCGATGGACGTGGTCGTCCCCGACTCGACCGCCGACCTCCTCGTCGCCACCTCTGGTGGATACGCCAAGCGGACGCCGCTGGCCGAGTATCCGGTGCAGGGCCGCGGCGGCAAGGGGGTGCTGACCGCTAAGATCGTCTCGACTCGCGGTGGCCTCGTCGGCGCGCTCGTCGTCGATCCGGACGACCAGCTCTACGCGATCGCCTCCAACGGCGGGGTGCTGCGCACCATCGCCAAGGATGTCCGCCGTGCCCAGCGGCAGACGATGGGCGTCCGGCTCATCGATCTGGAGTCCGGTGTGCAGGTGGTCGGGGTGGCGCGCAATGCTGATGTGGAGGACACCGACGCCCGCGATGACGCCGGCGCCCAGGACGGCTGAGTTCCGGGCGGTCGAGGTCGGCGCCGGACGGCGGTGATTCACCGTCGCGTCAGCCGGCCGGCTGACGCGACGGTGCCGTGGAGGGGGTAACTGGTGTGCGCGCGACTCGTGTGTGCCGCCCAGGAGCGAACCGGGAGTAGTCCGTGAGCGACAGTCAGGATGATCGGCCGACTCGGTCGGCGGTCCACCGTGGCTCCTCCCCGGTCGCCGGGTCGGGGGCGACGCGGGACGGTGAGCGTTCTTCCCGGCCGTCCGGCCCGGCCGCCGGCAGCGGTCCGGACGAGGACGACGGTGACGAGACGGCGCTGATGCCCACGGCCGGCGGCCTCGGCTCGCCCGGCGACGACGAGCAGCCCGGTTCGGACCCGGCCCCCGCATCCGGTTCGGGCTCGGTGTCCGGTTCGGCATCGGCCTCCGCTGCCGGTGCCGGGTCGGGCGGCGGCGGGAAGGCGTCCGACGGCGCGGCGGGCGGCGACCGCTCGCGGCACTCCGAGTCGGCCGCCGACCATCCGTTCTTCCAGCGCCCCGAGCGGGCGGCGGGCTCTGCCGGGGACGGCGGCGACGAGCGGGCCGAACCCGGCGTCGCGGGACCGGCCAAGGGCACCCGGCAGGGTTCGCGTTCCGCGGGCGGCGGGAGTTCACGTTCGACCGCCGGCGCGCGCTCCGCCTCCGCCACGGCCGGGGAGGGCTCGGGCTCGGGCGCGCCGGGGGCCTCCGGCTCGTCCAGGCGTCAGGACGCCACCCCGTCCGCAACCGGTTCGGGATCCCGGTCGTCCACAGCCTCGTCCGCGGCGGCTTCGCTCTCCACAGGGGCGTCCACAGCCGCGAAGTCCTCCGCCACCACCAAGCTGTCCACAGCAACGCTGACGTCCGCGGATCCACAGCGACCTGGCTCGGCCGGGCGCTCGGCCGTCTCCGGGCGGGCGGGAACGGCCGCCGGGAACGACCGTGACCGCCTGAACGACCGTGACCGTGACCGTGGCGACGGCCGGGACCGTGACCGTGGCGACGGCCGGGACCGTGATCGCGCGTCGGGGCCGCCGATGTCCGCATCCGGCACGGCTCGCGCCGGCGGATCCGGTACCCGTGACGGCGACGCGGGCTCGGCTACCCGCACGTTCAACGCCGCCGCCGTATCCTCGCCCGCGACGCCCGCCGGCGCGGCATCGTCCGGAACCGGCCGGCCGACCGGCCTGCCCAGCGCCCGCACCGAGCCCCCGGGCGGACGGTCCCGGGAGACCGACACGATCTCCCTGGTCCGCCCGCCCAGCATGACGAGGAGCCGTACCACGAAGCCCGACATCAACCGTGCCGCGCCGGAGCGGGTGCCTGCCGCCGACGCGGTGCGGCCGGCAGCGCCCGCGTCGAGTCGCGCCGCGGCGAGCGCGACGGCGGCCTATGACCGAGCGCTCGCCGCGTCGGCGTCCGCGGGCAGCGCCACGGCCGACGCGCACCACCCGGTGACCGGCACCTCCCCGGACGCCCTCGCCGGCCAGCTCGACGACTTCGCGGCCGACCGGCCCTCCGCCGGCCCGTCCCCGTCCCGTGGAGCTGGTCGCCCGGGCACCGGTCCTGGCGCCGCTTCGGGCGCAAGCTCCGGATCGGGTTCCGGCCGCCCGCCCGCCGCCGGCCGGCGGGCCAAGCTGCGCCTATCCAAGATCAATCCGGTCACGGTGACCCGGCTGAGCTTCGCGTTCTCCCTGTGCGTCTTCGTCGTCCTGCTCGTCGCCGTCGCCGTCCTGTGGTTCGTGCTGAACTCGATCGGCGTCTTCGACAGCGTCAGCAAGGCGGCGGACACCCTGACCAACAGCAGCGCCAGCGACGTCCGAGGCTGGCTCTCCTTCGGCCGGGCCATGGAGATCAGCCTGCTCATCGGCGCGATCAACGTCATCCTGATGACCGCGCTGACCACCCTCGGTGCCCTGCTCTACAACCTGTGCGCCGAGATGATCGGGGGCATCGAGCTCACCCTGAGCGATCAGTAGCGCGAACGGGGCGGGGCCGGCGTCCACGCGGCGTCCCCCGTCCTGTATCGTTGCAGTCGTTGCCCGGACCTATAGCTCAGTCGGTTAGAGCGCTTCCCTGATAAGGAAGAGGCCGGTGGTTCAAGTCCACCTAGGTCCACGCGCGTTGGATTCCTCTGTTCGCTCCCCTTGGGGGAGCTTCCCGAAGGCCCGCGATGCTGGCCGGGGGGACGACCCCCCGAACCCCCCGAGGTGTGGCCGCCGTATCCCCTTGGACGGCTCCGGGGCTCGGTGCGTGGTTCGGGCTCGCGGTTCGCGGTTCGGGCACCTGCTTGTTCTTGTGGTTGGACGCTTGCTGCCCGAACCGGGCAGTTTCCGGGGGCTCTGAGCTGTGTGTCTAGCCTGGTTGGCATGCGTGAGCTTGATCTGACCCTCGGGCTGCGAATCGATTCCTTTCTACGGTGGGCGCGGGATCGCGGCGAGCCGGTACCCGCCAGGGCGGCCACCCTCCTGCTGCTGTTGTTCGCGTGGCGTGGTGCGAAGGTGCGCGGCGGGTTGCCCGAGCCGACCGCCGGCCTCGTCCGCCAGATCTTCGGTACGGATCTGCCCGGTCTCGCGGCGGGCGGAGAGGCGGACGCCTCCGACTACCCGCGGGTGGCCGCCCTCCTCGTCGACCGGCGCCGCGCCGACGGGTTGCTCAACGCGAAACGGCAGGAGAAGCTGCGGTCGGTCATCACGGAGGTGTCGGCAGAGTTCCACCAGACGCTGGCCGCGCCGGCGAGATCGACCTGGCCTCGGTTCTACGGCGCCTTGCTGCGCGCCGACGGGGTGGATCCGTCGGACCCATCGGCGGTGCGGGGCTGGCTTGCCGGGTACCGGAAGCGGTCGTTCGCTGATCGTCGAGCCGCTATGGCGGTATCCATCGCGGTGATGACGAGGCAGACCGAGAATGTCGAGCTCGCCACCCAGACCCTCCTCGTTCGTCACCACCAGGGCTTTGCCGACCTGATGGTGCGCTACGAGCGGCTTCGCGACGGCGGCGGCGCCGCGTCCGCGAGTACGGCTGCGACAGCCGATGACGACGCCTGGCGGCACGAATTGATCGACAATACGGCCGAGGCGGGGATGGATGTCCTGATGGACCTCGGTTCCGCCGCTGGGCTGAGCCGCGCGTTGCGCATGGAGTTCCGTGACCTCGCCCCGCGCCTCGGTGACCGGGGAGCTGACAGGCTGCTCGACGAGCTCGTCGAACTGATCGACGACGATGTCTGCACTCCGCTGCCTGTCATGGACGAACCACCGGTCGAGGAGCTCGCGGCCGCGGTGCGCGCGTCCCCGTTGCTGGCCGCGGCTGCGGACCTGGCGGTCTGGGTCGATGATCGCGGAGGTGTGCCGAAGGACGCGGACGGCGCGGCCGGGCGGTGGCCGGGTGCTTCGGACCTCGGACTGGCTGGCCCGGTGAGACGGGAACTGGATGAAATCGCGCTCGCCACGGACCTGCTGCGCCGGGTTGGCGGGGAGTTGCACGCCGGCGACGGGCTGGTGACCTGGAATTCCGGTGACCCGCACGACCTGGCCGTCTTCGGACTGGACGCTCTGGGTGGCGTTCTCGTCGGGCTGACCACATTGACGGCACAGCGACCGAGCGTGGACGACGGCAAGGGCGAGCTTCTCGCCACGCTCGTCCGCGAGCTGCCCTTTCTGCTGATCCGCATGGTCGGGGAGATCCATGTGTCGTACTCCCTGGCCCGGCTGGCAGCCGAACATCTCGCGTGGAGGTTGCCGCTGAACCCGCCGAACCAGGGACCAGCCACGATGAGCGCCGACGGCCCGTCCGCCGACGCGGGTGTCCTGAGATCGCAGCTTCGGTTGCCCGATGCTGACGGGACACGGGGGAACCTCGCCTACCAGCTGCCGTCCGACGCGGAGCTGGCCCGTCTGATCGGCCTACCGAACCTTGAGGAGGAGGACCGTGCCGAGCTTCTCGATGTCGCTGGCACTCAGGCGGTGCTCGTGGACCGTTGCGCCGCTCTTGGGGTGATGCGACGCGAGGATGACCGCATCGCGCTCACGCCGTTGGGCGTCGCCCTACTGCGGACCGCGCTGGTGATGGCGGGAGGTGAGGCGCCGACCACCGCGGACCTGGCCGTGGTCGGCTCCGACACGGTTGTCGGCTGGCTGGAGCACTGGCCGCCCCACGCACATGAGGCCGGCGTGCTTGCCTGGGTGAATGCCCACGGCGGTGGCGCCGATGCCTGGCAGGCGATCCTCGCCGCCTCCGCCGGCCGGAGCAATCACGGAGTCCTCGGCCTGCTCGGGGCCGTGCAGGCGGCCGCGCCGGGTGCCCCGGTGCAGCCCGAGCCCGGGCCGGCTCTCCTCTCCCTGTCGGATCCACAGGATGAGGCCCCGCTGCTCACGGCCCTGGCGACGTTCGTCGACCATCCGGTTATCGGGGCCTACACCGTGGCGGTGCTGCGCCAGCGTGGGCAGATCGTCGCGGACCCGCCGCTGTCGGCGAGAGCGGTCGTCATCGGTGACCACCTCAGCTCCCTCCTCGCCGAGGCGCGCATGCGTGCCATCGCCGACGAGCTGAACGCTGTCCAGGGTCTGGCGGCGGACGCCCCGCGGCGGGAACCTTCGGAGAGCGGGTCACCGAAGCCCGTCGGCGTCGAGCTGGTCTGCGCAGCCTTCGACCAGGCGGCGCTCGACTGGCCGGGCGGTCCCCAGAACCTGGTGCGTCATCTCGTCGCCACAGACGTCCTCTATCTGATGGAAGTTCTGCGGGTTCTCGGCGAGCACCATCCGGACCAGGCGATCGCCCGGCCCAGCGGCGCGGCTGCCGATGCTCGGGACCGACCGCCGTCCGAGCGCCGGGGAAGATCTTCGGCTTCGGGTCGGACGTCAGCCCGCCCGGCTCGCAAGCAACGACACCGCTGAGTGTCGGCCGCCCTTGCCCTGGGCTGGCGCCGTGAGCGTGATCTGCGGGTGATCAGGGTTGACCGACCCAGGTCACCCGCAGCACGGTGACTGCGACCAACCGCTGCTCGATGCTGTATGTCAGCAGCCCGAAACCGAAGACGGCGCGCCACAGCTCCGTGCGCTTGTCGTACGTGCCTAGCCGGTATGGGTCGGCCCCGGTCGTCAGGGCCAGACCGACACCGCGCGGCGGTCAGCCGCCGATGGTGGATGGGCACCGTGACGGGCCTGTGGATAACTCGGGGAGGCCCGGACGGGCGATGCGCAGAGAACGGTCGTGTGTTCGAATGACGCCGTGAGTGCGTGTTCGCTGTGCGACCATGAGTGGTCCTATCACCACGGATCCGGGTCAATATCACTATGGGTGACCTGTACGTTCGGATCCGAGGGGTGCTACTGCCGGCGGACCGTGGCGGAAGCGCACGCGGAGCTCGGCGGCCCGCCCGGGCCGGAGTGCGTCACCTGTGGGCAGCGCCCGGCAGAGGACACCCAGTGCCGGGCCTGCCGCGAGGATCGGCAGCGCCGCTCCCGGGAGGAGTTCGCCGCGTGGTGGAGCCAGCTGACCCGGCACGCCGGCGGTGGTGCCGGTGGCCGCGCCGGTCGTTGGCGGTCACCATGATCTGGAGTTATCCACAGGGTGGGAGGCTGGTTCGGGGTGCCCATCCATGACGATCGTGGCGGTTGGGTCGCTGGCAGGCCCGACCGTGCCCCGACGCGCGACGATCCGTGCCGCCGCCTGCGGTCGCCGTCTGCCAAGCTCGTAGCACCACGCGACGCGGGCCCGCGTCGCGTCGCCCTCGCGCGTTCGCGCGCCGGCGTTGGACGGAGAAGGAGTAGCTCGCCATGGCCTCGCGTACCGGACGATCCGATGCGGCGACCGAGCAGCGTGACCTGCGGGTCCGGGTGCTCGGAGCGTCGGTCGACAGCTACCCCGCCGTTCCGGAGGAGGTTGGGCGGGGCAGCGCGCGGCGCATCACGGAAGTGGGCGAGGAGATCCTGCACCGCCCGTGCCGCCCGGTCACCGAGTTCGGCACCCCGGAGCTCGCCTCACTCATCGACGACATGTTCACCTCGATGTACGTGGCCGAGGGGGTGGGCCTGGCGGCGAACCAGATCGACGTCGACGCCGCGCTGTTCGTCTACGACTGCACCGATGACGACGGCGTGCGCCACGTGGGGCACATCGCCAACCCGGTGCTCGAAGAGCCGGACCCCGCCGAGCGCCGCCTGATCAAGGGGGACGAGGGCTGCCTGTCCGTGCCAGGCGCCTACATGGAGGTCCCCCGGCTCGAACGGGCCGTCGTCCACGGCCAGGACCAGACCGGTGCCCCGCTGCGCCTGGAGGGCACCGGCCACTTCGCCCGCTGCCTGCAGCACGAGACCGACCACCTGCGCGGCAGCCTCTACATAGACCGGCTGTCCAGCCGGGGGCGGCGCAAGGCACTCAAGGAGATGGAGGAGCGCCGCGACGAGGTGCTCGCCCGCCGCGTCGAGGTCGCCCAGACCCTGGGCCGCTGACGTCGGCCCGCGTGCCGGGCACGCGCACCATCCGAGCCACCGGGTTCGCCGGCCGGCGAGGGGGCGCGCCCGCTAGGTTCGGTGTCGCCCGGTTCCGGGCTGGCGGGCTGGCAGTCGGCCGATGGGGCGGACGGCGGATGGCGGATCGCGGGGAAAGGTGGGGTCGGCGGTGGACGCGGCGTTGCGGGAGATGGCCGAGGCGGCGACGGGCTTCATGCCCGTCGAGGAGGGTGCGGCGCTGTACGCGGCGGCCGCGGGCGTGCCGGCCGGCGGGCTGATCTGCGAGGTCGGCACCTACTGCGGCAAGTCCACCCTCTACCTGGCCGCCGCTGCCCGCGCGGCGGGTGCGCGGGTGGTCACCGTCGACCACCACCGCGGCTCGGAGGAGAACCAGCCGGGCTGGGAGTACCACGACCGCTCGCTGGTCGACCCGCGCACCGGCCGGCTCGACACCCTGCCGTTCCTGCGCCGCACGCTGGAGGAGGCCCGGGTCGAGGACGTCGTGACGGTGGTCGTGGGGCGCTCGGAGCAGGTCGGCGGCTGGTGGTCCACCCCGGCGGCGATGCTGTTCCTCGACGGCGGGCACACCGAGGAGCAGGCCCAGGCCGACTACGAGGCGTGGGCGCGGCACGTCGTCCCCGGCGGGATGCTCGCCATCCACGACGTGTTCCCCGACCCGGCCGACGGTGGCCAGGCGCCGTACCACGTTCTGCTGCGCGCTCTCGACGACGGTTTCCGCGAGCAGTCGCGGACCGGCTCGCTGCGGGTGCTACGCCGCGTCGACTGACCGGCAGGCGCACGCCGGCACGGACTCCGGGCCGGTCGGGAGGTCGTCGCCGCGGAAGACCCGTTCGGTGACCCCGCCGGCGAGCGTGTCGGCCGCGAGGATCACCGCAGCCGCCGTCCACGTCGACTGCTCGACCGGCCAGAACGTGCTGTTCGCGAACTGCCAGCCGGTCCAGTAGCCGCCGCCGTCGTGCCGCAGGTGCTGCATGTCGGCGACGAGGCGCGCGGCGGCGGCCGTCTCGCCGACCAGGTGCAGGGCGATCGCCAGCTCGCAGGTCTCGGCGCCGGTGACCCACGGCTCGTCGGCCACGCAGCGGATCCCGAGGCCGTCTACGACGAACTCGTCCCAGCGGGCGGCGAGGCGCGCCCGGCCGGCCTCGCGGCGCAGCGCACCGCCGATCACCGGGTAGTACCAGTCCATGGACCAGCGGTCCTTCTCGGCGAAGTGCTCGGGATGCGCGACCAGGGCGTGGTGCAGCGCGCCGGTCGCCCGTTCCCAGGCCGGCGGCACCTCGTCGACGAGGGAGGCCAGCGCCATCCCGCAGCGCAGGCTGTGCAGGGTGCTGGAGCAGCCGGTGAGCAGCGCCAGCGGGTAGTCGGCACCGTCGGCCGAGCGCGCCCACCAGATCTGGCCGCTCGGCGCCTGCATGTCGACGACGAAGTCGAGGGCGCGGCGCACCACCGGCCAGATCCCCGCGACGAACTCCTCGTCGCCGGTGGCCAGCCAGCGGTGCCAGGCGGCGGTCGCGACGTAGGCGCACTGGTTGCTGTCGGCGAAGTCCTCCTTGACCGCGCCGCCGACGTAGCTCGTCGCCCACGACCCGTCCGGCCGCTGGTTGCGGCGCAGCCAGGACCAGGCGGCGTCGGCGGCGCCGGGCAGACCGCCGAGGTCGAGCGCCATCGCGCATTCCAGGTGGTCCCACGGGTCGGTGTGGCCGCCCGCGTACCAGGGGATGGCACCGTCGGGTTCCTGGACGGCGGCGATCGCGGTCGCGGTCGCGGTGAGCGCCTCGGGGGTCAGCACCAGAGCAGACTCAACCGACCGCACTCGTGACCTCCGGTTTCCGCAGATACAGCACTACGCTCTTGCCGACGACCGGGTTGAGGATCCGTTCCGCGGTCCTGGTCACCCGGGGTGCGCGCATCATGTCCCACACCAGTAGGCGGTGGTAAAGCCGCGTCGCCGGGTGGTCGTCGTCATGGACACCGACGAGACACCGCAGCCACCAGTACGGCGCGTGCAGCGCGTGGGCGAAGTGCGTGCCGACCGGTTCCAGCCCGACGGCCGTCAGTCGCTCGCGCAGCTCCGCCAGCCGGTAGATGCGGACGTGGCCGCCCTCCACCGTGTGGTAGGCCGTCGACAGGCTCCAGCACACCTGCTCGGGGAAACGGTTGGGGACGGTGACCGCCACCCAGCCGCCGGGCCGCACCACCCGGGCGATCTCCGCCATCGCCGCCGTGTCGGCCGGCAGATGCTCGAGGATCTCCGCGGCGATGACCCGGTCGAAGGTCCCGTCCGCGAACGGCAGGGCCAGCGCGTCCCCGCGCACCCCACCGGCCCGCGCCGTCGGCGGGGACTCGCCCTCGAGGGCCATCGCGCCGAGCATCGCGTTGACGCCGGCGACCTCCCCGTGCGAGTAGTCCAGCGCGACGACGTCGGCGCCGCGGCGGAACGCCTCGAAGGCGTGCCGGCCGGCGCCGCAGCCGAGGTCGAGCAGCCGGCAGCCCGCGGGGACGGGAAAACGATCGAAGTCGACGGTCAGCATGGGGCGCGGCGGTCAGCCGGCCAGCGTCGGCGAGCCGGTCACCGCCGCCGGCGAACCGGCCACGGCCGCCGTCTGCTCCGCCGACCAGACCGTCGGCACCTGCGTCGTCCACGACCAGGCCGAACCCGGGTAGGGCGTGCTCGGCGTCCCGCCGACGGCGGCGATGCGCCCGGCGTACCACTCGGCGGTCGCGGCGCTCGCCGACCGCCAGGAGAACCGCTCCTCCACCCGGCGGCGACCCGCGGCCCCCATCCGGGCCCGGCGCACCGGGTCGTCGAACAGCGTGCCGATCGCGTCAGCCAGCGCGGCCGCGTCGCCCGGCGGGACCAGCACCGCGGCCTCGCCGTCATCCCCGGCGACCTCGGGCAGCGCGCCGGCGGTCGTCGCGACCAACGGCAGCCCGCAGGCGAGCTCCTCCACCGCCGGCAGGCTGAACCCCTCGTACAACGACGGCACGACCGCCACCTCCGCCGAGCGCAGCAGCTCCACCAGCTCCTGTTCCGGGATGCCGGAGCGGAACGTGACCGCGTCGGTCAGGCCCAGCTCGGTGACCCGGCGCTGCGCCTCGCCGCCCTCGCGGACCTTCCCGACGCAGACCAGGTGCGCGCCCGCCCGCTCGCCGCGCAGCCGGGCCAGCGCCTCCAGCAGCACGCCGAGGCCCTTGAGCGGCACATCCGCGCTGGTCACGACGACGATGCGGCCGGGCACGGCCCGGTGACCCGCGGGCGCCGGGGTGAAGACGTCCGCGTCCACACCGAGGGGCACCGTGTGCATGAGTTCCGAGCGCAGGCCCATGTCGGTGATGATCTCGCGGCGCGAACTCTCCGACGGGATGACGATGCCGTCCAGTCCGCGCGCGACCCGGGCCTGCATGGGCAGGAACGAGTACCACCGGCGCAGTCCGAGGCGGGCGGTGAACGACGACGCCGCGGCCAGGTGCAGCCGGCGGTCCACGGTGATCGGATGGTGCACGGTGCTCACCACCGGGATGCGGTAGGGCCGCAGCGCCGCCCGCAGCGCCAGCAGGCCATAGCCCAGGCCCTGGTTGTCATGGACGATGTCGAACGGCGGGCGCCCGCCCGACGCCCGCGGCCGCAGCGCCTGGTAGGCCCGCAGGCTGAACGACAGCGGCTCGGAGAACTGCCCGGTGCGCATCATCGCGACCTCGACGGCGTCGGGCAGCGAGCGCAGTTCGGACATGCCGGGCCAGCGGAAGGGGTCGGGCTCGCGGTAGAGATCGAGGCTGGGCAGTTCGGTGAGTCCGACGCCGTCGTCCAGCTCCGGGTACGGCGGCCCACTGAGCACCTGCACGTGATGGCCCAGGGCGACCAGTTCGCGGGACAGATGTCGGACGTACACCCCCTGGCCACCACAGGTGGGCAGGCTCCGGTACGACAACAACGCGATCCGCAAGTGTGCGCCCTCCGTCCGCTCGGGCCATGTTCTGGTCCCTCGACGTCGAGGGTGGCGCCATCTCGCACATTAGGACATTCCATTCGGATCTTCACTGGAATCGGCCAGCCAGTGACCTGGCCGGTCCCGACGTCGGCCGGATGCCGCTCGCTTCACGGTCACCGGTGACCAGCCGGCCCGCGCCGCCCGACCGGGCCGCCGATGGCATCGTTGCCGGCGGCCCGGTCGGGATCAGGCTGAGATCAGTCGTTGTCGACGAGGACGACCTCGGCGGCGATGTTGCCGCGGGTGGCGCGCGAGTACGGGCACAGCGCGTGGGCGGCGTCGAGCAGTTCCTGAGCGGTGTCCCGGGCCACATCCGGGATCTGCGCCTCGATCCGGGTAGCCAGGTCGAGGGACTCGGTGTCGCTGTCGCGCACGAGCGCCACGGTCACTGACACGGCGGAACCCCCGACGTCGACCTTCCGTCCCCGCGCGACGGCCTTGAGCGCGCTGTGGAAACACGCCGCGTAGCCGGTGGCGAACAGCTGCTCGGGGTTCGTGCCGGGGCCGTCGTCGCCGCCGAGGCCCTTCGGGATGGACAGCTCGAGGTCCACCCGGTTGTCGCTGGACGCGACCCGGCCCTCGCGGCCGCCCCAGGCTGTGGACGTCGCCGAGTAGATGGTGGTTGTCATGTCTCGCTCCTCTGTGGATGGCGGGAACCGCGTGCCGCCAGCACCCGGTCGGGCCTGGCCCCAATTATGCAACCACATCGGTGTTCTAAATATTCGCCGTCCGGGGCACCGTTGCGCCTTAGCCTGGGCCTATGGCGAAGGAGGAGCCGGGCGCGGCCACCGGCCCGGACACGACCCTGGCCGGGAGCCCGGGCACGGGCTCGGACGCAGGACCGGGCCAGGGACTGGGCGCGGGACCGGGTACAGGTCCTGACCTGGGGCCGGACGCGGCTCTGGGCGCGGAGCAGGCCGGTCGTCCGCGCCGGGGGCGTCCCCGCGACGCGACGATCGACACCCGGGTGATCGCCGCGGCTGTGGACGAACTCGCCGAGCACGGCGTCGGCGGGTTCAGCGTGAACCGGGTGGCGCTGCGCGCCGGCGTCGCCAAGCGCGGCATCTACGCCCGTTGGCCGGACCGCGACGACCTCGTCCTCACCGCGCTCGGCACGCTCGCCGCCGGGCTCGTCCCGCCCCGCACCGGGGGGCTGCGCTCCGACCTGCTGCACCTCGCGCCGTTTGTGGACGCCGTGTTCCTCGAGCCGCGGATGTCGGTCCTCGCCCGGTGCATGGCCGAACTGCGCCGCTTCCCCACCCTGTACGCCGCGTTCCGGCGGGAGTCGGTCGACCGGTGCGCGGCCGCCATCGAGGACGCGTTCCATGACGCGGTGCTGCGGGGAGAGGCGCGCGCCGACCTCGACACCGACCTGGCGAGCAGCGCCTTCCTCGGCGCGCTGATGGCTCGGCACGCGTTCGGGGCCCGCGCACCCTCCGACAACCGCGCCTACCACCTCCGCCTGGTCGATTTCTGCCTGGCCGCCGTGCGCCCCGCCCCCGGACCGGCCGCTGACCCGCCGGCGCCCGTCCACAGCCTCTGACCAGCGCGAACGCCACCGCTTGCGACGGTTGTCCACCGATGGTCACCGTCCGCCGGCCGAGTGGTCACCGTCCGCCGGCCAGGTGGGCACCGTGGGATCCGCCGACGACACCGGAGTAGCCGGTGAGGGGCACCGTCCAGGCGATGGCCGACCGCCGGTGACCGCCGCCCACCGGCGGGCCTGATGGACAGGGCGATGCCCTGTGGATGACCACCGTGCGATGACCATCGAGGGGCCTCGGCGCACGTCGCCCCCAGACGAACCCCTCGTCGAGGCTCGCGGCACACCTCCGCCCTCACGGCCACTGTGGATGAGCATCGGGGCGGGTTCATCGATGTCCCTCGAAGGTCACCGATCAGCTGGTCGGACGCGCGTCCGGGGCCCGGCATCATCCCAGCTCAGGGGGATGATCGTGGCTGCGGTCAGGCGGTTGTCCACAGCGCGGCGCGCGGGCCGTCCGACCGACTGCGCACATCGCGGAGCCGCGGCTCGCGCGCCTCGTCCGCGGTGATGGTGAACGGCTTCGCCGATGACCGTCGCTGGGGCAGCGTCGCCCGTCCCCGCCGACTCCGCTGGTCGGTTCGCCTGACGGTCGCCCTTCGGACTGACCGCCGCGCCGCACGGAACGCTGGTGGTCACCGTGCATCTGGTGACCCATGGCCGAGGGAGGGCAGCGTTGGTTGTCCACAGGCGCGCGGGGAGGAGCACCGGGTCGGTCACCATGGGCATCGTTCGCGATCCGCTGCCCGTGGATGGGCATGGATGGCCGGTCGTCCACCTGGCGAGGCGGACGGTGCCCACGTCGACGAACCGCGGTGCGGGTCATTCGCACGCGGTGGCCCCGCTGGGGTTCTCGGTGTGTGTCCCCAGCCGGCCATCGAATCGCGCGACCGGCGATCCGATCGCGATGACCACGCTGGGGCCCTGGTCACCCCGATCGATCGACTGTCCCCAGCCCCTGGAGAGGCACCGTGCCGCACGCCGGACGGCACGTGGGACGCGGGATCGCGACTGTGCCCCAGGGCTTGGCCCGACTGCGGACGGCTGCTGTGGAGGAGCACCGGGCCGGGCAGTCGATGACCATCCACGGTCACCGACCGACCGCTCCGCCGTGAGCCGCGGGTCGCGCATCATCCCAGCTCAGGAGGGTGATCGCGGCGGTGGCAGGCCGTCGTCCACAGTGCGGCGCGCGGGCCGTCCAACCGACTGTGGACATCGCGCCGCCACCGCCCACGCGTCTCCTCCGCGGCGATGGTGAACGGGTTCGTCGATGACCTTCGATCGGGGCAGCGTGAGCCGCGCCGCCTTCCGCGGTTCGCCGGTTCACCTGTTGATCGCCTCGCGATCCGACCCATCGCGGAGCGCGAGGCGCGGGCGGTCACCGTGCATCGAGCTACCCCTCACCTCGAGGGGGCAGCGTGGTTGTCCACAGGTGCGCGTGGAGGAGCAACGTGGTGGCCGTGGTGGTCATCGTGGGCACCGTTCGGGGTCGCCTGCCCGCGGATGGGCACGGATGTCCGGCTGTCCGCGGGCAGGCCGAGCGGTGCCCACGAGAGGAATCCGCCGACGAAGGCACCTGTGCCCTTCCAAGCGGCTACGTGGAGTTGTCCCCAGGCCGCTGGAGGGGCACCGTCGTCGATGTGCCCAGGGAGAGCGGCCGGCGGCCCTGCCGCCGGCCACCGGAACCGCTGACGGTCACTGTGCCCGGCCGCCACGGTGACCGGGCCTGGGCCTGGTCACCGCCCCCGGCGTCAGGGCATCGCCAGCTCGGTGTTCGGACCGTGCGCCGTGCCCACGATGCCCGAGGACGGGCCGGGCACACCCGACACGACCCTGACCATCCCGGGGCAGTGTGCCGAACGGTGCCCCACGCCCCGCTGTCGCCGCCGAGGCCGCATGCCGGGCCGGGGCCCACCCATCTCGAGGCTGTGACCTGTTGGAATCCATCCCGGCGGGGTTATCCACAGCCGCCGGGGCATGGTGCTGGCTCGCGGAGTCATCGGCCAGGGCGGAGCCCCGTTCGACCGGCGTCGCCGGCGGATCCAGCACTGTCCACAGGGCCCGCCGGCGGGGCCGGTCAGGGTCGCCACGGTGCCCCCGCGGGGCCATCCGTCCGGCCGTCCACAGGCCGCTCAGGCGATGACGGCTGAGCGCGGGTTCACCGATGGTGAAGACGGGCCATGGGCGGTCAGCGTGATGACCCAGGCAGGACGTTGTCCACACCCGGGCGGGCACCGTACGGGCGCGAGTGGAAATGGACGGGCTACTTCCGGGCGTCCGTGCTGAGCGCGCAGATGTCGGTGACCATCGGTGGCCGGGGGGCGAAGCGCTGCGCGACCCACGTCATCAGATCGGGCATGGAGGCGCCGAGGATCGAGCCATGGTCGGCGAGTGGATACCGTCGGTAGTCCACCGGCGTCCCCTGCCCGCACAGGCGCCGCACCACCCCGTCGCTGACCGGCCGGCGGATCACCGCGTCGAGGTCGCCCTGCAGGAGCAGCGTCGGCGCCATGAACCGCGTCACCTCCGCCTCCTGCCGGGCGAAGCCGGGCGCGAACGGCGCCTGGGCCAGCGGGTCCACGGTGAACGCGGTGCCGGTCGACGTGCCGATGCTCGCCCCGAGCAGGTCGGCGGCGCAGCGGGTGCGGGCGATCCCCAGCAGCCGCCGGCCGGTCGGCGTCAGGTAGCGATCGAGGTCGATGCGCGGGTCGGACGCCGCCAGCCCGGCCGTCGCCAGCAGCAGGTAGCCGACGCCGTCGGGGTTGCGCCGCAGCGTGGCGAGGGACGCGGTCAGATCCGCGAGCGGGGCGGTGGCGACCACCCCACGGATCCGCAGGTCCGGCGCGTAGACCGCCGCCTGTGCCCCGGCGGCCAGCGCGGCCTGCCCACCCTGTGAATAACCCCAGGCGACGACCTCGTCCCCGGCTCCGGTGGCACGCAGGGTCCGGGCCGCGCGGGCGGCGTCGAGCACGGCCCGGCCCTCCGGCGAGGCGACGTAGATGGCATGGTCGCCCGGCGTGCCCAGCCCGGCGTAGTCCGTCAGCGCCACGACGTACCCGGCCTGGACGAGGGGGATCGTCCAGAGGGCGGGGCCGAGCACCGGACGGGCCCGCGACGGTGCGCAGGAGTCCGCGATCCCCGTGGTGCCGTGCGCGAACGACACGACCTTGCGGCCGCCAGTGGGAACCGGAACCCGAGCATCGGGCGCGAGGACGATGCCGGAGACCGCGGCGGTCGCCTGACCGGCGGGCCGGGACAGGTAGGTGATCCGCCAGGCCCGGACCCCGGCCGGCGCACCGTCGATCACGCTGTGGGTGAGCAGGTCACCAGGTGCGCCGGCCGCGGCGGAGCGGCCCGTGCGGGCCGTGCGGGCCGGGTCTCCCACCGCGGTGTCCGGACCGGGGATCTCCCGGGCGGCGCCGCCGCCGCGTCCGCAGGCGGTGAGCGGGAGCAACGCCGCCAGTGGGAGCAACGCCACCAGCAGCGGGAGCACGCCCGGCGCCCGGCGCCCGGTGCGCCAGCGGAACCTGGGCGAGCCAAACCAGTGTGTGTACGAACCGTTGGATTCCGATGAATCCTCGTCCGGAACGATCCAGGGGAAACGCACCGAATAAGCCTATGGTTCACCCGGTATGCCTTCGACGCTGGTGTGTCGCTCCTGTCGCTCCTGTCGATCCGGTGTCCGATTAGCGAGGATTCGGCTGCGCGGCTGGAGCCGACCGCGTTACGGCGCGGTCGGGTGGATCGCAGTGCGCGCACGGCCGCGCCCCTGGCTGGCCGCCGCGCCGATCAGCGGCTTCTGCCGCGCCTTCGCGATGGACACCGACTGCGGACTGCCTGTGGATCCGGGGCTGATGCCCGGTGGTGCCGGCCGAAGGTCTCGGAGCAGTCGATACCCTTACGGTGTCCCCAGGCGGGTGCGGGGCGGTGGCACGGAGATCAAGGGCGGTCTCCCTGGCGTGTCCGACCCTGTCGCCCTCACACCGGCGGAGGCCCCGATGGTGACCACGTTCGCGTCGAGCACACTCGCTCTAGGACCCAGTGCCCTGAGCGCCGACGGCCTGGTCAAGGCCGGCCTGGTCATCGTCCTGCTGATCGTGTTCGCGGAGTCCGGCCTGCTGGTGGGCTTCTTCCTGCCTGGTGACTCGCTGTTGTTCACCATGGGGATGCTGATCGCCCGGGACGAGATCTCCACGCCGCTGCCGGTGGCCGTGATCCTCATCGGGTTGGCCGCGATCGCGGGCGACCAGGTCGGGTACATGATTGGTCGCAAGGCGGGGCCGGCGCTGTTCAACCGTCCCGACTCACGCCTGTTCCGGCAGGAGTACGTGACGAAGGCGAATGCCTTCTTCGAGAAGAACGGACCGCGATCGATCGTGCTCGCCCGGTTCGTTCCGATCGTGCGGACCTTCACGCCGGTCATCGCCGGAGTGAGCCGGATGAACTACCGGACGTTCGTTCTTTACAACATCGTCGGCGGGCTGCTCTGGGGCTGCGGAGTGACCCTCCTCGGGTACTTCCTGGGGTCGATCGACTTCATTCACAAGAACATCGAGGCGATGCTCATCCTCGTCGTCCTCGTGTCGGTGCTGCCGATCCTCGTCGAGTACCTCCGCAGCCGGCGGCGCCGGTCCGCGGCCGGCGGCCAGGGCGGTGCGCGCAACGGCGGCGGGACCGCCGGCGGCAGTGCGGTGACGGGCGGCGACGGACAGATCGCGACCTCCAGGGCCCACGGCGAGGCGGACGAGGCGGACTTCGATCCGGCGGCGACGATGCAGCTGCGCCGGAGCGGGGCGGGAGGCTATCCCGCCGGGCAGCGCCCGGCCGGTCAGCACCGCCAGGCGGCCAGGGACTGATCGCGCGACAGGCGCCGCGCAGGCAAACGGTCCCGGCGAGCTCCGCACCGATACGGGGGGAGTCGGCGGGCGCCCGCCGGGACCTGGTGGTCACCGTATCGGGTCAACGAGGGCCGTGTCGCCCACCAGCCAGGGGCATGACATAGAAATGCCAGGTAGGAGCCCTAATCGTCGGCATGTGACTATATTCACACCCGGATGGGGGGCTGTCGGGGATGTCACCCCGAGCGATCAAAGGGCGTCCAGACCGCGCTCCCCGGTACGCACCCGCGCCACCGCGTCGACCGGCAGTACCCAGATCTTCCCCGCACCGCTCGCGGACGACGCGGCGGCGCTTCGAATCACGCTCAGGACGTCCTCGACCTCGGAATCGGGCACCACGCACTCCACCCGTACGGCGCTCACGGACTCGTCGTGGAAACGCCGTCCGCGGTACGTCTCCGTTCGCCACAGCTCCGTGCCGAAACCGGTGACCTGGCTGATCGTCATACCATGGATACCGAAGGTGCCGAGGGCGGCGCGAACGTCATCGACCCGGTGTGGCCGCAGGATCGCGGTGACAAGTTTCACGACGGTTTCTCGCCCTCGCTTCCGAAGTGCGGTTTCATCGCGGTGAAGCGTAGAGCCGGCAGGTGACGGATCCGTCTCTCGGAAATGTCATCGAATGGCGTAACGGAAGGATGTCAGATGTCCCTGCTCGACCGCGGCACTCCCCCCGACCCGTTGGACGTGCTGCCCGTCCGCCCGCTGTTCAGCCTCACCAGCACGGATCTGGCCGACGGCAGCGCCCTGCCGCTCGCCCACGTCGATCCGAGTGCGGGGGGCGCGGGCACCTCCCCGCAGCTGGCCTGGTCCGGCCACCCGGAGCAGGCCGAAAGCTTCGCCGTCACCTGCTACGACCCGGACGCGCCGACGGGCAGCGGCTTCTGGCACTGGGTTCTCGTCGATGTGCCGGCTTCGGCCACCGCGCTGCCGACGGGCGCGGGCGGCGGTGCGTTCCCCGGCCTGCCCGCCGGCGCCTACCACGTCCGCAACGACTACGGCTCGAAGGAGTACGGTGGCGCCGCGCCGCCGCCCGGCGACGTCGTGCACCGGTACGTGTTCGTCGTGCACGCGCTGGACGTTCCCAAGCTTGAGATCAACGACGAGGTCTCGCCGGCGGTCGTCGGCTTCAACCTCGCTTTCCACACCCTCGCCCGGGCCGTGCTGCGGGTGACCTACCAGCGGTGACCATCCCGGCCCTGGCCGCGCGGTAGGGGACACGGCCGCCGGGCGCCCGGGCCCGACCCGACGCCCCCGCCCGCCCGGCGGGACGCGGCGCGACACGCCCGACCACACCGGGGCATGCCGGGTCGGGGTGGTCGCCCGGCACCAGGGTGGGAAGTCGGCGAGGGTCGTTTCCATCGCGTTTCCGGCGCGTTCCTGCTGGCAACGGACCGTCGGGCGGGACGCGGCCCCCGTTCGGCGGACGATCAGGTCCTCATTTCCTGGCCTACCGGACCTCGCCCGGGGGAGGCTGGAACCGACTCACGGTCGGGAGGATCTGCATGGGCGACGGTAGACAGCTGGATGCGAGTGCTCGCGGAGCGGCCTTCGCGAACGATGCCCGCCGGGTCTGGGAGGTGGCAGAGCCGATCCACGCGGTTCTCTACTTCCACCCGGCGGTGCGCCGCTTCGCGGCGGAGGCCGGCTGCTACAGCTTCGGCGCGGGCTATGTGGGAATGCGGGCCGCCCCGCTCGGCGCGGCGTCCGCCGCGATGATCACCTCGACCTTCTACTCTTTCGCCCCGCGGCGCATCGCCCGCTGGGTGCCCGACGTGTGGAGCTACTCCTCACCGGCGCGCCTGCTCGACGCCAGGCTCGCGGCCGTGGACGCCGTGCTGCGCGAACTGTGGGGTCTGGACGCGACCGGCGTTGTGGTGCGCCGCGCCGCCGACCTCGCCGGCCGGGTCGCCGCTGCCGCGGTCACCGCCGGCCGCCCACTGGCCGCCGCGAACGCCGCTCTGCCCATCCCCCGCGAGCCGCATCTGGCCCTGTGGCAGGCACTGACGATGCTGCGGGAGCACCGCGGCGACGGGCATGTCGCCGCCCTCGTGCGGTCCGAGGTCGGCCCGGTGGAGGCGCTGATCCTCTCCGCGGCGACCGGACGCAGCCCCGCCGAGCAGCTGCGGGTGTCCCGCGGGTGGAGCGAGCAGGAGTGGGCGGGGGCCGCCGCCGACCTCGCCGCCCGCGGCTGGCTGACGCCCGACGGCACCCTCACGGCGCACGGGGCGCAGGTTCGCGCCGAGATCGAGAACATCACGGATCTGCTGGCCGCCGCCCCCTACCGTCAACTCGCCCACGACGAACGGGACGAGCTGTACGCCATCCTGTACGGGCTGGCCGAGCGGGTCGCCCTCGGCGGCGGCTTCACCTGGCCGAACCCGATCGGGTTGAACTGGCCGCCGGCGTCGGACCGGCCGCGTCAGCCGGTGGAGCTGGGTTCGACGGACGGGTAGCCGTACCCGCCGGCGAACGGCTCGTCGTCGAGGTCGCCGCCGTCCAGCCGCAGGCCGGGCGGCGGCACGCCGGGGCCGAGATCCGGCGGATCCAGCTCCGCCGGGTCGAGGTCGTCCGGGGTGAGGTTGGTGTCGTCGACCTCGCCGTGCATCTTCGACCCGTTGAGCACCACCGGGATCTCCAGATCGCCGACGACGTGCTCGACGTAGAACGCCCGCGACCCGATCAGCCACAGCGCGAACCCGGGATCGAGGCGGGGCAGCAGGTCGGCGGCGACGTCGGTGAGCCCCAGCGCCTCCTGCGTGTCGGCGATCTGGTCGGACGCCTGCTTGTACAGGATGCGGATCGCCGTCTCGGCGAGCAGACCCTTGGCGATCTCCACCGAGTCGGGGGAGGCGGAGAGCAGGTCGGAGATGCGGTGGGCGACGATCGCGTTCGCGCAGCCCCACTGGCGGGCGAGCTTCTGCTGCGCGGACAGCCGGCGGACCAGCCCCGCGAAGCGCATCAGCCGCCAGCACTCGTCGTAGACGACGTAGCGCTGCACGCCGTCCTGGCGCATCAGCGCCGCCTCCATCCACGCCTGCGCGCACGTCATGATCAGCGCGATCATCTCGTCGCTGCCCTGGACCCGCTCCAGGTTGAGCACGGCGATGGGACGGTCGAAGTCCAGCGGGGACGTCGTCGGGCCGTCGAACAGGCCGCCGAGCGCGCCGTGGGTGAGCCGGCGCAGCGTGAGGGTCGCGTCCCGGGACGCGTCGCGCAGCTCGGTGGCGGTCATCGGCAGGCTCGAGCAGTCCTCCTCGCTGGGGTCGGTCATCGCCTCCAGCACGTGGGGAAGCAGCGGCGTCGCCCAGCGCTCCGGGGAGGCGCCGGTGATCTGCCGGGTGACGACGTCGAGGGCGAGGTCCACGGCGGTGTGCTCGGCGGGGGTGAGCGGAACCCCCTTCGCCGTCTCGATCAGGGAGGACAGCAGGGCCGAGCGGGCGCGCTTGACCTCCCGGGCCCAGTCCGCGTCGGCGATGCCGCGGGGGCGCGGCGGCGCGTCGAGCGGGTTGAGCCTGGTCGCCATGCCCGGCCCGATGTAGGTGGGCTCGCAGCCGAGCCGGCGCGCGAGCCGCGTGTACTCGCCCTTCGGATCACAGGGGACGGCGGCCTGGTAGCCGAACGCCGCACCCCGGGAGATCAGCGTCTTGAGCAGCGCCGACTTGCGGGAACCGACCGCGCCGAAGACCGCGAAGTTCGGGTTCTCGATGACCTGCTGGCGGTACAGCTCGAAGACGTCGAAGTCGAAGGAGTTGCCCGACCAGACGTGCCGGCCGATGTACATGCCCGGCGCGTCGAGGCCGGAGTCGACGACGAACGGGTAGATGCCGGCGATCTGCGCTGTCGTCTCCATGTGCGCGGGCAGCCGCAGCTTGTGGAAGATCCGTCCGGCGAAGGGGCCGAGGACCCGCGGGGGCTGCGCCCCGCGGCGCAGCGCCGCCTGGGCGCGCCGCATCGCGGCCTTCTCCGAGTTGGCGGCCGTCCGCTCGACCCGCCGGCCACGGCGCGGCGACGGATCGGGCATGGGGGCTGCCGCCCCACGCCGGCGCCGCGGCCCGCCGCCGAGGTCCACGAACCCTTCCGCGTCGCGTCCCGGGTCATGCGAGTCCGCCTCGTAGGCCGCCGCCCGGGGACCGTCCGGGTCGTAGCCGGCCTCGTCGTAGCTCGGCGGGTCGACGTCGTCGTCGTAGCCATCGTCGAAGCCGTCGCCGTCGTCATACGCCGCGTTCTCGTAGGCCGTGTTCTCGTAGGCCGCGCCGTCGTACCCGGAACCGTCGTACCCGGAACCGTCGAACCCCGCACCGCTCTGGTTGACGCCGTTACGGCTTAGCCCGTTGTGACCGGTGCCGCTGTGGTCCGTGCCGTTGCGCTCCGCGCCGTGGGCGGCCGGGCCCGGGTAGCCGGAGCCGTCGTAGGCCGTCTCGGTTCGGTATCCGGGCGTGCCGTCGGCCGTGTGTCCGGAGCTCATGCGACCCCAACCGCTAGTGGAAGGGCCCCGACGCTGAAGCCCTGGTCCTGTTCCCCGACGAGGCGCACCATCTCCAGCCGGCTGCGCGAGGCCAGCGTCTCCGCCTCGCCGCAGGCGTCGGCCAGGCCGTCGAGGTCGTCCGCGGAGACGGTGACGAACCCGTGAAAGCGGAACGCGCCGAAGCCGGCGATGAGTTCCTGTTCGCGCCGTTCGACCTCGTCGGCCTCGGCGACATCGCGCTGCGTTGTGACCTTGCCGACCTTGTCCCGCATCTGCTGCTCGCCGAGGTGCGCCATCCGCCGGCGGTTGACGGCCTTCTCGGCCTTGCGCCCGGGCAGCGGCTCGACGACGAGCGACACGGTCCGCCGGCAGGTCGTCTCCATCAGCAGGGGTGCGAGGAAGGCGGCCGGGGAGGGCACCCGCGGCCAGCCGTTGATCCAGTACGTGGTGTGGAAGCCGGAGTCCGTGCGGTAGTGATCCCAGGCGGTCACGGTGCGTACCGGGCCGGCGATCGCCGGGTCAATGCCGGACGCGAGGCCCTTCAGACCGCCGGCGAGGTCGGTGCTGGCGCCTCCCCGAGCGTCGATCATCTCGATCGAGTACGGATCGTAGGTGGTGCGGATGACGGCCGCGAGTGCGCGGGGCGGCAGCCAGCCGACCGTGTTGATCGACGCGCGGGCGAGTGCCGCCTCCATCGTGCGCAGCTCGCCGAGCAGGACTGCGCAGGCGGCCTGATCGCCACCGCCGGCGCGCTGGATCGCCCGGCGGGCGTCCTTGGTACGTAGCTGGAACGACAGGTAGGTCTCGTGCCGCTGGGCGACGGGCCCGGCCGCGTCGATGACCTGCTGGTAGGCGTTGGCTGTCCAGGAGTCGTCGTGGTGGCCGCGGACCCGCCAGTGCCGTTGCAGCTGGTCGCCGGAGTCGGGCAGGGTGCGCTCGAGCCACTGGATGCGCGACAGCCGCCCGCCGCCCGACGTCAGACCGGCGAGCAGCTCACCCCACGCGTCGACCCGGGCCTGCTGGTCGCCGGACTCGAGCAGCGCGAACTGGCTTCCCCGCACCTGCAGGACGGCCGTGTAGGTCTGTTTCTTCGCGTCCTTGACCACGGCCACATAACGGCTGCCCCCCACCGGGACGGAGAGCATCACCAGAGAGGACAGCGGCCCGGGAAGGACCGTGCGGCTGAGCTGGTCCTCCCCGGCACCAAGCCGGAAGAACGCGCCACGGAACACCGATTCGCCCGTCACCTTCTGCATCGTGAAGCCGAAAATGATCGGCACCCACTGGTCGAGGTTACGATCCTCCACTCGGACGAAGGCGACGAACAGCAGGGCCACCGCGAGCAGTACCCAGATTGGGACGATCACCAACGGTGACCGCAGTGCGCCCAGCACGCAGAGCATCACGCCGATCATCAGGCCGAGTTGCGGCCAGCGCATGCCGAGCATGACGCCGCCGCGTTCGAGCGGTCCGAACCGGTAACTGCGTTCCGCGGCCATCGACTACCTCACTCGCCCCGCTGGTCTGTGCGCGCGGCCCCGCCAGGTGCAGAACGGGCGACCCGTCCGGCGTGGCTGGGGCCGCGCGGCTGTGCTCATCGACTGGCTGTGTTCCGTTTCGGCCCGGCCGGCGGCTACTTGCCGCCGGTGCGGGTCGGGGGTTTGGGCGCGACGACCCGGGGCGGGCGCACGGCGGGTGTGACGGGCGGGCGACCGCTGGTTGTGGTGGCCTGCCCGGATCGGCCGGCGCCACCTCCCGCGCCGCCACCCGTGCGAGCCGGGGCGACACGGGTGCCGCCGGCGGACCTGGTGCCCGCGCCGACCGCGACGGTGGCCCGTGCCGGAGCGGTCGAACGGGCTGGCTGGCGCGCCGCGACGCCCGAGGTGCCCCCTCCTCCGGGGGCGCCGACGCGGGCGGGTCGTGGCCGTCCGGTGGACGGTCCCCGCACGGCCGCCGTCGCGGCACCCGGGCGAGACGGCATGCCGACGGGCGCGCCGATGCTCCGTCCGGTGCGGATCGCCGCCGGCCGGGCGAGGCCGGGCTCGACGCCGATGGCGCCGCCGGAATCGCCGAGCATGCCACGGTTGCGGGTCTGCAGCCGGGCGCCGATTCCCCGGAAGGTCTCCCGCGAGGTCGATCCGAGCAGTGCGCCCGCACCCTGACCAAACGAGGCAGCGCTGCGTCGGCCCACCGATCCGACCGCGCGCATCAGATGGACGTCAGCGAATCCCATCAGATGCATGAGGACAAACGGCGCGAACACCGCCGCGATCATCACCACGGTTCCACTGAGGATGGTCAGTGTCTGATCGACCGTGGAGCCGGTGGAGTCACTCGCCATGCCGGCGCCGAGTGTGAAGATCGCATAGATGACCGGCTTCGCGAAGATCAGCGCCAGGAGGATCTCGGTTGCCCGCTTGATCCAGGCACTCGTGGACATCGTCGGCTGCCCGGCGAGGTAGAGCGGGATGAACACGGCCATCACGATGATGGCCACCTTCCGGATGTAGAGCACGACGAAGAGCGCGAACGAGAACATTGCCACCAGGAGCGACAGCACGAGGTCGAGTGCGAAGTTGCCCTGTTCCGGGAGCGCGCGCAGTTGCGCGACCAGCGAGGCCCCCAGCGGCTTCCCGTTGCCGAACGCGTCGGCGATGCCATCCGAGGCGGTCAGGATCATCTGGAGCAGCGCCAACGCGATGAAGGACCCCAGGATCGCAGTCCCGGTCGACGCGACGGCCCGGACGAAGATGTGCGGATCACCCCGAACCGCGCCCATGATGCAGGCACACAGGAAGAGACCGGTCACGACCAGCACAGCGATGCCGAACGCGATGTTGTAGTTCTCGACGACGTAGTCGGCGTTCAGGTCGATGGAGGTCTTCTGCTGCGCGAAGCTGAAGACCGAGCTGGACAGGTCCGCAGCCATCCCGCAGAACGCCGTCCCCATCGAACTGAAGTAGGCGTCCACACTCCCCGTAATCGCACCCTTGATGGCGCTCAGGGGGTTCGGGTTGAAGGCGAGAATTACGGTGCCTTGGCCAGCGGTTCCCGTCGTCATGCGCCCGCTCCGATCAGAAGAAAACGGCGGAACTCCTCGGACCGTTGCTCGGCCGGGTCTGGGCCATCTGGGCCATCGTTTGCATCGAACAGCTTCCAATCCGACCCGCGCCATTGAACAGTGCAGAGATCGGTTCCCCAGAAGTCCCTGGGCTTGGTCTCGGGCGTGCCATCAGTCACGCCCGCATTCGCGTTAAGCCAGATGTAAATTTTTGCCTCGTCTGACTTGCTTTCAACTACCTTATAACCAAGAACCCGATATTGGAGAACGAAGTTTGGTGAATTCACCGAAGATACGCCGAAATTCTTAGCTGTTCCGTTATTTGCTTCGACTAGGCGCTGGCTGACGCGTTCTGCAACGGAGTCCTCTGTCGTGATTGACTTGAATACTTCTCGTATCCTGGCGGGCTCTCTATTACTTGCGTCGCTATATGCTGCAACGTAGTTGGCGCAGGCGCTTACTGCTCCAGGCTCGTTGTGAGGGTAGCCAACGGGAATCTTGAACTCGTTGACACGCATAGGAAGTCCGGGCACTTGGCTCTGGCCGTCTACGACTTCGGATGGAGCGGAGGTGGGGCCTGGAGTCGGGATCAGAGTAGGAGTGGCTGTAGTGGGCTTGGCCTCGGAAGTTGGCGCAGGGGCTACGGAGGCGGTGTCGGGGCTTGCGCCCTTGTCTGGGATGGCATAGCGACCGATCATCACGCCCGTGACCACGCTTACCGCTCCAGTGGCCACGATGATGATGATCAGGCGCCTGGCCACGTTGTCCATCAGGCCCTGCAACGCCCACTCCCCTCACAAGACGGCACGGTCATCATCGCAATGTCCGCCCGCGGGTACCCGGGGAACCGGTCAGAAGAGCGTTGACGTCGGGTCATGGACCACGCCAGGGTCAACGGCGACGGTGAGCTCGACGGCTGGAGGGCGGTGGCCGCTCGGGTTGGGCGCCGGCGCGGTGGCCGTTGCGCCGGTGGCGAGGAAGAAGTTGACGAAGGCGGCCGCGGCGCCGACCAGGAATGCGAGGCCGAAGCCCGCGATGACCCCGCTCTTTCCGACCGTCGACGCCCGCTCGAGCCCCATCCGCTCACCGAGCGCCCAGGCGATCCCACCGAGTAGCACGGCGGCTACGGCAGCGATCACGGCGTAGGCGGCCAGGCCGTTGACCAGGTCTTTCAGAGCGTTGATGCCGGGCGCTTTCGAGTCGTCCGGCTTCACCTCGACGGCAAGGAACATGACGGTCGCCTTGGCGGAGGCGGCGTCGTGGATCATCGCGGTTCCTTTCTCACAGGCGGGGGCCGCCCGGACGATCCGGTCCGGCGATCCGTGAGGGTGCCGTTGGTGACCGTAGGTCGCCGAATGATACGCCGGCCGGTGCTCTGTGATCCGCGGTAGTGGCCGTGGAGGTGCCCGTCGCGCCGTCCCCGATGCCCGTCGTCACACCTGCGACAGCGGAGCGTGACGATGCTGCCGGCTGCTGGCCGATGACCGCAGCCGTCTCGACCTCGGCTTTCGCGAGGATGAACAGGTTCTCGATCGTGGCCGCGGCGAGGCGCAGGTATGCCCGCCTGGTACGTCTGCGTAGCCGGGGGATGCGTACCGGCGTGTGCCGGCTGGGGTCCAGCCGTGGGTCGTAGGGAATGCGGACGAGCGCGTCCACCTGCCGGTCGAGGCGCGCCGCCGCCGCACGGGTGCGGGGCGAGGGGCGGCCGCGACGTGGGGCGACGATGGCGACGACGATCGGTGGGGCGCCGGCACCGGCGAGCCGTCCACCCGACACCTCGCGGAAGGCCCGCAGGCGCATCAGCGTCGCCTCAAGGTCTGCCGCGGTAGCGAGGGTGACAAGAACCACAAGGTCCGACGCCTCGATCGCACCTTCGGTGAGTGGCGCCTCTGCCGGCGCGTCCACGAGAACGAGCGGATAGGAGTGGGCGAGCAGGCCGAGCGCCGACCGCAGATTGCCGGGGGTGACGCTCTGCTCCTCGACGGAGACGGTCGGGGTTTTTGCCGTGTCCGGCGGCGTGGATCCCGCCGCCGACGGCTCCGCGGCGAGCCGGCCCGCGTCCCGTCGCAGCGGCAGAACGTCGAGGTCCCGGGCGCTCCCCGCCCGCTGGCCGCTGATCATCAGCCGCAGCTCCGCCGGCGAGCGGTCCTCGCCGTGATGCCGGACGACGTCCTCCACCGTGGTGGTTCCGGTCGAGCCGACGCGGCTGCTCAGCGGGTCGCCGCGGGGCTCCTCCTCGTCCGTGGGCGTGGCCGGTGGCGCCGGCGCGGTCGCGACCGCGGGACGATCCCCGGGCCACAGGTCGACGGCCAGTACCGGATGGGCCCGCATCCCCGTGAGGGTCAGGCCGATCACGCCGGCGAGCGTGGTCGTCCCCGAGTAGGGGAACAGCGAGGTGACGGCGATCCGCCAGGAGCCGGGCAGCGGGATACGGGCCCGGTCCCGCACCGACAGGCGGAGCGGGATCTCCTCCCACGGTTCGAGCCCATGCCCGCCATGTCTCGGACGGGGCCGGTCGACCGGGTGTTCCTGTCGCGCCGTGGCGGGTGCTGGCGTGGCCGGCACGGGCGTGGAGCGCGGCCGAGGCGCGGCCGGGGCGGTCTGCTCGTCAGGCGGCGTCGCCGGCAACGGGGGGCGCACGGGCGCCGGCGGCGGCGCGATGGCCGGTAGCGAGCCGACTCCCGTCGCCAGCGCCTCCCCGGCGAACGGGCCGGACAGCGCGACGGATCCGGTGGACGGGAGCGACGTCACCGCGCCGCCGGCCGTCGGCGCGGCTGAACCGACACCCGGCCTGGCGGGCCCGTCCGGCTCGGAGGCGGTGCCTGGGGCCACCGGCTCGGTCACGGTGAGCGGTCCGGCGGCGTCAACCCCGGATACGACGATCGGGTCGGTGATCGTGGTCCGGTCGGAATGCGCTGCCCACTCGGAGTCGGTGATCCGGTCGGCGATGTCGTGGGAGTCGGTCGCCGTAGGCGGTAGCCCGCGCGGATCCGCCAGCGGGTCGGTGGCGGCCAGTGGATCGGCGACGACGATCGCGTCGGCGCCGCTGCTCGTGCCGGGGCCGGCCAACGCCTCGGTGACGGCGCCTGGGGCGGGAACGGCCCCCGGAGCGGCGGAAGCGTCCAGGCCAGCGGAAGCGTCCAGGTCAGCGGGGGCGTCCAGGTCAGCGGAAGCGCTCAGGCCAGGCAGAGCGTCCAGGCCCGCGGAGGCGTCCGGATCCGGCGAGCCATCCAGAACCGCGGAGGAGCCCGGGCCTTCGGCGGCCGAGGCTGGGGCACCGTGGGGATCCTCCGGGCGCGTGCCGCGGTCACGGGCGGCGAGGACGCCGTCCGCCCCGGAGACGCTCGCCGGGGACTCCAGGGGACCCGCGACCGGACCGGAAGGACCGGCCGGGGTGCTCGGACCGGTGCCGCGGCGCGGCGCGGAGGCGCGCGGCGGGCGGCTGCGCGGCGTCCCGGGAGCGACGGGAGGTACGGAGGCGTCCGGAGGCCCCGGCGAAGCCACGGACGCGGGTCCGGGCGGCGTGGCCGGTGAGGTGCTCGGGGCGTCGCCGTCCGGCGCTGTCGGGCGGCGGGTCGCGTCACTCGGAGTACGCGGCGCGATCGCGGCCGGCCGGCCGGCGCGGCGGGACCGGCCGCCGCGGGTTCGATCGCCGGCGTCCGTGCCCCCGGCGCGGGGGTTCCCCGGGTCGGATGGCCCCTGAGAGCGGCGCGAACCCCCTGTCCCAGACGTGACCTCCGCGCTGCTTGCACGGTCTGCACCCGGTTCGGTCGCCGATGTCGCATCATCAAGGAGGAACGCCTCGCTCTGCCACGCCTCGTCGGGCGGTGCGGGCGTGTCCGACGCACCGCGGCGCCGATGGCGTCGCCGGCCGGAGCGAGCGTAGGGAGGTGACTCGGCGTCCTCGGGACCCGACGGACCGTCGAGCCCGTACTGCTCCTCCCGCTCGGGCGACCGGTGGGATCGGGAGGCCGCCGTCGGGATGCGGGCCCCGATGAGGGAGACAGGCCGCGCATCGCCTTCCTCATCGTGCGGTGCCTGTGGCACATCGCTCACGCGCCGTCGCCCTCCCGGCTCTCTCAGGTTAGCTAGTGCCAGTTAAGGTTACTTACTGTTACTTACCTTCGGCTGCGGTCGGATCGATGTAACACGAGCCATTCGAGTATGACAAGCTCTGCTTGAGGCTATCCAGGACAGGTGGGTCGGTGTACCTTCCGGAACCGGACCTGGAGGCGCGGCCCGGATCACCCCGACGAGCGGGTGATCGGCCACGCGTGACCATGCCGGGGCCGGCGGGGGGTAGTCGGGATCAGCGGCGCGCATCGTGCGGCAGACGAAAGGAGCGTCGGTGGCGCAGGACGGCTTCTCGATGGCGACGCCCCGATCATCCGGTCGCCCCGGTCGCCCGGCGGGCCCACAGGGATCCACGCAGGGTCGTGCCCTGCCGGCCGGTTCGGCCCCGCTGCGTGCGGCGTCCGGGAGCGGATCCGCCCGCCCGCGCGGCAGCGCGGCCAGATCATCGAATATGACATCCACCACATCGTCGGGTGTGCCGGCTGGCGCGACGCCGCCGGTCTCCCCGCTGGCCTCGCCGCACCTGGCGCCGCCCGGTGCCCGGCCGGCCGTTTCGGGGTCGGTGGGCGCGGTGGGCGGGCCCGCGGTGCTCGGGCCGGCCGGGTTCGCCCCACCGGGCCAGGCGGCCGGCGCGACGAGCGGTGTGAACGGCGGCGCGGGTCCCACCGTGGCCGGGCCCGCGTCGCCGGCGACCGCCGCGGCCCGGCCGTCCGACGACGACGAGGTGCTCACGGTCGAGGAACTGGTCGCCTGGTTGCGGCTGTCCGAGAGCACGGTGCTCAAACTCCTGTCCGAACGGGCGATCCCGGCCCGCAAGGTCGGCCACCAGTGGCGGGTCCGCCGCGGACGTGTGCGGGACTGGCTGGACGGCCGCGAATGACGTCCAGGCGGATGCCCGGGACGCCCACGCCCACCCGGCTCGGCGGTGCGGTCGTCACGGGTTCGGCGGCAGGGGCCGCCAGGCGGGTCCACGGCGCGGGATAGCGACGGCGGCCCGCGGTGTTTCCGACTCGACGCGACCCGGTGGTCGCCTCCCCCCACCGGCGCCGCCCGGCGCTGCTACTGGCACGGCCGTCGGCCCTGCTGGGGGTTCTCGCCACGCTGGTGGCGCTGGTGACGCTGACGGCCTGCGGATCGATCGGGCACACTCCCGCGCCGCAACCGGCCCCGGCCACCACCGGGCCACCACCGGGCGCGAGCCAGGCTCCAGGGCCCCCGCTGGCCACGGCGACCGCGGCGGCGTCCGCGCCGAGCCAGGTGGACCGGAAGGACCCGGCCCAGGTCGCGAGCGACTGCTTCACCCGCTGGCAGTCGTTTGACGCCCGGAGGGACCCCGGCCCCGGCGCCGGCGTCGAACGGGCCAGGGACTGCCTCACCGAGGACTTCGCCGCCACCCTCGGCGCGGGCGGCGCGTCCGGCTCGGCCGGCGGTGCCGACGGGCAGGCGTGGGAGGTCATGCGTGCCGCCGGAACCCGTTCCCAGGTGACGGTGCTCGCCGTCACGCCGGTCGGTGGCATCGACACGACCGACACCGGCCGGGTCGTCCTCCAGCTCAATGTCCGTCGCGAGACCGTCACCGGGACCCAGCCGCCGGTGACCGCCGTGTCCACCCCCGCGCTGACGTTGCTGCGCCAGACCGACGGAACGTGGCGGGTCGCCGGCGCGGACCTCGCCAGCGTCGCCGGCGACGCGCCGGGGCGGTGAGGCACAGGTGGCGCGCGGCTTCCCGCGGAAACGATCAGGATGGCTGGTCTGGCTGGGCACCGGTTCCGCGGTCATGATCGGCGGGATCATCATGATGGTCTCGGTGCTGATCCTCGCGCTCGCCGGTCCGTTCCTCGTGCATCGCGGCCAGGGCAGTAGGTCGATCACTAACTCCGAGGGCATCCCCGCCGAGTTCGTGCAGCTGATCACGGACGCGGCGAACGACGCGGGCTGCGCGGAGGTGACACCGGCGCTGCTGGCCGCCCAGCTACACCAGGAGTCGGGGTTCAACCCGCAGGCGCGCTCCCCCGTCGGGGCCATGGGCATCGCCCAGTTCATGCCGGCCACCTGGGCCGGTCACGGCCAGGGCGGGGACGTGTGGAACCCGGCGGACGCCATCCCCGCCGCGGCGCGCTACGACTGTGAGGTGGCGGCGTCGGTGGCCTCCGTGCCCGGGGACGGGCAGGAGAAGATGCTCGCCGCCTACAACGCCGGTGCCGGCGCCGTGCTCGCCTTCGCCGGCATCCCGCCCTACACCGAGACCCGCAACTACGTCCGGACGATCCTCGCGCAGTCGCTGGTGTACGGCGATTCGCTCGACCCCGGGATGGTGATCCCGACCGGCACGATCGCGCCCGTGGTCGCGTTCGTGCAGTCGCAGGTCGGCAAGCCGTACGTGTGGGGTGCGGTCGGGCCGGACACCTGGGACTGCTCGTCGCTGGTCCAGGCCGCCTACCGCACCATCGGGATCGAGCTGCCGCGGGTGACCACGGACCAGCTCGCGGCCGGCCCGGTGGTCGCCGGCGTCGATCCGCAGCCCGGCGACCTGCTGTTCACACCCGGCTCGGACGGCACCGCCGACGCCCCGGGCCATGTCGGGATGTACATCGGTGACGGTCGGGTGATCGCGGCGAAGGGCGCCCGGTGGGGCGTCGTCGAGTCGGACATTTCGGATTGGACGGGCATCGTCGCGGTGACCCGCCCGCTGGCGAAGGCTCTCGACAAGCTGCCGTGACGCCAGGCGGCGGGCGTGACTTTTGGTAACCGAGGTCAGGCCGTTGCCTGGGACACGAAGTCCGACAGACCGTTGGCCACACCGCCGAGGACGCCCACGGTGTTGTGGATGACGTCCGCGGCGCTGCTCGGGGCCGTCACGACGTAGAACAGTAGGAACAGCCCAATACCCCACGGCCAGATGAGACTCTTCATGGACGACCTCACAGCAAAGCCAGCCAGGACGGCCGGACGGACACCGACGCCGGCGTGTCACCGACAGCATTTGTTTACTCACCTTAAGTAGCCGCTGCAAGGTGAACCGCCGGCACGCGGGCCGCGGCGCCGTCCGCGTCCGGCAGGGCCACCCGCGGCGGGTGAGCCGGCCGGCGCGAGGCATCCCGACACCCCGGCGGACACGCCCACGGACACGGCGAAACCCATGCTGGGACAGCGAATGGACAGGAAGCTGACCATGGTTAGCCACTGGGCGAGGTGGCCATCGACCGCGTGTAATGGACCGAGCCACCCCGGGCCGGTGACGTCGACTCCTGGCCCGGGGTTGGATACCCACCGGCCGGCGAGGCCGGCCACGCGGCGATGACGCGTCAGGCCGGGGCGACGCTCTGGGCGAAGCGGAAGAGGTTGTCCGGGTCGTAGGCGCGCTTCACCCGCCGCAGCCGGTCCAGGTTCGCTCCGTAGTACGCCGCCTCCCAGTCGGCGAGCTCCGGGTCGATGTAGTTCTGGTAGGCGGTCGACGAGACGAACGGAGCCGTCGCCGCGACGGTGGACCGCAGCCAGCGGCGGTTCTCCTCCTTCACCGCCGGCGGATCGCTCGCCGCGTAGCCGGCGACGTACTGCGCGCTGGCGATCGCCCCGCGGTGCACGAACGCGGTGTCCCCCGGCGCGATGCGGTTGATCGCGCCCCCCCAGGAGTCCAGGATCACCACCCCGGAGCCGGCCCTGGCCGTGCGCTGGCGCTGCTCGATCGCGTCCAGCATGACCTCGATCCCCCGGGTGGGCATCGGCGAGAGCAGGAACGCCGAGGCGGCCCGCTGCGCGACCCGGGCGACGGTGCCCCCCGGCGAGCGGCCGGTCAGGTGGCACGACTTGACGCCGCGTCCCGCGCAGCCGGCCTCGATGAGCATCGTCGCCAGATGGTCCCGCGTGACGAGGTACGTGCTGGACGGCCGGTGGCCGCACGCGTCCACCAGGGCGGCGAGCTGCCCGCGCAGGCCGGCGAGCGCGGCGTCGTCGGTGCCACCCGAGAACACCCCGCTGACCCGCAGCACCGGCGTCGCGCCGACGCCGCTCGCGGGGGCGGACGAGACGACGCACGTCGACCAGGTGGCGTCCGCCGCCCCGCCGGGCCCGGCGACCCATCGCTGCCAGGCGCCGACCACGTCGGCGGCGGCCGACCACGGCCAGTGGTAGGTGAACAGCGCCAGCGGCGTCGCCTGGTGGGTGGCGAAGGTGAACGAGGTGACGATGCCCACGTTGCCCCCGCCGGCGCCGCGCAGCGCCCAGAACAGATCCGGCTCGTGGTCGGCGTCGGTGTGCACGATCTCACCGGAGGCGAGGACGACGTCGGCGGCGACCAGCCGGTCGCAGGTCAGCCCGTGGCGGCGGCCCAGCACGCCGATGCCGCCGCCGAGAGTGAGCCCGGCGATGCCCACCGTCGGGCACGACCCCCCGGGCAGCGCACGCCCGGCCCGGGCGAGCTGGTCGTAGACGTCGACGAGGAGCGCGCCCGCCCCGATCCGCGCCTGCTGGCCGGACGTCGGGGTGATCGTGGCCATCGACGTCACGTCGACGACGAGGCCGGTCGTCGTCGAATAGCCGCCGTAGCTGTGGCCGCCGGCCCGGGCTGCCAGCGGCAGGCCCGTCCGGCGGGCGAAGTCGACGCAGGCCGCGACGTCGGCGGCGGAGGTGGCCCGGGCGACGGCCTGTGGCCGGATCGTGTCGAAGGCCGGGTCGAACAGCATGCTCGCCGCAGGGTAGTCCTGGTCTCCAGGGCGGATCAGCGGGCCGGTCAGCCGCGCGTCGAGGGCCGCCCAGTCCGGCCCGGAGGCGCTCGTCGGCGCGGCCGCCGGGCGCGGTTTGTGGTCACAGCCGGTCAGCGTCTCGCCGCCGAGCCCCAGTCCGGCCAGGGCCAGCCCGCCGGCGCCCGCGGCCCGCAGCACCGACCGCCGATCGGGTCCGCGCACACGACCTCCCACCGAGCCGTCCGCCACCCGCCGCCGGCGCGGGGCGCGGCGCGGGATCCCCCGGCGAAGGTATGCCAATCCTGGCGTCGGCGGCACGGTCCAGGACCGGTCCCGCCGTACGGGTTCCAGCCGGGCGTCCTGGCCGTCAGGAGCCGGGCGGCGGGCGCAGGACGGTCGTCAGGAACCCGTCCGTCCCGACGCGGCGCACGGTGCCGTCCCCGGCGCAGGCGATGTAGAGCGCCCCCGACGGGTCGAGCACCACGCCCGCGGGTTCGCTCAGCGCCGACTGGGTGGCGAGGGCGCCGTCCCGGTCGGAACCGGAGCCCGAGCCCGTCCCCGCCGCCGTGGTGATCACGCCGTTCCGGTCGATCCGGCGGACGACGTCGTTGCCGCTGTCGGCGATGTACAGCGTGCCGTCCGGGTCGAGCGCCAGGCCCTGTGGATCGTCGAGCTGGGCGTCGACGGCCGCCCGGCCGTCGCCGCGGCTGCCGTAGGTGCCAGGGGTGCCCGCGACCAGGCTGATGCGTCCGGAGCGGTCGATCCGGCGGACGGTGTCGTTGCCCTCGTCGGCGACGTACAGGCCGCCGTCCTTCGCCGGCAGCAGGCCGCTGGGCCGGTACAGGGTGGCGTTGACCGCCGGGCCGCCGTCGCCGGCCGAGCCGTACTCGCTCGCCCGGCCGGCGACCGTGCTGATCTGTCCCGCCTCGACCCGCCGGATCCGATACCCCTCGGCGATGTAGAGGACGCCGTGCGCGTCCACGGCGACGGCCACCGGGTCGTCGAGGTGGGCCCGGGTGGCATCGCCGCTGTCCGCGGTGGAGCCGTCGGAGGAACGGGGGCCCGCGCCCGCCACCGTCGTGATGATCCCGTCGGGGCCGATCCGGCGGACCCGTCCCGCGTCGGTCTCGGCGACGTAGATCGCGCCGTCCGGCCCGATGGCGACCCCGGCCGGCTTCTGCAGCTCAGCCGCGAGCGGCTGGCCGCCGTCGCCCAGCACGGGGGTCGGGGACGGCGACGGGACGTCGCCGGTCGGAGTCGGCCGCGGACCGCTGCCGCCGATGCGGGCCGCGCGGCCGTCGGCCGTCAGCCGGACGACCTGACCCTGTCCGGTCCCGGTCCCCGGATCGGTCAGGTAGAGCGAGCCGTCCGCCGCGAGGGCGAGTGCGCCGGCGTTCGCCAGCCCGGTGAGGGTGACGGGTGGGCCGGGGTAGGCGGCGCGTCGATCGTCCTTCCCGCCGCCAGACAGCACACCGAGGCCGACGAGCAGGCCGACCGTCACCGCCAGCACGGCGACCGCCGCCACCCCGACGAGGATCAGTGATCGCCGCCGGTCCCCGTGCCGCCGAGGTCCGCCCCCGGTGACGAGGGTGGGCGGCATCGGCTTGCCGGCCGGGGCCGCGCGATGCCGGCCGTTCGCCGCGGGCCCCGCGGGCGGCGAGGCGGCGAGGGGGTTGTAGGGCGAGCTGGGTGGTTCGCCGGGGAGCGCGGGCGTCGAGGTGCCGTGCGGCCCGGCGTGAGCGGCCCCGAAGGGCGGGGCGGGCGTGGCGCCGTTCGGCTGGGCGTGAGCGGGGCGC
>NZ_FZMO01000537.1 GCF_900197875.1 Frankia canadensis | reverse complement strand
GGGGGTTGGGTGGGGCATTTCTGCAGGATCTGGCGCATGGCGGTGGCCTCGGCCGCCACCACCCACAGGTGGTAGCGGGACTTGAGTCCGATCTGGCGGGCGATGTAGGGGCACTGGGCACCGGGGCTCGGTGGAAGCCACTCGGAGGCGTCCTGGTCGCTCTTACGCTGGTTGGTGGGGCCGTCGACAGCCAGCAGGTTCTCCGGGTCGTTCGCGAACTGCAGGCGCTGGGCGTCGGTCCAGTCCAACGCGCCGGTTCGCCAGGCGTCCGCCAGCGGGACGACGTGGTCGATCTGCACCGCCGAGGCGTTGCGGGAGCGGTCGAAGCGGATGATCCGCGTCGTGTATGGGTCGGTGAGCTGGCCGGTCAGCACGGTGCAGTGGTCCGACCTGCGTAGCGTCGTGCTCCGCATGTCCCGGGTCAGGATGTCGTTGCGGGTGTCGCAGCCGTTGTGGTCGACATCCGACCAGGGCGTTCCGAAGGCGTCGCGCCTGTACTTCGGCGAGTTGTCCTCGACGCGGACGGGCAGCGTCGCGAGCAGCGCCAGGGCCGTCCCCGAACCGCCGGACGAGCCCGCTGTCAGTCCCGTTTCCGCCCCGGCCCCCGCCTCGCCGCCGGCGTTGCCCGAGCCCGCCTGGTCGCCGAGGCTGTCGCAGCCCGTCAGCGTCAGGCTCAGCGCCAGCAGTACCAGCATCGCGGCAAACCCGATGGCGCCCACCGGCCTGCCGCGGCCCGATCCACCGCTCGTACCCACGACCGCGCCTCGCGCCTGACGCCTGCCTCGCACCTGACCCCTGCCCTGGTGATCCGCTACTGCCCTGGTGATCCGCTACCGGCGGGCGACCACGCAGCCGACCCGCCCTGTGCCCCTTCGGGCAAACAGTCACGTTAGCGGCCTGTCATGCGTCTTGTGCTGCGGGCACGCTGGCACGGAGGATGATTTGCCGCGAAACATCGGACTGTAGCGGCACAATCCCCTACAGTGTGCTCCCATGTTTGGATCCGCCAGCGCCCAGGCCGGTGCGATCGCCACCGACATCGCCCCGGCGGTGTCGGCGCGGCCGCTGCGGCGGGACGCGGAACTCAACCGCGCCCGCATCCTCGAGGCCGCGCGGGAGCTGTTCGTCGAACGTGGGGTCGACGTCGGCGTGGAGGAGATCGCCCGCCGCGCCGGGGTCGGGATGGGCACCCTGTACCGGCGTTTCTCCAACAAGGACGCGCTGGTCGAGGCGATCCTGCTGGCCGCGGCGGACGGCATCCGGGACCTGGCGGTGGAGGTCGCCGCGGCGGAGCCGCCCGAGCGTGCCCTGCGGGTCTACCTGTCCCGGGTCCTGCTGGCCGATCCCTGCCATCGGCTGTTCCTGACACCGCGGATGTGGCAGGGCGCCGCTGGGCGGGCGCTGGTCGCCGAGGTGCTCCCGCTGGTGGCGGAGATGCTGCGGTCGGCGCAGCGGGCCGGCTCCGTGCGCGCCGACGTGGTGGTCGCGGACCTGCTCGTCCTGATGTGGTCCCTGCGTACGGTGACGGAGTTCACCGAGACGGTGGCGCCGGGTTCGTGGTGGCGGTCCCTGGAGATCGCGCTGGCGGGCTTCCGGCCGGATGACCGCAACGGCGAGCTGCCGGCACCATCCGCGGCGTTCGCCGCCCTGGCGGAGGACACGGCGGCCCGGGAGGGACCGGCGCCGATCGGCTGAGGCCGGGGCGCGGCGGCGGGGTCAGCGGACGGAGATCTTCACCCCGGGGCTCTGAGGGCTCTCGTGCAGCTCGAGGACCTGGGGCACGGCGTCCTGGGGAACGTCGAAGACCAGGGTGCCCTGTTTCGTGTCCCCGGGGTCGATCGCGTCCCACAGGTCCTCGTGCCGTTTGAAACGGGCCAGGAAGTTCGCCTCGTGTCGCTCGCCGCGGTTGTCCCACAGCAGCTGGGCCGTGTTGTCCAGGGCGACGCTCGTGCCGCTGGTGTTGCGCACCGTCACGCGAGCCTGGCAGAACCGCCCGTTCGCCCGCAGCGCCAGCAGGCCGTCGCCGATCTGGGTCGCCGAGCAGTCGAGACCGGCCACGACGAACTGCAGCCCGCCGTCGGTCACCGTGCTGCCGAAGCCCGCCATGGTGCTGGGTTGCGCGGAGCCCGGGGCGGTCGTCGACGCCGCGCCGGTGCCGCCGGACTGCGAGCCGGCGTGCTGGCCGTCGTCGCCCCGGTCCGGCAGGAGGACGACGATCGCGATGCCGATGATCGCTGCCAGCAGGACTCCGGCGATCAGGGCGAGCTGTCGGCGGTCCGGTCCGCGGCGCGCCGGCGCCGGCTGCGCGTAGGGCGGATACCCGGCACCCGTCGCGCCACCGGGGACCGGCCCCGGACCGGGCATTGGTAGCGGTCCGGTCCCCGGGGCGCCCTGGCCCCCCGGGGCGATCCACGGTCCGGCCGCGCCGCGGGGGCGTCCTCCCGGCGGCCCGGCGTCCCGGGGCCCGGCCGGGCTCGGTACGCCGGTCGGCCCGCGCGCGCCGAGCGGTCCCGGACCCGCCGTCGCCGGGCGCCCCGCGTAGGGCGCCTGACCAGGCCCGCCGACGGGAGCACCCCGACCACCGGTCGGATCGACGCCCGGCGGATAGGGCACGCCGCGGGGACGCGCCGCGCCCGGAGGGGCACCCGCCGCGGCGCCGCCGGGGCCCAAGGCCGTGCGGCCGGGTCCCAGAGTGGTGCCGCCCGGGCCGCGGTTGCCTCCTGGCCCGAGGGTGCTCCCCGCGCCGAGCGTGGTGCCAGGCCCGAGGGCGGCACCCGGGCCCATCGGGGCGCCGCCCGGCGGACCGGGGCGGGCCATGCCGGGCGAGCGGCCCGGTGGGCCGGCCTGCTCGGGCCGGGCGGGGGGAACGGCGCCGCCGTTCCACGGCGGGCGGCGCGCCGGTGCCGAGGTGGCCGGGCCGATCCGGGTCGGCGCGGGGCGGGGCACCTCTCCGGTGCGGCTGAGCAGCTCCTCGACCTGGCCGATCGCCGGGCCGTGGGAGCCGCCGCCGCGGGCCGGCGGCTGGGCGATGAGCCGCAGCAGCAGCTCCCGGGCGCTCGGCCGGTCGTCGGGGTGTTTCGCGAGGGCGGCGCTCACCAGGCTGACCAGCGGTTCGCGCAGGCCACCCAGATCAGGCGGGGCCCCGACGATGCGCATGCCGAGATCGATGTCCGAGCCGTCGCCGAACGGGTGCCGGCCGGTGCCGGCGTAGGCGATGAGGATGCCCCAGGCGAACACGTCCGCCTCCGGGCCGATCGGCTGGCCGTGGACCTGCTCGGGCGCCATCCAGCCCGCGGAGCCGAAACCCCAGGCCGTCGGTTTGGCCTTCGCGCCGTCGAGGGCCTGGGCGATGCCGAAGTCGATCACCCGGGGGCCGGACAGCGACAACATCACGTTGCTGGGCTTGAGGTCGCGGTGGACGAGCCCGGCGCTGTGGATGGCGGTCAGCGCCGTCGCCACGCCGACGGCGAGGCCCGTCAGCGTCGACGAGGCGAGCGGCCCCTGGTCGACCTGCTCGTCCAGCCGGACCCCGTCGATGAACTCGGTGACCAGGTAGGGCGCGGGTGCGTTGGGGTCGGCGTCGAGGACCTCGGCGGTGCAGAAGGGGGCGACCCGGCGCGCGGCCTCGACCTCGGCCCGGAACCTGCGCCGGAACTCCTCGTCGGCCGCCAGGTCAGGCCGGATGACCTTGACGGCGACCCGTCGGTCGGCGGCGTTACGAGCGAGATAGACGGTGCCCATCCCACCCACGCCCAGGCGGCTGATCAGGGTGTAGGGGCCGATGGACCGCGGCTCGTGGGGGTTGAGCGGGTCGCCCGGCTCGCGGCGGCGGGGAGTACGGCCCGCGGCGTCGTCGACCATGGTCAGCACCGTACGGTTGTGATCACGATCGCTGCCCACTGCTCGTCACACGAATGCCTCTCAGCTCCTGATCTGACCCAGGGTCCTGCCGCCGCCGTCACCGTCCATGCCGACGTTCCGCGCTGTCTCTGTCGTTCGCAGTCTGCCGCACGATCGGTGCTGCCCGGCACGCGCGGGCACCTCGGCGGGCGCTTGGGTCGGCAGAACGACAATGTGTTGCGGTCGCGGGTCACCTGCGGTCCGAAATGGGGCATCGTAGGTGGATGGACGTGGGCGGCGTGGGCGCGGAGTCCGAATGCTCCACGGCGGGCGCGGCGGTGGGCGGTTGACCGGCGACGACGGCGTCGGCGCCCGGCGGGTCGACGGCCCGTGGCTGCTGTGTCCATGGTGTGACGGGCCGGTCCCCCTGACCCACCTCGTCGCCTCGGACGACGAGCCAGGCGCGCAGGTGGCCGTGTGCACCGGCTGCGGCCGCCGGGTGAGCTTCCTGCCGCCGACACCGCCGTGAGCGCCGGCTCCCGGGCGCCTACGCCTCCAGCTCATTCGCCACGGCATGCACGACCTTGGCGACCCGCTGCGCGATGCGCCGGTCCGGGTAGCGCCCGCGGCGCAGGTCACGCTGTACGTCGTCCAGCACCTTGATCATGTCCTCGACCATGCTGTGCAGCTCGTCCGGGCTGCGCCGGGCCGCCTGTGCGGCCGCCTTGGAGACGGACGGCGGCGCGGACAGCAGCCGGACCGACAACGCCTGGTCCCCCCGCCGACCGGCGGCGACGCCGAACTCCACCCGGTCGCCGGGCTTGAGCCGGTCGACACCGGGCGGAAGCGCGGCCTTGTGCACGAAGACATCGCCGCCGTCGTCACGGCTGAGAAAGCCGAAGCCCTTGTCGACGTCGAACCACTTGACTTTGCCGGTGGGCACGGGCGACCTCGTTCTGAGTAACGACAGGACAACGCGACGAAAGCGCGGGGAATCCCAGGCTATCCGCCGACCGCACCACGCGTGGGCCTTCGGTAGCGATCGGCTGTCGGACAGACCTCGCCCGTGACCGTCGCCGCGCCCGTGTTATCGCCGCGAGACCGCGGGCATGCCTGGTCCTGACCCTGGGCCGGGCATCCGGCCCCTCCCCGATGACAGGAGGCGAACCGATGGCGATTCCCGAGCACGACGACGTGCGTATCCCGGAGGACTTCCGTACCCGGGACGACCTCGAAGCGGCCGAGCGCGGCCGGGCCCGGGACGAGGCGGTGCTCGGCGCCGACAGCGGCCCGGACGACCCGCGGGCGCGTCGAGCCGCCGACGGGCTCACCGTCAGCGAGCGTGACGCGGCGAGCTACCGCGAGCACGTGGAACGAGGCGCCAACCAGCAGGGCGAGGGCGCCCCGATCGTCTGAGCACCGCAGCCCGAGGCGGGCGCGGGCGGCGGCCCGCGGCGGTGACCATCGCCGCCGGTGACCATCGCCGCCGGTGACCGCCGGCGTCAGCGGTGTCGCCGTCAGCGGTTGTCGTCGCCGGTGGTCGTCATCGACGTGGTCAGCGGCGCCGCGCCGCCTCGGCGGCCAGCCACGGCGGGAACTGGTGGAGATCGGCGAGCACGATGGCCGCGCCGGCGGCGCGCAGCTCGTCCGCCGCGTGCGGGCCGGTGGCGACGCCGACGGCGAGGGCGCCGCCGTGGCGTGCCCCGAGCATGTCGCCGGCGTGGTCGCCGACGAACACGTCGACCTGGTGCGCGAGCACGGAGACGCCCTTGGTGTCGGCGAACCGGTCGCCCTCGATCACGTCGGCGTGGATGCCGATGTGCCGCAGGCTCGCCCGGGCGAGCGCGGTGGCCTTGGCGGTCACGACGACCACCCGCCCGGACAGGGCACGAACGGCGGCGACCGCCTCGGTGGCGCCGGGCATCGGTGCGGAGGCGGGCAGCGCGTGCACCGCGTACAGCTGGCGGTAGCGGGCCGCGGCGGCGGGCACGTCGGCGGCCGGGAACCAGTTGGCGAGTTCCGTCTCCAGCGGCGGACCGAGCCGGGAGACGACGAGCTCGGCGTCGACCGCCACGCCGGTCTCGGCGGACAGCGCGGCGAGGCTCGCCCGGATGCCGTCGCGCGCGTCCAACAGGGTCAGGTCGAGGTCGAAGCCGATCACCGGGGACGCCGCGCGCCAGGACACCACCGTCCGAGCCTAGGCGCCGGCGCAGGGAGCCGGTGGGCGGTCGGCAATAGTTCCGCGCGGCACCGCGGTGGTGTCCGCCGCACTGGCCGCCGCCGCGGGCAGCATGGCCACGACCGCGAGCCCGCCGTGAGACCGACCGCTGTGAGACCGACCGCCGCGCCGGCCGGGAAAGCGCACCCGCCGGGCCGCCGGGCCGGTAGTGTCCGCGGATGTGACCAGGGTTGTGGTGGATGTGATGCTCAAGCCGGAGATCCTCGACCCCCAGGGGCAGGCCGTGCTCAGCGCGCTGCCCCGGCTCGGGGTGAGCGGGATCGTCGGCGTCCGCCAGGGCAAGCGGTTCGAGCTGGAGCTGGCGGACGGCGTCGAGGCCGATGGCGCGGTCCTCGCGCGGGTGGAGCACCTCGCCGCGACGCTGCTGGCGAACCCGGTGATCGAGGACTATCAGGTGCGGGTCGAGGAGCCGGCGGCAGAGGCCGCCGGCTGACCGGCACCGGTCACAGGACGGTGGGGGCGCTGCCGGCCTCGCTGATCATCGGTCGGCCGCGGGCCGCCCAGGCCACCATCCCGTCGGTCAGGTTGCGAACCTGCCAGCCACCCTGCGCGAGGTAGGTGGTGACGGCCGCGGAGCGGCGCCCGGATCGGCACACGACCACGACGTCCTGCTCGCGGGGAACCTCGTCGAGCCGGGCGGCGAGCTCGCCCATGGGGATGTGCAGCGCGCCGGCGATGTGACCGGCGGACCACTCGTCGGGCTCGCGGACGTCCACAAGCAGGGGTGCGCCGGCCGCGGACAGGTCGGCAGGCAGGTCGTCGACGTTGACGGCCGGGATCTGGTCAGAACTCACGCCACCATCCTGCCACCTACTTGAGCAGTCGGGACAGTCTGCGGTCGGCGAGGGGGCGCCCGCCGGTCTGGCAGGTCGGGCAGTACTGCAGCGACCGGTCGGCGAACGACACCTCGCGGATCGTGTCGCCGCAGCGCGGGCAGGGCAGCCCGGTTCGGCCGTGCACGGACAGGTTGGCCTTCTTCTCCGCCTTCAGCTCGCCCGCGCCAAGACCGCGCGCCGTGTCGCGGGCCTCGGTGAGCACACCGACGAGCCCCTCGTGCAGCGTCGCCACCTCCGCGGGGCCCAGGCCGCCGGCCGGCCGGAACGGGGACAGGTGCGCCGCCCACAGCGCCTCGTCGGAGTAGGCGTTGCCGACGCCCGCGATCCGCGACTGGTCGGTGAGCACCCCCTTGAGCTGGCCTCGGCCCGCCGCCGTGAGGATCTCCGCCAGTGCTGCCACCGTGAACTCGGGGGCGAACGGGTCGACGCCGAGCCGGGCGATCCCCGGCACCTCCGCCGGCTCGCGGACCAGGTAGACGGCCAGCCGCTTCTGGGTGCCGGCCTCGGTGAGGTCGAAGCCGCCGCGGTCGTCGAACACCACCCGCAGCGCGAGCGGACCGCGGCCCGGCCGGGCCGGCGCGGAGGGCTGGGTCTCCCGCCAGCGCAGCCAGCCGGCGCGGGCCAGGTGGGTGACGAGGTCGATCCGTTCCCCGTCCGGGGTGGCGAACACGAGGTCGAGGAACTTGCCGTGCCGTTCCACCGCGGCCAGCGTGGCCCCGCGCAGCGCCGACGGCGGCGGGTCGAACGTCTTCAGGGCACTGACGGCGACGGGTTCGACCCGCTCGACGACCCGGCCGAGCGCCGTGTCACGCAGGAAGGCGGCGAGCGCGTCGACCTCCGGCAGCTCCGGCATGACCGCAGTGTCGCAGCTCAGATGCCCTGGCGCCTACCGCCAGGACCGCGGGTCCCGCCAGCGACCCGGGACGCCGCCGAGACACGGACCTCGCCGCCGCGCGCCGCCCGCGGGTGGTCGGGTCAGCGCAGGGGCTGGGCGAGGCGGGGGACGAGGTCGGCGTCGGCGGCCTGGGTAAGCAGCGTCTCGATGGCGGAGAAGCCCTCGTCACCGAGGTCGAGGCTGAACTCGTTCACGTACAGCTTGATGTGCGCGTCGACGACGTCCGGTGCCAGCTCCTGGGAGTGGGCGAGGACGTAGTCGGCGCTGGCGGCCGGATCCGCGAACGCGGCGGCGACGCTGGCCCGCACCGCGGCGGACAGCGCGGCGCCGTCCAGCTCGCGACGGGCGAGGATCGCGCCGAGCGGGATCGGCAGCGAGGTCCGTGCCTCCCACCAGTCGCCGAGGTCCGCGAGCGCGGTCAGGCCGTACGACGGGTAGGTGAAGCGCGACTCGTGGATGACCAGGCCGGCGTCGTACCGCCCGTCGCGGACCGCCGGCATGATCTTTTCGAACGGCAGCACGTCGATGCTCGCGACGCCCTGGTCGACCGCCCACAGGCGGAAGAGCAGGTAGGCGGTGGTGCGGGTGCCGGGGATGGCGACGCGGGCGCCGCGCAGGTCGGCGCGCCCGGCGGTGAGCACCAGCGGGCCGCAGCCCCGGCCGAGCGCGCCGCCGGCGGTGAGCAGCTGGTAGTCGGCGAGCAGCCACGGCAGCGCGGCGTAGGACACCTTGACGAGGTCGTCGCGCCGCTGCGCGGCCCGCCCGTTGAGCACGTCGATGTCGGCGAAGGTGACCTCGACGGCGGGCGCGCCCGGTACCAGCCCGTGCGCGAGGGCGTGGAAGGCGAACGTGTCGTTGGGGCAGGGGGAGATCGCCAGCGACAGCGCGCCCCAGCCCGCGGCCGCCGTCGTCTCCGCCGCGTCGCCCGCGTCGCCTGCCTGGTGTCCGCTCATCCGTGCCCCTTCCCGGGCCGTGTCGGTCAGTGCGCGCCTCCGCTGCCGTTCACGGTGGCGCCGCCGCCGGAGGACGCCACCGGCTCGGCGGCGACGAGACCCTCGGGGTGGGCGACCAGCGCCGCCGCGGCGGTGCGCAGGCTCGCGAGCGCCGCCGGCAGGTTCCAGCCGGCCCGGTCCCGACGGCCCACCGGGTTGCTGACGGCCCGGATCTCCGCGGCGGCCACGCCGAACGCCCGCGCGGCCAGGGCCACGGAGTATCCCTCCATCGCCTCGGCGACCGGATCGAGCCACTCGGTGAGCGCGGCGGCCCGCCGCTCGGTCCCGGTCACGGTCGACACGCTGGCCACGGTACCCGTGACGATGCGCCGGCCGGTCGCCTCGAGCACCGTCCCCAGCCGGGACACCAGCTCCGGCTCGGGGCGGGCGGTGGACGAGCCGAGCCCCAGGTCATCGAGGGTGAGGAAGGCGGCGTCGGCCACGGGCCGGCCGTCGCCCGCGCGGTGGGTCGGCGCGCCGCCGCTGTGGAAGCCGAGGTTGCGGTCCATCTCGCTGACGCGGCCGACGGGCTGCGGCGGCTCCTCGTCGAGGCCGGACTCGGCGCCCAGGTCCGCGGCGATCATCCGATCGGCGATGACGAGGTCGCCGATCTCCGCCCAGCCGCGGAAGCCACCGGCGACACCCATGGTGAGTACCAGGTCGAACGGCTGGCCGGCCGCGTTCGCCACGGTCAGCGCCGTCGCGGCGCCGGCGGCGGCGGCGGGGCCGCCGGTGCCGGCGGCGAGGACCGTGACTGGCCCGCGCCGCCGGCCCACATACGGGCCGAGCGTGGAGGTGGTGAGCAGCTGGCGGTCCCAGTCCGGGGACACCAGGTTGCCGGGTCCGGCCGGCAGCCGGGTCCGGCCTCGGGACCAGCTGCCCATCAACCCCGCGCACACCGCGTCCGCCTCCGCGGTCACCGCGGTGACGATCAGGGTGCGGCTCACGACCGGGTCCGGATCATCGTGTGGAGTGTCCTCCTCGGCCGTCCTGCGCTGATAGTCGTGCTGCGCTGTCGGTCGATCTGCCCGAATGCCACCGCGCCGGACGGCCAGGTAACGGCACGGGGTTTTCTATGTGGTGCAAATCGGACTAGTTGCCGGACCATAGCATCACGGGCGACGCTGCGTGGCGCCGATGGCGGTGCGCGGCCCCCCGTGCGCGTTGCGTGGGCTGCACACGGGACAACGGGGGTACTCGCGTTGATATGCCCGCAAGGCCCAGCCCACAGGTGTCGGACCGGCGCGCGCCACGCCCGGAGGTTACCGCCGCCGACCCTGCCCGGCTCAGCCCCGGTGTCGCCGGCCCAGTCCGCGGCGCCCGCGGGGCGCGCCCGGCAGTGTGGCGTCTGGCCCGGCGGCCTCGGGCACGGTCCGCCCCGGCGGCGTCGGTTGAGCCGGGGGCGCCGGGTCCTCGAGGGTCGCCGGGACGGCCTCGGGTGCGGCCCGCCACGGCTGGGAGGGCGGCATCGGGCTGGCGACGGCGACCGCGGGATCACTCCACACCGCCGGCATGGCGGCCTGCCCGACGAGCGGGTATCCGCTCTGGCCGGCCGGCGGTCCCTGCTGCCAGTCGGGCGCGGCGGCCTGCGCAGGGGTGTGGGCGCGCACCCGGGCGGCCAGCCGGGCCCGGCGCAGGGAGCCGGCCTGGAGGAACAGGGTGGCGCACACGGCGGCCGCCGCCAGCGCGAATCCCACTGTCCCGGGCATCTCGACGAGCCCGATCGCGCCGCCGGCGACCCACGCGAGCTGCAGCGCCGTCTCGGACCGCGCGAACGCCGAGTTACGGGTCGCCTCGGGGATGTCGCGCTGGACGATCGCGTCCAGCGCCAGCTTGCCCATCGACCCGGCCATGCTGGCCAGCAGCGCCGCGACCAGCGAGGTGAGCCGGGTGTAGGTGACGGCGGCCCCCAGGCAGCCGCCGGCGGCCATCACCAGGGCGAGCATGAGGATGCCCTCCGGCCGGCGCCGGCCGAGCCGCCCGCCGATGAACACCCCAAGCCCGCTGCCGACGCCCGCCGCGACCGCCAGACCACCGAGCCACAGGTTGTTGCCACCCTTGGTGCGCAACAGGAACGCCAGGTAGAAGGTGAGGAAACCGACAAGACCCCGCAGGACGAGGGTGGCCCGCAGCGCGAGCGGCAGCGCTCCGAGCGCCCCCCGCAGCCGGGCGCGCAGGCCCGGCCGGCCATCGCCGGCGACCGCGGCGCGCAGCGGCAGCTCACCGGCGGCCGAGTCGACGTGCCCCGGCAGGTTGAAGGCCAGCAGCACGCCGGCCATGTAGACGACCGCGCACAGCCGCAGCACCCATGGATAGCCGACGAAGGGGGCGTTCGCGATCCCCAGCCCCACCGGCGCCATGATCGCCCCAGCGATGATGTTCACCAGGGAGATACGCGAGTTGACCTTGACGAGGGTGATCTCGGGCGGCGCGACCCGCGGCGTCACCGCGCTGCGGGCGACGCCGAAGCCGCGGGAGAGCACCAACAGGCCAAGTGCCAGCGGGTAGACGGCCAGCCCGTCCAGCGCCCCGGCGAGCTGCCAGGCGAGCAGGCCGCGACCCAGGCACAGCGCGGCGAGCGCGGTGCGCCGCCCGTGCGCGACCCGGTCCAGCAGCGGCCCGATGACCGGCGCCAGCAGCGCGAACGGCACCATCGTGATGAGCAGGTAGAGCGCGACCTTCGACCGGGCCTCGGCGGAGGGCACCGAGAAGAACAGCGAGCCGGCGAGGGCCACGGTGACGAGCGCGTCACCGGCGGCGTTGACGAAGGACAGTTCGGTGAGCGAGGACAGCCCGGTCCGGCCGGAGTCGTCGCCGCGCACGCGTGACCGCAGGCCGCGCAGGTTGCCCGAGATGGCTCTGCCCACGTTCACCATGCCGAGTGTCCTCGTCCCTGGCCTCGCTGTCCCTGGCCTGCGCTGTCCCTGGCCTGCGCTGTCTCTGGCCTGTGCTCCTGCGACCACGTCGGGCGGTGCGGGTGTCCGTGGGAGAGAATACGTTGCGTGGATGCTCCAGAGCTTCGTTCCGCCACGACCGAGCTGCCCCGGGAGGAGGCGGCCGACACCTCGCCGGCCGACATGTCGCCGGGGGAGGCCTCGGCCGTGGGCGTGATGCCGGCCACGCGGTCGCGGGCCGGCCGGACGGTCCGGGAACCGGTGGCCGACCCAACCTGCGCCGCCGCGGTGGACTTGGCGCGGGCGGCCGCGATCGTCGAAGCCGGGGACGAGGCGGCGGTTGGTGAGCATCTCGGCTGCGACGCCGAGGGCGACCGCATAGTGCTGCACCGGTTCGCCTGCCGATCCGCGTCCTACCCGGGCTGGACGTGGACGGTCGTGGTGACGCGCGCCTCGCGGGTGCGCAAGGTCACGGTCGATGATGTGGTGCTCATGCCGGGTGACGGGGCGTTGCTGGCCCCGGCCTGGGTTCCGTGGTCGGAGCGGCTGCGGCCGGGTGACGTCGGCGTCGGCGATCTGCTGCCGACGGCGATCGACGATCCGCGCCTCACGTTGCGGGCGGAGGATGTCGAGGAGCTCGTCGACACCGACAACTTCGTCGAGCTCGGGCTCGGCCGGCCCCGGGTGCTGTCCGCCGCCGGCCGGGAGGAAGCCGTCGAACGCTGGTACGCGGGTGACGCGGGGCCGTCCGCCTCGATCGCCAAGGTCGCGCCGGCGTCCTGCCTGACCTGCGGTTTCCATGTGCGTCTCGCCGGTGCGCTGGGCCGGTTGTTCGGGGTCTGCGCCAACGAGCTCGCCCCCGACGACGGCCGGGTCACCGCCATCGACCATGGCTGCGGCGCGCACTCGGAGGCGCTGGTGGCGCCGTCGGCCCACCCGGAGTCGGTGGTGTTCGACGAGGACCCGTCCGACCTCGAGCCGACGGACGTCGAGCTGGTCGCGGTGACGGCCCATCCGCCGGGCTCGGTGTCCGACACCGAGCCCGACGAGCAGTCCGCCGACGCCATCGGTCCGGAGCCCTACGGCCACTCCTGAATCACCCCCGCCCCGCGCCGCCGCCCCGCCGACCGCCCGGCGGGGCGGCAAGGCGTCAGCGTCGACCAGAAGGCCGAGGACGGGGCGGACTTCCCGTGGAGGGGAAGTGTGCGCGGCGGACGGCGGCGCCGTGTCGCGAACACGGCGTGTCGTGTCGGGTTTGTCCCCCAGTTCGCGACACGGGCCGCAGTGAAACTGCCATCACGCTGCCACGGCCCGCCGCGCGACGCGACAACCAGGAAGATCGCAACCCGAGACGGCGACCTAGCGGACCTGGCCGAACAGGGCGGGCAGGGTGCCCTCGTGCGCGGTGCGCAGCTCGGCGAGGCCGACGTCGAACGCGCCCGCGACGTCGAGCGTGTCGCCGTCGACGGATCCGATCCGCCGCCACGGCAGCCCGCGGGCCGTGCACAGGTCGACGAACCGCGCCTCCTCGGCGGGGGGCACGGCGACGACCGCGCGCCCCGCGGACTCGCTGAACAGCTCGACGAACAGGTCGTCCGACCCGGTGCCCAGCTCGATCCGCGCGCCCTGGCCGCCGCGCAGGCAGGACTCCACCAGCGCCTGCGCGAGGCCGCCGTCGGACAGGTCATGCGCCGCGCGCAGCATCCCCTCGCGGGAGCCGGCGACGAGGATCTCGCCAAGCAGCTGCTCACGGGCGAGGTCGACCGCCGGCGGCGTCCCACCGAGGTGCCGGTGGGTCACCCAGGCCCATTCCGAGCCGCCGAACTCGTCGGCGGTCTCGCCGAGCAGGATCAGCGTGTCGCCCGCGGTGCTGAAACCGATCGGGGTGCGCCGGGCGACGTCGTCGAACAGGCCGAGCACGCCAATGACCGGCGTCGGGTGGATCGGCGTGGCGCCGGTCTGGTTGTAGAACGAGACGTTGCCGCCGGTGACCGGCAGGCCGAGGCGCCGGCAGCCGTCGGCGAGCCCCGCGCAGGCCTCGGCGAACTGCCACATCACCTCCGGGTCCTCGGGGGAGCCGAAGTTCAGGCAGTTGGTGACGGCGATCGGGACGGCGCCGGCGGCGCTGACGTTGCGGCACGCCTCGGCGAGTGCCAGCTGCGCGCCGGCGAACGGGTCAAGACGGGCGTAGCGGCCGTTGCCGTCGGTGGCCAGCGCGATCCCGAGGCCGGTGGACTCCGACAGCCGCAGGACGCCCGCGTCCTCCGGCTGGGCGAGCACCGTGTTCGCCTGGACGTACCGGTCGTACTGGTCGGTGACCCAGGCCCGGGAGCACAGGTTCGGCGACGCGACCATCCGCAGCAGCGTCTCGCGCAGCTCGGTGCCGGTGGCCGGGCGGGCCAACCGGGCGGCGCTCGGCGTGTCGGCCCGGACGAGGTCGAGGTCGGCGGGGCGGCGCAGCGGGCGCTCGTAGACGGGTCCGTCGTCGGCCAGGGAGCCGGGCGGCACGTCCACGACCACCTCGCCGTGCCAGCGCACGACGAGCCGGCCGGTGTCGGTGACCGTGCCGATCCGGGTCGCGAGCACCCCCCAGCGCTCGGCGAGCGCGAGCACCTCGGGCAGCACGGCCGGGGTGACGATCGCGAGCATCCGCTCCTGCGACTCGCTGGCCAGCACCTCCGGCGCGCTCATCGACGCCTCGCGCAGCGGGACGAGGTCGAGGTCGACGTCCATGCCGCCGGGCTGGCCGGTGGCGAGGCCGGCGGCCGTGGTCTCGGTGAGAGCGCAGGTCAGGCCGGCGCCGCCGAGGTCCTGGATGCCGGTGACGAGGCCGCGGTCGAACAGCTCCAGGCAGCTCTCGATGAGGATCTTCTCGGTGAACGGGTCGCCGACCTGCACCGACGGGCGCCGCGCCGGGCCGCCGCCCTCGTCGAAGGTGGCCGACGCCAGCACCGACACCCCGCCGATGCCGTCCCGCCCGGTCTTCGCGCCGAGCAGGACCACCGCGTTGCCGACCCCGGTCGCCGCGGACGTCTGCACCCGCCCGACCGGCATCACCCCGACGCACAGCGCGTTGACCAGTGGATTTCCGGCGTAGGTGGGGTCGAAGACGACCTCGCCGCCGATGTTCGGCAGACCGAGGCAGTTGCCGTAGCCGCCGACGCCGGCGACGATCCCGGGCAGCGTCCGCGCCGTGTCGGGCGCGTCCGCGTCACCGAAGCGCAGCGGGTCGAGCACGGCGATCGGCCGCGCGCCCATCGTCAGGATGTCGCGGACGATGCCGCCGACGCCGGTGGCGGCGCCCTGGTAGGGCTCGACGAAGCTCGGGTGGTTGTGCGACTCGATCTTGAAGGTGACGGCCAGGCCCTCGCCGACGTCGACGACGCCCGCGTTCTCGCCCATGCCGACCAGCAGCCGGTCAGTGGACGGCGTGTCCCGGAACTGCCGCAGATGGACCTTGGAGGACTTGTAGGAGCAGTGCTCGCTCCACATCACCGAGTACATCGCGAGCTCGGCGTCGCTGGGGCGGCGGCCGAGGGTGGCGACGATCCGGGCGTACTCGTCGTCGGTCAGGCCCAGTTCGCGGTAGGGCTGCTCGGCGGGGCCGGTGCCCACCGTCGTCTCGGGGGTGGCCGCCGGGGCGGTCGGGTTGCCGGTCACCCCCCCATCCTCGCGGATTTCGCCAGCGTGTGGCCCCGGTGCCCGGATCGGCGGCGCGCGCGTGGCGTAGGCCACGCCGGCGCGCTGCCGACGCCGGCCCGTCCACCGCGCCGGTCCGGCCCGCCTCGCCGCTGCCGCGAGGCGGGCCGGACCCGGCGCCGGCTCAGCTCAGCAGGCCCTTGTCCTTGAGGAAGTCCTTCGCGACGTCGGCCGGCTTCTGGCGCTGCGCGTCGACCTTCTTGTTGAGCTGGGCCAGGTCGGCGGTGGTCAGCGCCGGGGCCAGCGCGTTCAGCGCGGCGGAGACCTTCGGCGTGAGCGACTTCGTGGTCACGATCGGCACGAGGTTGTCGGCGTTCTGGAGCTTCTTGTCGTCGGTCAGGGCCACGAGGTCGTAGTCGGTGACGGTGGCGTCGGTGGTGAGGACGAGACCGAGCTGGGCGGTGCCGTCCTTGACCGCGGCCTTCGTCTGCGGGGTGTCCACGCCGGTCCGCACGATCTCACTGACCTTGATGCCGTACGTCTTCTCCAGCCCCGGCTGGCAGAAGGGCCGGGTGGCGCACTCCGGACCGGCGGCGAGCTTCACGGTGAGCCCGCTGCGCCCCAGGTCGGACAGCGTCCGCAGGTGGTGCTGCGCGGCGAAGGACCTGCTCACCGCGAAGGCGTTCTGGTCGACCGCGGCGGCGGGCTCCAGCACGCTCAGGCCGAGGCCCTCGGCGAGCGGGCGCAGCGCGGCCAGCGACTTCTGCAGGTCGGGTGAGGAGACCGAGGCCGCCTGCGCGCCGTGGACCTTGGAGTTGAGCAGGTCGGCGTAGGTCGCGACATACTGCGGCATCGCGTCGACCGTGCCGTCCTCGAGCGACGACTGGGCCAGTTCCGTCTGCTGCACCGACGTCCGCTCGACCTTGTAGCCGGCCTTCTCCAGCACGGCCGCGTACATCTCCGCGAGGATCTTGCTCTCGGTGAAGCCGGCGTCGGCCACGGTGAGCGTGCCCGCCGACTGCGCCGAGCCGCCGCCGCTGCCGCCGCCGTTCCCGCTGGCCCCGCTGGTGTCGGAACCGCACGCGGCCGCTCCCAGCACGACCGCGAGCAGCGCCGCGAGGCCCGCCACCAGCGCGCGCGGCCGGCGCCGCCCGCCCGTCGACCCTGCCCACCGACGCCCCTGGGGACGCCGCCCCACCACCTGGCGTCGCCCTGGCCGCGACGCCGGCCGCGGATCACTCGGTGCTGCTGCGTCCCTCACGATGACCCCACTGTCTCTCGTCGGCTGAACCCGCCTGCTCCGCGGATGCGCACCGGCGCGCCACCGCGCTCTCCGGCTGTCCCACCCTCGCACCCTGATCCGACAACTTTCGGACGTGCCGGACAGCCTGACCACACCCCGACGCCCCCGCAACCGAAAAAGGCACAAAACACAGCGCCAAGGTCGACATTCCGGCGAGGTGGCGGGACGACGCGCGGCGCTGGAACGAGCGGGCTGGCCTGGTCAGAGATCGAGGTGCCGCACGGTGGCGCCGACCGCTTCGTAGGTCGCGGTGGCGCGTCGATCGAGGCTGAGCAACGTGACGTCATGCTCGGCGGCGGTGAAGGCGATCAGCGCGTCGTAGGCCTGTCCGCCCAGGATCGGACCCGTCGCGACAGTGGCCAGCAGTTCCTGATAGCCGGTCTCCGACAGGGCCAGATATGGCTCGGTGAAGCGTTCGGTGAGGAAGGTGTGCACGATCGATGGCTGCGCACGGTGTGGTGGTGGCAGCCGCGTCAGGACGGAGTACGACTCGATGGCGGCGTGCGCGATCAGGCGAGGCCGGTCGGACATCGCCTTCATGGCGAGGGTGTGATGCGCATGCCAACTGGCGAAGGCGGCCACCACCACACTGGTGTCGAGGGCGTTCACCGCCTGGTTCGCTCCAGCGTCTCGCGTACCAGATCGGCCGTCAGGATCGGCATCTCGATGTCCGCGACCGCTGCCAGCCCGTCACCGTCGTCGACCAACCTCATCGGCGTGGGGGCTGGGACGATCTCCAACCTGCCGTCCCTTTCCGTGATCTCCAGCGGCTGGCCGGGGAGGAGACTCAGGGCATCACGCAGTGCCTTGGGGACGACGATCCGACCGGCGGCGTCGATGGCAGTCCGCATGCCAGAAAAATACCATCCCCGCTTCCGTTCGGCCAGGATCCGGTGATGGGGCAGACGCCGTCGGTGACCGATGTGGGTCGCCTGGTCAGCGGGGGCAGGAGGCGGGCCGGGCGGCGGCGGGGAGCAGGCGGGACAGGGCGATCAGAGCGCCCTCGACGAGCAGGGCGAGGGCGGCGACCAGGATGGCGCCACCGACGACCTGGTCGCGGTGGTTGTTGGCCAGGCCGTCGACGACGAAGCGGCCGAGGCCACCACCGCCGATCAGGGCGGCGATCGTCGCCGTGGCGACCACCTGCACCGCCGCGAGCCGCAGGCCGAGCAGGATCATCGGCAGCGCCAGCGGAAGTTCCACCCGCCGCAGGACCTGGACGCCGGACATGCCCATCCCACGGGCGGCCTCCTTCGCGCCCGGATCGACCTCGCGCATCCCGATGTAGCTGTTGGTCACCAGCGGGGCGATCGCGAACAGGGTGAGGGCGACGACCGTGGTGGTGTCGCCGATGCCGAGGGGGCCGATCGCCAGCAGCACCAGGACGGCGAACGTCGGCACCGCCCGCCCCGCGTTCGAGATGTTGATCGCGAGCGTGCCGCCGCGACCCACATGCCCGAGCCCGATGCCCACCGGCAGCGCCACGGCGCACGCGATGCCCACCGAGGCTCCGGTGAGCATCAGATGCTGCCCCAGCCGGGTGGCGATGCCCTCGCCGCCGCGCCAGCTCGCGCCGGTCGTCAGCCAGTCGAACGCGCTGGTCAGCGTGCTCACGCCGTCGTCCCCTCCGTCTTTGCCGCAACCGTTCGCGCCGAGACGGACTGCTCTGCGGCGGCGTGCGTGGCGACCGCCCACTCCGTGGCGGCCTGCTCCCGCGTGGCGGCCTGCTCCCGCGTGGCGGCCTGCTCCCGCGTGGCGGGCCCGCCGCGTCCGCGCCGTCCGCCTCGCCGGCCGTGACGCCAGGGGGTGACCAGCCACTGCAGGGCGACGAGCAGCAGGTCGGCGACCACGGCGAGCGCCACGCAGAGCACCGAGGACGTGAGCACCTCGGCCTTGAACGTGCTGGTCAGGCCGTCGTAGATGAGGTTGCCGAGGCCGCCGTGGCCGATCATCGCCCCCACGGTGACGAGCGCGATCGTCGAGACCGTGGCCAGCCGGATGGCGGCGATGATCGCCGGGAGGGCGAGCGGGAGCTCGACCCTCAGTAGCAGTCGGACCGGGCCGTAGCCCATCCCGCGGGCGGCGTCGCGGGCGCTGGCGGGCACCGCGTCGAGACCGGCGAGCAGGCCGCGGAACAGGATGACCAGCGTGTATGTGACCAACCCGATGCGCACCGTCGTGGCCGACAGGCCCGTCACCGGCAGCAGCAGGGCGAAGAACGCCAGCGACGGCACCGTGTAGAGCACGCTGGCCAGCCCGCCGATCCAGGGCACGGTGAAGCGCCAGCGCCGGGCGAGCAGCACCAGCGGGATGGCGATCGCGAGGCCGATCAGCACCGCGCTCACGGTCAGCCCGATGTGCTCGCGCAGCGCCGCGGTCAGCTCGTCCGACCTGGTCTCGACGTAGTCTCCGCAGATCCAGGCATTCCGTTCGAGACAGTTGCCTGACGCGACGATGGCCACCGAAGCACGGTAACCGGTCGAGAGGACGCACCGCCCATGACCGCGCAGACCACGCAACCGCCCGCTCCGGCGTCCGCGGATCCGATGATCTCGCTGGTCGGGGTCGGCAAGCGGTACCCGGACGGCACGGTCGCGGTGGCCGACCTGTCCTTCGACGTGCCGGCGGGCGAGCTGCTGTGCCTGGTGGGGCCGTCCGGGTGCGGCAAGACCACGACGATGAAGATGATCAATAGGCTGGTCGAGCCGACCAGCGGTCGCATCCTCGTCGACGGCGAGGACGTCGCCCACACCGACCCGACGCGGCTGCGCCGGCGGATCGGTTATGTCATCCAGCAGATCGGCCTGTTCCCGCATCTGACGGTGCGCGCGAACGTCGCGACCGTGCCGAGGCTGCTCGGCTGGGACCGGGCGCGTATCCGGGCCCGGGTGGCGGAGATGCTGGAACTGGTCGGGCTCGATCCGGCGGCGATGGGCGGTCGCTACCCGCACGAGCTGTCCGGCGGGCAGCAGCAGCGGGTCGGCGTCGCCCGGGCGCTCGCCGCCGATCCCCCGGTGCTGCTCATGGACGAGCCGTTCTCCGCGATCGACCCGGTCGCCCGCGACCGGCTGCAGGGGGAGTTCCGCCGGTTGCAGCGGGAGATCCGCAAGACCGTGGTGTTCGTCACCCACGACCTGGACGAGGCGATCCGGCTCGGCGACCGGATCGCGGTGTTCCGCCAGGGTGGCCGGCTGGAGCAGATCGACCCGCCGGCCCGGGTCCTCGGTCGCCCGGCCACCGACTTCGTCGCCGACTTCACCGGGGCTGACCGGGCCCTGCGGCGACTGTCCGTGACACCACTGCGCCGCGACGACCTGGCCCCGCCCCGCCAGGCCGGCCCGGTCGGCGGCGCTACGGACCTGGCTGGGAAATCCGGGACCCAGGCGGGGACGGCGGTCGCCAGCGACGCCGCGGCGACCGGTGCGGTCCGGTCCGCGCCGGTGCCGGTCCAGGTGGGGGCGTCGTTGCGGGAGGCGCTGTCGGCGCTGCTCGCGCAGGACGGGGAGGCGATCGACGTCTACGCGGGCGACATGCCGGCGGGCGTGCTGACCCCGGCGGCGCTGCACGCGGCGCTGCGCCGCTCCGTAGCCGCGGACACCGCTGGGGCGGGGGCCGGCGTTTCAGGCGCGGGTGAGCAGGCCTGAGAGCACGGAGGTGAACATCGGCAGGCCGTCGAGCCCCGCGCCGACCAGGCCGTCCACGGCGTGCTCGGGGTGGGGCATCAGGCCGACGACCGTCCGGCGCGCGTCGCACACCCCGGCGATGTCGTCCGCGGAGCCGTTCGGGTTGCCACCGAGGTATCGGGCGATGACCCGGTCCTCGCCGAGGAGCTCGGCGAGCAGATCGGGTCCGGCGACATACCGGCCCTCGCCGTGCTTCACCGGGATGACGATCTCCTGACCAGCGGTGTAGTCACGGGTCCAGGCCGTGCTCGCGGTCTCGATCCGCAGCCGCTGGTCACGGCAGACGAAGTGGAGCCCGACGTTGCGGGTCAGCGCCCCCGGCAACAGGCCGGCCTCACACAGCACCTGGAAGCCGTTGCAGATGCCCAGCGTGGGAAGACCGTCGGCGGCGGCGGCCACCAGGGCGGCGACCATCGGGGAGAACCGGGCGATCGCGCCGGCGCGCAGGTAGTCGCCGTAGGAGAAGCCGCCCGGGAGGATCACCGCGTCGACGCCGGCGAGGTCGTCGTCGTCGTGCCAGAGGGCGACGGGCTCGGCACCGGCGGCGCGGACCGCGAGCGCCGCGTCACGATCGTCGAGGGATCCGGGGAAGGTCACGACGCCAATCCGGGGAACCGACCCGGTCAGATCGTCACTCACGGCACTCAACTTCCGGCACCCCACCCACCGTCCGGCACCCGTCGGGTGCGCGACCTGCCCGTCCGTCGTCCGTCGTCCGTCGTCCGTCGAATCCCGAACTCCCTGCCAGCGTAGCCGTTGTCAGACGGGCTCGTCGGCGGCCCGGGGCGAGGGCCGGTCGGAGCGCCATGGCCCGAGCGGATTGCGGGGACGGCTGAGCCTGGCGCCCGGTGCGCTCTCCTCCCAGACAAGGGCCTTCTCGAGGTGTACCCGGGTGCCGCTGTATGGACCGTCCACCCGCTGGAAGCGCACCTGGTCCATGAGCGCCCGCATGAGGAAGATCCCCCGGCCCCGCTCGGGAACGCTCTCCGGCGGCGAGCCGTCGCCGATGACGCCCGGCGCCGGGTCCGGGTCGAAATCGCCGTCGAAACCGCCCCCGCGGTCGCTCACCTCGATGACGGCGACACCGTTGTCCACGCCAACCGAAACCTCGTACTCGTCATCGTCCTGGGCATGGAGAAGAACATTCACGCAAGCCTCGGTCAACGCAATCTCAACGTCGTCGATGCATTCCTGTGCAACGCCGAGAACCTTCAGCGATTGCGTACAGATTCGCCGGACCACTGGAATGGAGATCTCATCGCGGGGCAACGACAGGCTCAGTTTGATCTCCATATCGGCAGGTGTACCCCCCTCCGGCAGCATCAATCGAACCAGTTGGGCGGACACTTGCGGGACTCCGTCACACAGGGGTTGATCAGCCCCGCGGCAGGTGGTGCGGACGTCGCCGGGTTCAGCGAAGTCGCGCGACGATCGCCCGGCCGAGCGCGGTTCCCGACAGCCACGCATTCTCGATCTTCGGTTCTCCCCAGCCGTCACCGGTGAGGCCGATGTGATTGTCGGACAGGAAGTAACGGCGCGCGTGCGGCCGCTCCGGCCGGGCGAAGGTCCACCGCTGGACATACACCCAGCGGGGTGGTTCGGGGATCGCGAGCAGCCGGCGCAGCGCCGCGACCAGCCCCGGCCCGGCCGCCGACGGCTCGGCCAGCCGTGGCCGGGCGAAGTCCGCGGTCGAGTGCGCGACCAGCACCGGGGCGTTGTCGCCGCGGCGGCGCCCGTCGTCGGCGATCCACGCGATCGTGTCGTCGTCGTGGACGAACGCGCCGTCCAACGGTGCCCAGCAGCGGTGCTGCCAGCCCGCGAGCAGCGCCAGCGCCGGCGCCCACGGACGGCCGGCGACCAGCGCCCGCTCCGCGCCGAGGCTCTCGTCGAGGTGGCGGATGGCCTGCGGATCGGGCATGGCCAGCACGGCCGCGTCCACCGGTTCGCCGTCGACGAGCGGGCCCGGGGCTATCCGCGCGATCGGCGCCGACTGGGTCACGCTCACCCCGGCTCGGGAGGCGAGGTCCGCCACCAGGGAACGCAGGCCACGGGGAGCGGCGTAGCGCAGCGGCCCGGGCTCGCCGGGGATGAGCACCGCCTCCGGCCCCTTGATCACCGCCATCCGCCGGGTCCACGGCCGGGCCATCCCGCGTGCCGTCCAGTCGGCCACCACCTCGGCGAACTGCGGCGAGCTGACAGTGAAGTAGGACGCGCCGGAGTCCACGATCCGGCCGTCGATCCAGCGGGACGCCATCCGGCCACCGATCACCCGGCCCCGGTCGCGGACATGCACTGCGATTCCCTCGGCCCGAAGCGCGCTGGCACAGGCGATTCCCGCAATTCCTCCGCCGGCGACGACGACCTTTGCCACCAACCCCCCATTGTCTCCACATGGCTACCGCCCGGCCGGCCGATCGGCTGTGTGAAACGCCGACCGACGTCAACACCTTCACCGGATCCACGCCCCGGCCGGTCGGGGCCGCGGCCCCGGCCCGCCCGTCGTGCGCCGGACCCGTGGCCGCGCTTCCATCATCGTGCCTGCCGCCGTTCCCGACGGTGCATGGCCGTGACATGACGGTGGGACACCATGGAGGTGTTTGGGGGTTCTCCCGCATTCCCCGGCGGGGATGCCGACGCGACGACGCCACCATCGGCACCGCCCGGCGTCCGCACGGCGGGCCGGCCATGGCCTAGCCTTACCCCGGACCGGGCTCGTCCCGAAACCGGGAAGCCGACCGGTCGGGGACGAGCCGACCGACCTCGAGATCCAGGAGTCCGCGATCGCACGCCGACCCGCCCCCCAGCGTCCGGGCGCCCGCTCCGCCCGCCTCACCGCGCCCACGCCCGGGCGCCGTCATCGCGCCGCGGTGGCGCCGACCGCCGACGGCGAGATCCCCGTGGTCGGGCCGCGTGAGCCGTGCCCCTGCGGGTCCGGACGCCGCTACAAGGCCTGCCACGGCGAGCGGCACCGGCCGGCGCCCGTGCTGCGTCCCTTCCTCGGCCGCCGGGACGAGGCCGACCTCGTCGCGCTGCGCGAGCTGGTGCCCAGCGCCACCGCGCCCCTCACCCTGTCCGCCGAGCACCTGGCCGCCCACCCCGAGCACGCGGACCGGCGGATCACCCTCGGCACGATGCTGCCCCAGGCCGCGCCGGCCCTGGTCCGTGAGGACGGCGAGATCCTCGTCGCCATGCAGACCACCGTGCCCGGCCTGGACGCCGCCCGGGACATCGCCGGCGCGCTGCTCACCGCCCTCGACGCCGAGCCGGGCAGCGTGATCGACGCGCCGGCCGCCTCCTCGCCCCGCCTCGTCGAGCAGCTCCCCGGCGGACTCGCCGACCTGCCGGGTCTCGTCGACCTGCTCGACCCGGCCCCCCTCGAGATCACCGTCCATCCCGGCTTCGGGTGGTGGCTGCCGTCGTCGGACGGCGAGACCGGCCCGAACCAGGAGGTCGCGGCCATGCTGGAGCGAGCCAACGCCACGGTGGTGCCCACGGCACGGCTGTCGTCCGTGCCCGCGGCGTACTGGTGCCATCCGGGGGATCGGTGGCACCTGCGCTGGGCGTTGCCCCTCGCCGCCCCCGGCGCGGGCGCGGGCGACGCCGACGCCGGAAAGGCGGCCGACGCGGGGGATGTGGCCGGCTCGGAGGAGAAGCTGCTCGACGCCCTCGCACGGCTGGCGGCGGCGGAGCGGCTCACCGTGGGCGCCGGCTCCCGTTTCGTCGGTTTCTTCCGCGCGGACGGCCTCGTCGTCCCGGTCTGGGATCTGGCCGCGGACACCGAGCCGCAGCAGGTCGAGGAGCCGGTCGCCGCGCTGGGGACCGCCTACCGAGAGGCGCTGGCGGACACCACCTCCCTGGACCCGGCGCAGCGTCGCGTCCGCGCCGGCCTCGTCGGACGCAGCCTCACGCTGCGCTGACGGCGACGGCGGATCACCGACGGCGGATCACCGACGGCGGATGGCGGGCGGCGACGGCGCCCCGCCGTGACGGGCTGCCGATGACACGCGGCGCACAGTGGAGGGAGAACGCGGTGGAGGCGACCGGCGGACCGGTCGACCCGGGCACGGACTACGACGCCATCGTCGTCGGCGCCGGGCCGGCGGGCGGCAGTGCGGCCCAGGCGGCAGCCGCCGCGGGCGCCCGGGTCTGCGTGCTCGAACGGTCGTCGATGCCCCGGTACAAGACCTGCGGTGGCGGCCTGGTCGGTCTGTCCACCGACCACGTCGGCATCGACCTGTCCGGCCTGGTCCGGTCCACGGTGAGTTCGCTGACGATGACCCTGGACGGGCGGTACCAGGTCAGCCGAGGCCGGGTCGACGCGGCGCCGTGGCTGTCGATGGTCATGCGCGCCGACCTGGACGCCGCCCTGCTCGCGGCGGCCCGGGCGGCGGGGGCGAGCGTGCGCACCGGCGTGCAGGTGCTCGGGCTGCGGGAGACAGCCGACGGCTGGGTCCAGGTGCGGGTCCGCGACGGCGCGGAGCTGCGGGCCCGCGTCGTGATCGGGGCGGACGGCACGTCCGGGCGCTGCGGGACCCACGTCGGCGTGCACTGCGATCAGGTCGACGTCGGCCTGGAAGGCGAGTTCGTGGCCGATCAGGCCCTCGCCGATCGGTGGGCCGGGCGGATGCTGCTCGACTGGGGACCGGTGCCGGGCTCCTACGGCTGGGTGTTCCCCAAGGGGCGGGTGCTCACCGTCGGCGTGATCGGAGATCGGGCGCAGGGCGGCGCGCTGCGCGGCTACTACCGCCGGTTCGTCGAGCGTCTTGGCCTGACGGACGTCCCCCGTCAGCACGATTCCGGGCATCTGACCCGGGTACGGGCGGTCGGCTCGCCGCTGCGCCGCGGGCGTGTCCTCGTCGCGGGCGACGCCGCCGGGCTGCTGGACCCGTGGACGCGGGAGGGTATCTCCTTCGCGCTGCGTTCCGGTCGGCTCGCCGGAGAGGCCGCCGCCGCGGCGGTCGGCGCGGCCCGGGCGACCGGGCCGTCGGGCCTCGCGGCGCTCGACGGCTACCCCGACCGGGTCGAGACCATCCTCGGGCCGGAGATGGTCGCCGGCCGCGAGGTCCTCGGCGCCTTCATTCGCCGGCCCGCGGTCATGCACGCCATTCTGGCGAGTCCCGGCACGTTCGGCCTGTTCACCCGGCTCATCGAGGGCCGCACGACGGTCGCCCGCCAGCTGCGCCGCCCCGGCGTGCGGGCGGTGGTCGCGGCTCTGGCCCGCTGAGCCGCGCCGGCCAGCCTGGACCCAGCCTCGCCTCCGTCCCGGCTCAGCGGGGCGCGCCGCCGCGTTCCTGGCCGAAACGCTCGGCCACCGCGCCGGCGATCTCGCGATAGGCCTCGCGGGTCTCGCGCCGCAGGTCCGACAGCACGATGCGACCGCCGTCGGCCAGGTGCGGGTCGAACGGCACCCGTACCACCCGCCGGGTGCGGGACTCGAAGTGCTGGGAGAGCGCGTCGACGTCGACCCGTTCCCCGTGCTCGTGAAACATCGAGATCACCGCGACGGCCTCGCGGACCTGCTCGGCGTAGCCGTGGGCGTCCAACCAGTCGAGCGTCGCGCTCGCGCTGGAGCCGCCGTCCGCCGTCGCCGAGGAGACGATCACCAGGGTGTCGGCGAGTTCCAGCACACCGTGCATGGCACTGTGCAGGATGCCCGTGCCGCAGTCGGTGAGCAGGATCGAATAGTGCCGTTGCAGCAGGTCGTCGACGGCGCGGTACTCGGCGTCGCCGAAGGCGTCCGACAGTTCCGGGTCGTTCGCCGACGCCAGCACCTCCAGCCGCGAGTCGGCCTGCGACAGGTACTTGCGGACGTCGACGTAGCGGTGCAGCCGCGGCGCGTCCTCGAGCAGCTCGCGCACCGTGTGGGCGGACGTGCGGGGCACCTTGGAGCCGAGCGTGCCCCGGTCCGGGTTGGCGTCGATCGCCACCACCCGGTCGCCGCGCAGGCTCGCGAGGGTCGAGCCGACGGCGACCGTCGTCGTGGTCTTGCCGACCCCACCCTTGATCGACATCACCGCGATCCGGTGGCAGTCCAGCAGCGGCGTGCGAATCCGGGCAGCCAGCCGCAGGTCACGGACCTCGTCCGGGGACGGCCCGGGATTCACGGCCCCGGCGGAGACCTGATACACGAGCTTGCGCCAACCACGGGACGCCGTCTGCGGTGGCGGGGGCAGCAGCGCGCTGGTGAGCAGAGCCCGGCCAGGCTCGCGCGCGCCGGTCGTGGGCGCCGCGGGCGGGCGCGGCGGCGCCGACTGACGCGCGGCGCCCGTCGGATACGGGCTGGCGGGTGGGTGAGGCGTGCCGGATGGATGCTGCGAGCCGGATGGACGCGGCGCCGCCGGTCGGTACGGGTCGGCCGGCGGGTGAACACGAGGATCCTGGTACCGCGCGGTCGCGGCCGGATCGCCCCCGTCCGGGTACCGCTCGTGCGGGTGCGGCGCCCAGTACGGATCGGCACCGGGCTGCGGGCCCGGATCATCGCCGGGGTACGGCGGGTAGGGCACCACGGTGCGGCCCGACCGTCCGGTGCGCTCCTGCGGGCGTGGCTCGCGGTTCGGGGGCTGCGCCCGGTGCCGCCCGGTGCCGCCCGCCGGTCCGGAACGCGACGACGCGTCGGCCGGATCCCGGTAGCCCGGCTCGCCGGAATCGGTCCGGTACAGCGCTCCCGGCGGCGGGAGCTCGGGCCCGGGCGGCGTGTTGGGCGGGTGCACCGTCGGCGGTGGGGGCACGGGCGGCGCCGGGACGGCCGCACCGCGGCTCAGCGCCTCGTGCGGGATGATTCGGTGATGGCGGGCGCCGGTGGCCCCGCCCTCGCCCGGGGCGCTGCGCTGGTCGGGGTCGCGCAGCCACGAGGGGACGCGCGTCGAACCGGTGCCTTCCCGTCCCGGCCCGGTCAACGGGGAACCGATGACCAGCGCCTGTGTCGACACGCTGCCGGGCGGCGGGGGCGGGGCGGGGTACTCGACGGACGGGTGGTAGCCGTCGCGGTGTGGCGGCTCGGCGGCACCCGGACGCGGTGGCGCCGGCATCGGCTCGGTCCAACGCGGATCGACGGGCCTGGACCGCTGGTCGGGCCGCGCTGGCGCCCCGGGCGGCGGCTGGTGGGGCGGCGGGCCCTGCGGCGCCGGCACCGGCCGCGCCGCCGGGTGCGCCGGCGGTGCCGAATGCGGGGGAGGCGCGGAGCGCGGAGGAGGCGCCGGGTGCACCGGTGGTGCGGAGCGCGGGGGAGGTGCCGGCTGCGCCGGTGGTGTGGAGCGCGAGTGCGGAGCCGGGTGCGCAGGCATCGAACGGGAGGGAGGTGCCTGGTGCGCGGGCGGGGGCGCCGGGTGCGGCCCGGCGGGCTCCCCGTGCCAGTTCCGGGTCTGCGCCGAAGGCGGGGGTGGCGGGTAGGCCTGGCCGAAGCCGACCTGGGTCGTCAGGGGGTACTGGTCGAGCAGCGGGTCGAAGGTGCGTGTCTCGATCGGCAGCATCCGGCCGCCGCCGCTGCCCTCGTGCCGGCCGGCCGGCGCCGGGGCCGGGTCCAGCTCCGGCTGGCGGATCGACGGCCAGGTGTCCGAGACGCCCGGGACGGTCCCGCCCGGCTGGACAGGTCCGCCCGGCTGGGCGGCGGCCCCGGGATGGGCGTGGTCCCACTGCTGGACGGAGTGGGCCGGCCGGGACGCTCCGTCCGGACCGTGTGCCGCGGTGCCTGGACGAACGCCGCCGAACGGCGGCGCGTCGGTACCAGGTTTGTGGGGGCGGGGGGTGTTGTCGACCGACCAGCCCGGGCCGGTGGCGGGAGCTGGACGCCCGGCCTCGCCATCCGTCCAGCCCGTGGCCTCGCCATCCGTCCAGCTCCAGCCCGCGGCGGCGGGATGGCGGCGGGGTGCGGGCCGCTCGTGGTCCGCGACGTCGCCGACCCTGATGGCGCCGAGATCGTGCCCGTCGCCGCTCATGTGCTGACTCCCGGCCCGCCGGCGGGCACGGGAAACGGATCTCCCGGTACGGGCATTCCCTCCGTGATGTCCAAGGGTCTCCCCTCCGATCGGGCGACCCGGGCCCTGGGGCCGGGGCGGGCGGTACGACCGTGCGCGCTGGCCGGTCCGCCGATGGCGTACGGGCGGGATCCGACCGTCAGCTACGCGGGCGGCGCGAGGCCGGTCGCGGCCCGCCGGAGCGCCCCGACGGGTCCGACCAGAATGACACGCGCCCGCATGGACCGCACGGCCCGGCCGTCCGAACCGCTGTGACCTGCCATGGCCGTTCGCGTCCGGACGCTGTCGGCGACGGCCGCCGTCCCGGTCGGACCGCGCTCCGGCGGGCTCGGCACGGGCACGGCGCGGCGGGGACGATCAACGGTAGAGGGACCAGCGGGCGGCGTCGTCGCCGCGGCGCAGGCTGTCGAGGCGGACGCGGAACTGCGCGGCGACCGTCGCGCTGCTGCCCAGCACGGGCAGCACGCTGGTGACCAGCTTGAGCTCGCGGACGGCACGCAGGACCGGGAATCCCGCCCAGGCGGTGACGTCGAAGCCGTACTGGTCGGCGAGTTCGCGGTGAGACCGGGGATCACGACCGAAGCGGAGGTGGCCGACGGCGACGGGAACGAGGTCCCACTCGGCCGGCCCAAGGCAGGTGGCGTCGAAGTCACACAGCAGCACGCCCTGGTCGGCGGTTCGGATCAGGTTGCCGAGGTGGGCGTCGCCGTGGATCAACGTCGGCGGAAGGGCGTAGCGGACGGCTCCGAGCGCCGTGCCGACCCGCTCGGCGAGGTCCTCGAGGAAGCGGTGGTCGTCGGCGGGCAGCGCCTCGGCGTCGGATAATCGCCGGCGGACGTCGTCCAGCGGATCCCACGGGGGTAGCGGTGGATGCGGTGGCCCGAGACCGTGCAGCACGCGCAGGAGGCCGGCGAGGTCACCGGTGTGGGGGAGCGGGTTGGTCGCGGGCCCGCCGAGGGGCGTCGCGTCGACCCAGACGGTCGCGACACGGCCGGCGGCCTCGACCGGAGCGGCCACCCCGGGCATCAGCCGGACGGCCGGGACGTCCCGCTCGGCGAGCCAGCGCGCGACCCGCACGACCTTCGCCACCCGGTGCGCCATCGCCGCCGAGCCGGTGATGCGGACGATCGCGCCCGCCCGGGGCAACCGGTAGACGGCGTTCACCGTCCGTTTGACCAGGACCGCGTCGGCGTCGTCCAGTCCGGCGCGAGCACAGATCTCGCCAAGCGCGCGGCGGGTGGCCGCCGCGGTGAAGCGGGCAGCCATCGCCGTGCGCCGGCCGTCCGCTCAGACGGGCAGGGCCGGCGCCGTGACCGCGCCGGGGGCGGGCCGCTGGCTGGCCGCCGAGCGCTGCCACTCCCGCACCAGCAGGGCGAGCTCCCGCACCTGGCGGACCTCGCTGTGCGGGCTGGTGGCGGTCAGCAGCTGGTCCGCCCGCCCGGAGACGGACGCCACCGTGCGTCCCCAGGAGATCTGGATCGCCTCGGTGGCCAGGTCGCACACCCGGTCGAGCTCGAGGCGCCCCTGGCGGGCGAGAGCGAGGGCGAGGTCGAGCCGGATCACCGAGCGGAAGCCGGGGGCATCCATCGCGTCGAGCTTCGGCAGCGCCAGCTCCGCGTGCTCCTCCGCGGCCCGCGGCCGGCCGAGCAGGCACAGCGCGGTGGTGGCGTTGTACGACACCTCGACCGGGTTGAAGTTCTCGAAGCTCGGACCGGGCCGGCCCCACTGGTCGGGGGGGATCAGATCCGCGAGGTCGTAGGCCTCGTCGAGGGCCTGGGCCGCGCCGCGCACATCGCCGAGGGCCGCCAGGGAACGCGCCACCTGGCAGACCAGCCGGGCGCGCACCGGGCCGTCACCGACGTGGGTGAGCCCGTCACGGGCCAGCCGCAGCGCCTCGTCCGGCCGGCCGGCGTAGAACTCGTTGACGGCGGCGACCTCCCGGGCGGAGCCGCGCAGCGGCCCCTCGCCGGCCAGGTCACCGGCCTGGAAGCCGAGCGTGGTCAGCGCGCGGGCCTGCTCGATGTCGCCGAGTTTGAACGCCGCGTCTGCGCCGAGGACGGCCACCCGGCCGGTGAGCAGGTCACGGCGGCGGGCGTCGCCGCCGGGCATCGAGCGGCGGCCGAGGCGCTCGAGGCCGCGGCGCAGCCGGGAGGTCTGGGCGAGGATGTGCGCGGGCGGGGTGCGCTCGTGCGCGTCGAGCAGATCGCCGAGCATGTCGTCGGCGCGTTCCAGCGCGAGCTGGATCGGGCTCGCGGCGAGCATGTCGGAGACTTCCATGATCTGGCCCTCGGCCAGCAGCGCGGTCATCATCGCCGCCCCGGCGTAGCGGTGGAACTGCCGACGATCGGACAGGGCCGCCGCGAGTTCGGGGACGGCGGCCGCCATGGTGCCCTCGGATGCCGAGGCGCCGGGCGGTCCCGCGACCCCGGCCGGTGCGGTGGTGCTGGCCGGTGTGGTGGTGCTGGCCGGGGCCGCGGTGGCGTGGCCGGCGGGGGCGAGGTCGAAGGGGGAGCGCCCGCCGAGCATCGCGAGTGACAGTGCGGCGGGATGGGTGTCGGG
>NZ_FZMO01000538.1 GCF_900197875.1 Frankia canadensis | reverse complement strand
CGGGAGTCTCGTGTGAGCCGTGTGAGCCGTGCGAGCCGGGGGAGGTGGGCTCGGGCGATGTGGGCTCCGGGGAGGCGGGCGTCAACGGAAGGTCCAGGGTCGGATCTGGTTCGCCTGGTCGACGAGGCGGTGGCGCTCGGTGTCGGTGGCGGCCTGCCGGGCCATCCGGCGGTAGACCTCCTCGAGACCGAGCCGCAGGTCGGCGTCCCGCAACGGGCGGCCGGCGACGTGGACGTCGTCGCCGGGACGCAGCGGGCCGCGCGGCTCCAGCAGGTCCAGCGCGGCGGTGAGCAGGTCGCGGGTGAGCGCGGGCCGTGATGGCGCCTGTGTGGGCAGCGCGTCGAGCACGCCCGCGGCCGCCGCGACGTCGTCCCGGGATGGCGTGCCGGCCGCGGTGCGGGTGCCGAGCAGTCGGGCCAGCGCTGCCTGGGCCTGCTCGTACGCGGGGGATGCCGGGGTCACCCGGCGGTAGGCCGCGGCCGCGCCGGCGCGGTCACCGGCCGCCGCCCGCAGCCGGGCGAGGCCGAACGCCGCGCTGGTGATCGTGTCGTCGGTGCTGGCGACGACGGTGTGGAGCCGCTCGGCGAGGGCCGGGTCGCCGGCGTCCTCGGCCGCGTAGGCCAGCGCCAGCTTGGGCGCGAGCTCGCCCGGGGCCTGCCCGTACACCTGGTCGAAGAGGTCACGGGCGGCGCCCGCGTCCCCCTGGGCCAGGCTGATCAGACCCCTGTAGTAGGCGGCGCGCCACTCCCACGGGTCCTCGGCCTCCACCGCGTCCAGCAGCTCCCGTGCCCGCGCGAAGCGGCCGGCTTCCAGCTGCGCGCGGGCGAGGCGCAGCCGCACCTCCACTCCCTCGACGCCCGCCGCGGCGAGCAGCGACTCCAGCTCGTCCGGGTCGACGGCGGGCAGCCGGGCCAGCGCGCCCGCCGCCGGGTCGGCGTCGTTGACGAGCAACCCGGGCAGCACCACCCACGGCGGGCCGGCCGGCGCACCGTCGGGTGAGCGCCCGGTCGGATGGGCGTCGGCGGTGAAACGCCGGCTCGTCCACCGCGACGGTTTGCCGGTCACGTCCGCCGCGACCTCCCGCAGCACCCCCTCCAGCTCGTCGTGCATCTCCTCGGCGGAGGCGAACCGCTCGTCCGGGTCGCGGGCGGTGGCCCTGACCAGGAACCGGTACAGCGAGTCGTACCGGGAGAGCACCGGATGGTCGGCGGGCGGCGGGATGGAGTATCGGTAGGTGGTGGTGTTGCCCCGGAAGTTCAGCAGCAGGGCGGCGAGCGTGCGCCCAACCGTGTACAGGTCGGAGGCGATGGACGGCCCGGCGCCGCCGGCCTCGACGATCTCGGGGGCGGCGTAGCCCGGGGTGTGGTAGCTCGCCCCGCCCTGCTGGTCCAGGTGGCGGACGGCGCCGAGGTCGATCAGCCGGACGGTGTCCCGGCCGAGCATCATGTTGTCCGGCTTGAGGTCGCAGAAGACCAGGCCGGTGCGGTGCAGGTAGGTGAACGCCGGCAGGATGGCGAGGATGTAGGAGATCGCCAGCTGGGCTGGCAGCGGGTCGGTGCGCCCGGCGGCGGCCCGGCGTTCCTTCAGCACGTCGCGCAGGGACGTGCCGCCGACGTGTTCCATCACGATGTAGCCGGTGCCGCCGTCCTCGACGAACGTGAAGATCTTGACGATCGCCGGGTGGTCGACCGTGGCCAGGAAGCGCCGCTCGGCGATGGCGGCGGCGCGGGCATCCGGGTCACCCTCGTCGAGCAGGCCCTTGAGCACCACCCAGAAGTCGTCGGCGACCGAGCGGTCCCGGGCCAGGTAGATCCAGCCCTGGCCGCCGTGGGCGAGCGCGCCGGCGATCTCGTAGCCGCCGAGGGTGTCGCCCGCCTTCAGCGCCGGTACGAACGAGAACGGCGCCTGGCACTCGCCGCAGAACCCGACCGTGCGGCCCGGTCGGCCGCCTCTGGCCCGGCCGACCTGGTGGCCGTTCGGGCAGAACCGCCGCGACTCCGGCACGCTGGGCGAGGTCAGCAGCCGCGACGACGGGTCGGGCACGGCGATCTCGGGGATCTCGACGAGCCCGCCGCCGAGCCCGCGCCGCCGCCCCGAGCCCGTCCCCGACCGGCGCGACCTGCCCGACCGCGACGACCCGCCGCTCGGCCCGCTACCGGCCGGCGACGCTGATCCGCTTCCGGCCGACCCGCCACTGGCCGACCCGCCACCCGCTGATCCGCCACCCGCTGATCCGCCCCCGGCCGGGGCGCTGGCGTCGGGAGTGCTGTGGGCCAGGCCCGTCTCGGTGCAGTAGCCGTCCTCGATGACGCCCGGGCAGCCCGGCTCCGGGCAGGCGATCACTGGCATGGCGCGCCCCCTCGTCCCTCATCCATCCGATGGCCCCACGTGCGACCGGCCGCCGGCGGGGACGCCTTCCGGTCGCGGTCGAGCGCCGCCGCGTAGACGGTGACCTGGGCGCTCGCCGCCGCCAGGTCCGTTGGCGCGGTGTACAGCAGGTCGTGGGCCGAGGCGTACATGATCTCGAGCGCGGGGTCCTCCGCGAGACCGGAGGCGACGGCCTTCTGCCGCAACGCGCCCAGCAGACCGCGCAGTTCGCCCCGGCGGCGCAGCGGCAGTGCGTTCGCGTCGGCGACCTGGCGGGCGTGCGCCCGCGTCCGCTCGGCGACGGCGGTCCAGGCTGCCAGGCCGCGGGCGGCGGCCAGGCGACGCTCCGGTGGTCCCGCGGCCAGCCCGCGCAGCCGGTCCAGCCAGGGCCGCAGGCCGCGGCCGGGATCATCGAGCCAGCCGTCGGGCAGCCCCAGCAGGTCCCCGTCCGCCAGGCGGATGCGTCCGGTGGCTTCCTGGGCCGACCACTCGCCCGCCGTCGCGGTGTCCACGATCTCCTCGAGCAGCATGCCGGCGTCGCGCAGCCCGGTATCGAGGGCGTCATAGGCCAGCGCCAGCGCATCCACGGCTGCGGCAGCGTGCGCGACGGCCTCGCCGGCCCGGGTCGCCTGCCCGGGCGGGGCCCCGAGCGGGTCCCTCGCCGCTGCCTCCATCACCGCGGCCAGCGCCGCTTCGGCCGCGCCGAGCTCCGCGAGCGCTGTGGCGCCGATCCGGGCCGCCTCGGCGGACACCCGTGCTACCTCCTGATGCACCCCGGTCAGGTCGGAGAGCAGACCGTCCTGTGCGGCCTGCACCGCGTCGAAGTCGGCCCGGACCCGTCCGACGGTCTTCGATATGTCCGCGAGCAGCCGCTCCGGCACGGCCACCTGCGCCGCGCCGGGCGCCCACCCCCCTCCGGCCGATGGTGCTGCTCCGGCTGACGGTGCTGGTCCGGCTGACGGCCCCGCTGCGGCTGACGGTGCTGCTGTGGGGGCCGGGCCCGGGTCGGTAGCCGACGGGTCGCCGGTTTCGGGGTGGGGTGGCCGCGGCCGGGCCGCCGTCGCGGCGGCGCGGAGCAGGATCGTTGCCCGCTCGCGTCGCCGGGCGGACCGTCCGCCCGGCAGCGCGTCGACGGTGGCGATCAGGTCGGACAGTTCCAGGTAGCGCTCGAACAGCCAGGCCAGTCGATCGAGCGCGACGACCGCGCGTGCGGCGGTCATCCCGGTGCACCGGTCCGGCGGGTCCAGCAGCGCCCGGCCCTGATGGCCGTCGAGTGCGAAGAGGTCCACCGCGAGTTGCGACGTCACCTCCCGCAGGCGCTCGATGGCCACATCCACCGCGGACAGTCCGCCGGCGATCATCGTGCTCGTCCCGTCGACACCGGCATGATCAGTCGCGGTACCGGGCCGCGGGCGGGGCCGGGACGTCGCCGAGCGTTCCGAGCCAGCGGTGGTAGATCGCCGCCCAGGTACCGTCCGCCTCGAGACCGGCGAGCACCCCGTTGACGAACCGGGTGAGCTCGGGATGGGTGAGGCTGACGGCGATCGCGTCCGGTTCCTCCTCCAGAGAACGGCCGATGATCCGTAGGTGTGGGTCCTGCGCCGCCATGCCGGCCAGGATCGAGTCGTCGGTGCTCACCGCGTCGACCCGGCCCTGCTGCAGCGCGACCAGGCAGTCGGTGTCGTTCGGTGCCGAGAAGGGGAGGGGCCGCGGCTTGCCCTGGGGGCGCGACTCGCTGTGGGCGATACGCTGCAACGACGTCGTCCCGGCCGCCGCGCACACCTTCTTTCCACCGAGATCGGCCAGTTCCCGGTAGCCGGACCCCTCCTGCACGAGCAGCCGCTGCTGGGCCCGGTAGTAGACGGCGGAGAAGTCGACCTGGGTCCGGCGTTGGCAGTTCACCGTCATCGTCGCGACCACCAGGTCGACGTCGTTGCCGCGGACGACCCCGACGCGCTCGTTCAGGGTGACGGTGCGCAGCCGGACGTGACCGTCGGAGCCGAACAGGGCCCGGCCGATCGCTTCCGCGAGGTCGACGTCGAACCCCTCCGCCTGCCCGGTCCGCGGGTTGATCGATCCGAACGGTGGTGCGTCCCCCAGGACGCCGACCCGCAGGTAGCCGCGACGGACGATCGCGGCCATGAACGAGCCCGCCGGCATCGCCCCGGGCGCGGGCAGAGAGGCCGGCGGGCGCCAGCTCGCCTCGGGGTCGACACAGCCGGGCACGGAGGCGGCCGAGGTGACCGCCGGGACCGGGGTGGTCGCGAGCGGGGCCAGCGGGCGGGCGGCGGCCGGCGGCCGGCTCGACACCGTCGCACATCCGCCGACCAGCGCCAGGCCGGCGGCGAGGACGCCCGCGCCGAGCAGGCGGGACTGGAGGTCGCGCATCGTCAGCTCCGGTAGCGAGGAAGTGGGGGGGGCGGGGGCCGGGCCGAGCGCGTGGTCCAGGCCGTGCGCGGCGTAGAGCCGTGCCCAGGTGCCGTCGGCGGCGAGCCGCTCCAGCACGCCGTTGACGAACACCGTCAGCTCCGGATGCGCCTTGCTGACCGCGATCGCCGTGGGCACGTCGAGGGTGCTCGGGCCGGCGATCCTCGTCTCCGGGTCCTGCGCCGCCATGCCGGCGAGCACCGTGTTGTCGTTGACGACGCCCTCCACCAGACCCCGCTGCAGCGCGACGAGGCAGTCGGTGACGTTCGCGACCGGGTAGGGGACGGGATGCGTGGGTGTGTCGACGATCCGCTGCAACGATGTGGTGCCGCTGGCCGCGCAGGCCTTCCGGCCGCTGAGGTCCGCCAGCTCCCGGTACGGCGACGAGCCCAGCACCAGCACGTTCTTGGACGCCTGGAAGTACACCGCGGAGAAGTCCACCTGGGCTCGGCACGCACAGGTGACCGTGATCGTCGCCGCCGAGAGGTCGACCTCGCCCTGCTGGACCACGTTGATCCGTTCGGCCGGCGTCACCGCCCGGAACCGGACATGGCCGTCCGCGCCGAACAGGGCCCGGCCGACCTCCTTCGCCAGGTCGATCTTGAAGCCCGTGAGCGCGACCAGGATCGCCGCCGCGACCTGCACGCCGGCGGACGGCACCCAGCGGCCCGTCATCGGAACTCGCTGATTCTTGGCTGGAAGCCGGCCAGGACGCCCACCGCGGCCAGCGCCAGCGCCAGGCTCACCACGATCCCGAGCCCGGTCAGCGCGTCAGCCGCGGAGCTGACCGAGGTGTCGAAGCGGCGCTGGCTCGTCGTCAACGCGGTGTCGGCGGCGTCGTCGAAGCGGCGGAACGTCGTCGTCCCGTCCCCGAGGGCCAGCTGGACGGCCCGCTGGAAGCCGCCGACCGCGGATGCCTCGGACCGCGTGCTCACCGCGCTCGCCTGGTAGGCGCGCCAGTACCGCTCCAGTGGGGTGCGGGTGGCGCTGTCGGGGCCGCCGAGCCGCCCGGCGGTCGGCAGCACGCCGGCGGGGTCACGGACGCCGGAGGCGTTGAAGCCCAGCCGCGCGGTCGCCGCGTCGGCGTCGGCGTCCAGGTCCGCGCCGTCGCCGTGGGCGATCAGGGAGAGGCTGGCGTCGCCCCAGGCGCGCAGGGCCAGCACCCGGGCCTGCGCGACGACCGTCATCGGGACGAAGCCGTTGTCGCGCGCGTCGACGAGCCGCGAGCGCTGTGCCGAAAGGTCCGCCAGGGTCAGGCCGAGGACGATCGCGGTCAGCGCCGTCGCCGCCGCCAGCCAGACGCTCAGGTACCGGTGCGTGCGACGGGCGAGCGACACCTGCGCGGCCACCAGAGCACCGAGCGCGAGCGCGCCTGTCACCGCGACCAGCGCCGGCTGCCACCAGCGGGTCGCGTCCTGGTAGCCGCCGTCGACCCGCCCCGCCTCGGCCGCCGCAAGCCGGTCGGCCGCCGGCAGGATCGAGGTCTGCATGAGGTTCGACGCCTGCCGCAGGTAGGCGCCACCCACCGCCAAGCCGAGCCGGTTGTTCGCCCGAGCCTGCCCGACCAGCCCGGTGTAGACGGGGATCTGGCTGGTCAGCACGGTCAGCGACGGCTGGGTCGAAGTCGGCACCCCCGCCCTCGACAGCGCCAGGATCTGCGCCGACGCCGCCGCGATGCCCTGCTCGTAGGCCTCGCGCTGGGCGGCCGGCTCGACACCGCCGGCCAGGAACGCGCCGGCCGCACTGGCGTCGGCCTCCGACAGGTCGGCGTGGATCCGCTGCGCCGCCACGAACGCCGGACCGGATGTGCCCCGGACCCCGGCCACCGCGTGCTGCCGGGAGACGACTGAGACGAACGCCGCGAGCCACAGCAGCACGATCGCCGCCACCAGCCCGACCGTGACCAGCCGCAGCCGCCCCGGTGGGGTCGCCGCCCGCCGGCGCGTGGTGTCGATCAGTCCTCGCGCCCACCGCCGCAGCACCGGCGGCCGCGCCGAGCCACCACCGGGCGCGGTCGAGGGTGACGCCGACCCTGGTGGCACCGCCAACCCTGAGTGGGCCGCCTTCCCTGCTGGCGAAACCATTCCTGCTGGCGACACCGTCCATGACGGTGACGCCGTCCCCGAAGCCACGACTGTGAGCGTAGGGCGACAGAGCCGTGCCAACCAGTGCCAGTCAGCCTCCCGACCATGCCTGGCCGGTGGGCGCCCGGGCGTGGTTGGGAGCGGCCCACCCGTCTGTCCTCGCGCCATTGGCGGTCACGGCACCGATCGCGGCCGCGTTGCCGAACAGGGCGGACCCCGACCTGTTCGCCTGGAACGGTGCCAACGGCCGCCCGCACGCGGCAGGGTGGCCGTCACCGCGTGGGTGACAGCCGCCCGTCGTCGCGGGGCTGATCCGGTGCGTCGCGTGGACGGTCAGAGCGCCGGCAGGTCGACCGAGCCGTCGATGATCTCGTGCGTGCCGAGGTCGACCGCGTGCACGCTCATGACCTGGTCGACGCCCAGGTCGGCGGTCTTGCTCATGGCCCGCACCCCGGCCGCGTCGGCCGTCACGGTCTGCTGGAAGAAGGTGACGCCGTTGTCGGCGAAGGCCACCGACCAGACGTGACCGGCCGGCGTGCCGATCTCGAACTCCTCGCCCACGACCAGGCCGGGGCCGTCGTCGTCGTGCTGCGACTTGAGCGTCCACGGGCTGCCGAGCGAGCCGACGCCGCTGGTCGAGACCGCCGGCCCGAGCCGCCGCCCGCCGCCGTGCCCGCCGTCGCCGCCGCCCCCGGGACCACCCGACGCCAGCGCCGCCGGCGCCGACAGCAGGCTCAGCCCCACCGCGACCGACGCGGTAAGCATGGTGATCGAAAGTGCCTTCCGTTGCATGGCCATCTCCGTTCCGGAGTGGATCCCGACCCCACCATCACGGTGAGATCGGGCCGACATCAGGAGATAGCGGTTGGGGTTTCGCCTGTTCGAGGCCCTCCTCGTGGGTCTCGCCGACGAACACGTAGGCGCAGTAGGCGAGGCGGTCGGCGACGGGGCCGGGGCGGCCGAGCTCCGCGGCGGTGCGGCGGTAGCGGTCGAAGATGGACCGGCAGGCCTCCTTCCCGTTGATGATCGTTGCCATGACATAGTCGCGGGCGGCGAGCTCCGGCGCCGACGACGCGCTCAGCGTCGTCACCCAGATCGGGGGATGCGGCTGCTGGTAGGGACGCGGCCACACGTTGACCTGGCGATGGTGGAAGTACTCGCCCTCCCAGCTGAACGGCCCGTCGTGCGACGTCCACGCCTTCGTGATCAGGTCTATGGCCTCCCAGAACCGGCCTCGCTGCTGGGTCGGGTTGGTGTTGGTGGCGTGGATCTCGGTGGGTGTGCCGCGGACGAACCCGGCCTGCAGGCGCCCCAGCGAGAGCACGTCGACGAGGGCGAGCTCCTCGGCGACGCGGACCGGGTCGGGCCGGTTGCCGACCGGGTTGCCCAGCGCCAGCAACCGGGCCCGGCTGGTCTCCCGGGCGAGGATGGCCAGGTGCAGCGGGACGGCCGAGTTCAGGCAGGACGCGGTGGCGTGGTGCTCGTTGAGCATCGGCGCGATCACCACTGGTGTCGACGTCGACCCGGCGGCCGTGTACCGGGCGGCCTTCCCGTCGGTGGGAAGCGTGTGCGGGGGACAGCGGCCCCGTGTCGCGAACTCCGCGTGTCGTGTCCGTTCTGTCACTCTGTTCTCGACACGGGCCGCTGTGAAGCTGCCACGGTCGGCGGCGACAGCGAGCCTGGTCCCTCAGGCGGCCACGAGGTGGAGGGGGAGGGTGGCGAGGCCGCGGATGACGCTCTGGTTGCGGTAGGTCGGCTCCCCGGGGGGCAGGGTGAGGTCCCGGGTGCGGACGAGGAGCAGCCGGAAGATGATCTCCGTCTCCATGCGGGCCAGGGGGGCGCCGAGACAGTAGTGGATGCCCAGGCCGAAGGTGTGGTGGCGGGCCGCAGGGGTGACGCCCGCGTAGCGGGTGACGAGGAAGCGGTCCGGGTCGTCGAAGACGTCCGGGTCGCGGTTCGCCGAGCCGGTGACGACGAGCACGCCGTCGCCCCGGCGCAACGGCCGGCCGTCGAGTTCGGTGTCCGCCAGGACCGTGCGCGGGATGAACTGGACCGGTGGGTCGTGGCGCAACATCTCCTCGATCGCGGCGGGGACGAGGCTCGGGTCGGAGCGCAGCAGCGCTGCCTGCTCGGGATGCAGGGCGAGGGCGCGAATCCCGCCGCTGATGAGATTGACGGTCGTCTCCAGACCCGCGACCAGCAGCACGGCGCACAGGGCGAGGACCTCGGTGCCGGTCAGCGCGTCCTGTTCGAGGTGCACCGAGACGAGCCGGCTCACCAGGTCGTCGCCCGGCCTCGCCCGCAGCCGGGCGATGAGCTCGCGGAAGTAGTCGTCGAGCTCCCGGGCCGCCCGGCGACGGGCGGCGATCTCCTCGGGCGTCTGGAGGAAGTCCGGATCGACGCCCCGGATCAGCGTTTCCGCCCAGTCGCAGAAGATCTGCTCGTCCACGGCGGGTACGCCGAGCAGTCGGCAGATCATCCGCAGCGGCACCGGTCGGGCGAGCGCCGCGACGGCGTCGACGTCACCGGCCGCGAGCGCCGCGTCGAGCAGGTCGTTCACGTAGACGGTGAGGTCGGGGGCGAGGCCGGCCAGGGCGGCGGGGGTGAACGCCCTGCTGACCAGCCGGCGCAGGCGGGTGTGGTCCGGCGGGTCGGTCCGCAGGAGCGATTCGAGGCCGTCATCCGCGTCGCCGTCCGGGCGGAACGGGCTGATCCGGTCCTTGTAGCCGTGGCCGAACGCGGGATCGGACAGCACGGTGCCGGCGTCGCCGTGCCGGGTGACCAGCGTGATCCGGTGGCCGCCCAGGTCGGTTCCGGGGAGCGGATCTTCTGCGCGGATGGCGCGGTAGGCCGGATACGGATCATTCTCCCGGGCTGCGGCGAAGGCCGCCAGCACGGGCGAGCCCGCATCGCCGGCCGCGTGCGGGGCGGAGGCTGTGGTGGACATTCGCAACTCCTCGGCTGGGAGTCCGCGTGGGCGGTGTTCCACGAGTAACGCGGTAATACTCCGCCGCGCGCGTCGCATACATCCAGCCGATCGACCGATCGACCGATCGGCAATCGGGCGATTGGCCGTGACACGCGACTCGCGTACCGGGAATGACGCGATCGATCCAGTGGGATCCGGGGGTCGTGGTTCGGCGTTCCGGTCGCAGGATGGGTGATGTGTCCGCGACGACGACATCACAGACCGAGCGCACCGCGCGCCCGGACGCGCTGTCCCCCGGCCGGGCGATGCTGCCGGTGGTGCTGTGCGGCACCGCGATGGTGGTGCTGGACATCTTCATCGTGAACGCGGCGATCCCGGAGATCGAACGGGATTTCCACACCTCGGCGAGCGGTCTCGAATGGCTGGTGACCAGCTACAACCTGGCGTTCGCGGCGGGAATGGCCACCAGCGGCCGGCTGGGGGACTGCTATGGGCGCCGCCGGGTGTTCGCCTGGGGGCTGGTGTTGTTCGTCGTGATGTCGCTGCTGTGCGGGCTCGCCAACGACACGCCGACCCTCGTCGCCGCCCGGACCGGCCAGGGGCTGGCCGCGGCGGCGCTGGTCCCGCAGGTTACGGCGATCATCAACCTCTCCTACAGCGGCGCCGCCCGGGCCCGCGCCTACACTGCCTACGCGCTGACCCTCGGCGGCGCGGCGGTCAGCGGCCAGGTCGTCGGCGGTGCGCTGATCGCCGCCGATCCCGCCGGCCTCGGCTGGCGCAGTTGCTTCCTCGTCAACGTGCCAATCGGCGCGGCCGCGCTGCTGCTCACCTGGCAGCACGTGCCGCCGGGCCGGATGGGCGGCACGGCGCCCCGCCTCGACCTCGTCGGCGCCGTGCTGGTCACGGCGGCCCTCGTCGCCGTCGTCCTCCCGCTGGTCGAGGGGCCCAACCAGGGCTGGCCTGGCTGGATCTGGGGCTGCGCCGCCGCCGCGGTGGTGCTGATCGCGGTCCTCGTGCCGGTGCAGCGGCGGACGGCGGCCCGCGGCGACGACCCGATCCTGCCGGCCGCGCTGTTCGCCGGGCGGGGCTTCAGCGTCGGGCTGGTCAACATCGTCCTGTTCTTCGCCGGCGTCGCGTCCTGGTTCTTCGTGCTCGCGCTGTATCTGCAGGACGGGCGTCACCTGAGCCCACTGGGGGCCGGGCTCGTCTTCAGCGCGCTCGGCGGTGGATTCCTGCTCAGCTCGCTGCGGGCGGCCCGGGTGTGGGAGCGCCTCGGGCGGCAGGGGCTCGCGCTGGGGGCGGGTCTGCGCGCGCTGGGGCTGGTCGCGCTGTGGGTGGTGGTCGGCGTGCAGGGAACCGGCGGTCAGATCGTCTGGATCGCGCTGCCGCTGGCGGTGGACGGGCTGGGCCAGGGCCTCGTGAACAGCCCGCTGATCGCATCCGTGCTGCTCGGACTGCGTCCGGAGGTCGCCGGCGCCGGGTCCGGGCTGGTGGCGTCGGCGCAGCAGGTGGGCAATTCGCTCGGGGTAGCGGGCGTCGGCGCGGTTTACTTCGCGGTCTGGCATGACACCGATTCGGTCGCCGCGGCCTTCCGGGTGAGCCTGCTCGTTCTCGCCGCTCTGAGCGTGGTCGTCGTCGGACTCGTCCAGCTCCTTCCCAATCCGCCAGGCCGGGAAAGCGGCGGTCGCGGGACCACTACCAGGTCCGGGACCAGTAGCGGGACCGGGAAGCCGCCACGAGTCGCGTCCTCGTCGTTCTCCTCATCGCCCTCGCCGCGGCGAAATTCCGGCCCCGCCGGCGCCCCGGGCTGAGTGCGACAGGTGGCCAGCTCCGCTCCATGTCCGATTCATCTGCGGTTGTCCCGGCCTGCTTAGAGTCAGATCGGGAGGTGCGATGGACACCAAGCTGGAACTCAGACACCTGGTGTACTTCCTGGCGATCGCAGAGGAACGACATTTTGGGCGTGCCGCTGCCAAACTCTTCATCGGTCAACCGACACTGAGCCAACAGTTGCAGCGACTCGAACGTCAGCTCGGTGTGGAGCTTCTCGCCCGCACCTCTCACGACGTGCGGCTGACCCCCGCCGGCCAGGCATTTCGGATCGAGGCCGAGCAGGTGCTGGAGCATGCCCAGCGGGCGGTGGACACGGCGCGCGAGGCCGCCTCCGGTCGCGCGGGCAAGATCAGTATCGGCTTCAACTTCGCGGCCGGTCAGCAGGTCCTCCGCCCGACCCTGCGCCGGCTGAGCACGGACTATCCGGGGCTGGCGACGACGCTCTGGGAGGGCCTGAGCGGCGCCCAGCTGTCCGCGGTCTCCGAGGGCAAGATCGACGTCGCGCTTGTCTACGCCGGTATCCCGCCCAAACCGCTGCTCACCCAGCGGGTGTCCACCGCCTCGCTCGTCGCAATGGTCGCCCGGCACCACCCGTGGGCCGAGCGGGAGCAGATTGCCTTCCGCGAGCTGGCGAACCAGCCGGTCGTGCTCCTGCGCCGGGAACGCAGCCCCGCGATGTACGACGCGGTGTTCGCGGCGGCCGAGCGGTGCGGCATCCCGCTGACGGTCGCCGCGGAGGTGGAGGACAGCGGGGCCACCGCGGTGATGGTCGAGACGCTGCGGGCGGTCGGCTTCATCTCGGACGCGCGGCCCCGACGGCCCACCGAGGATCTGGTCGCGCTGCGGATCGTCAACCCCACTCCGCGGGTCGGTGTGCGGGCCGTGTGGCGGCCGGACTCGCAGCCCGGGGTCAGTGCCTTCCTCAACAGCCTGGCGGCGGCGGCGCCGTTCCCCTCCTCGCCGGACGAGAGAACGGCTCGTGTGCCCCGTCAGCCGAATGAGGAGGGCCGTAGCCGGTAGGCCGCCCGACCCGCATGGGTTGACCGGCGCCCGCCGATAGCACCGTCGTCGTATCACCGCGCGGCGGGCCCGTGGCCACCCGACGGCGGCCCGGTGAACAATCCGAAATCTGATTCGCGATCGACCCATCGCTGCTGCACGATTGAAGCCCGGTTTGCGTGCTGGGAACATTTCCCGGAGTCGGTCAGCCGACGTCGTCTGATATCTGATCCGGAGAAATGGGTGCACGCATGAGGCTAACGGTCTTGGGCTGCCGGCAGGGGATGCCGGCGGACGGTCAGCCCAGCTCCAGCTACCTCGTCGAGACGGGGTCGGCCCGGCTTCTGCTGGATTGCGGGCCGGGCGCCGCCACGGCGCTCAGCTCGGTAGCGCACCCGAGCGACCTCGATGCCATCATCATCAGTCATCTGCACGCAGATCACTGCTATGACCTGTTGACGGTGGGAAAGACACTGCTGTCCGGCCGGCTGCGCGACCCGAAACGCTTCCCCACCCTCCGGGACGCGGCGCGGCACGAATGGCCGCCCATCCCGCTGTACGTGCCGAAGGGTGGGCGGTCCAAGCTCGACACTCTCGCGTCAGTCTTCCCCGTGCCGCATTTCCCCGTGCTGGACCGGTCGTTCGACGTCGCGTTCGACGTCCACGAGTACGAGCCTGCCGACACGTTCACCGTCGGCGACAACGCGATCAGCATGCACCGGATGAACCACTCGCTGCTCAACTGCGGAACGCGCCTGGAGAGCCCGGAGGGATCGTTCGCCTTCACCGGCGACACGGCCTACACCCCCGACCTCGTCACGCTCGCCCGCGACGTCGACCTGTTCCTCTCCGAGGCCACCCTCGAGGAACCCGACGTGACCGCGCACGGCCACCTCTGCGCGGCCGAGGCCGGTGACGCCGCGGCCGCCGCCGAGGTCGGGCAGCTCGTGCTGACCCACTTCATCACCGCCGACGAGACCTGGCTGAAGGCGCGCAAGGCCGATGCCGAGCGCTCCTTCCGGGGACCGGTGCACCTCGCCGCCCCCGGCCGCACGTTCGACATCCGTCCCGGGGGAGGAACCCGTTGAGTACACCTGACCAGCCGACGCGCGCCGGGCGTCGACGACGGTCCCTGACCGCCGCCATCGTCCTGGTGCTGGCGACCGTCCTGGCCGCCGTCAGCGCCTGCGGGGACTCGAGCACCGGCGGATCGACCACCGCGGGGTCGACCTCCGCCGCCGATCAGAAGATCACCATCAGGTTCCTGTCGTACAACTACGGCACGCCGGACATCGGCGGCCAGGGGACGCAGGCCCTGATCGACGCGTTCGAGAAGGCACACCCGAACATCACCATCAAGCCGCAGGGCGTCGCCGTGGCCGACGTGCTGACCCGGCTGCAGACCGACACCGCGGCCGGCTCGCCGCCGGACGTGGCCCAGATCGGCTGGAGCAAGATGGCGGCCGCCTACGACCTGCTGCCGATCGTGCCCGTGCAGAGCATCCCGGCCAAGGCGGACTGGGACGCCGCCATGGCCGGTTTCAACCAGCGCCTGCTGTCCGCCGTCGCGGTGAACGGCCAGGTCAAGGCGATTCCCTACACCATCTCGATTCCGGTGATCTTCTACAACGCGGACCTGTTCCGCAAGGCCGGCCTCGACCCGACCAGGCCGCCGACGACGATCGACGAGGTCAAGGCCGACGCGCTCGCCATCAAGGACAAGGCGAGCGCGCAGGGCGCGTACTTCGCCGTCGTCGACTCCGGCAAGTCGGACTACCTGACCCAGTCCCTGATCGCCAGCAACGGCGGGCGCGAGGTCGGCGCCGACGGCCAGCCGGCCTTCGACCAGCCGCCGGCCGTGGCCGCGCTGACCGCGATGCAGGATCTGACCACCTCCGGCGCGCAACCGGCGATCACCGCCACGAACGCCGTCGCCGCCTTCTCCGCCGGCAAGCTCGGCATGCTGGTCGGCAGCACCGCCGTCGCCGTCAGCCTGGCGAAGGCGGCGAAGGGCAGGTTCGAGCTGCGCAGCACGGGCTTCCCGAGCTTCGGCGGCCGTCCCGCGGCGCCCACCTACTCCGGTGCCGGGCTCGCCGTGCTGGCCAAGGACGAGGCGCACCAGCAGGCCGCCTGGGAGTTCATCAGGTTCCTGACCTCCCCGGAGGGCTTCACGATCATCACGTCGAAGATCGGCTACCTGCCCCTGCGGCCGAGCCTCGCGACCGACCCGAAGTACCTCGCCACCTACTTCGCCACCAACAAGCTGCTGTCGCCGGCCCTGGCACAGCTCGATCACGTCAGCCCGTACCAGTCGTTCAGCGGCAAGCGGGCCAGCCAGGCCGTCGTCGCCCTGCAGGACGACGCGGTGGAGCCCATCGTGCTGCGCGGGGCCAAGCCGGCGTCGACCCTGTCGTCGGTGGCCGGCCAGGTGCGCGGCGTCCTCGCGCAGAAGTGACCGCATGACCGTTTCCACCCTGGAGGCGGGGGAGCGTGGCGCGGCCCACGCCCCCCCGGGCGCACGTGCCCGCGCCCGTCCCTGGCTCTACCTGAGTCCGCTGGTCGTCGCGCTGCTCGTGTGGGTGTACGGGCCGCTGGTGTTCACCGCGGTGCTGAGCTTCATGAGCTGGAACCTGACGGACACCCATCTCTCGTGGCTGGGAACGGCCAACTACGCCCGGCTCGTCGACGGCCGGGATTTTCCGCGCGCCGCGCGCAACACGCTCGTCTTCGCGGCCGTGTTGCTGCCGTTCGCCACGGTCGTGCCGATGTCGCTGGCCATCGCGCTGTGGAAGCGGCCCGGTCGGGTGAGCTCCGTCTACCGGGCGCTGCTGTTCCTGCCGGTCGTGCTGGCACCGGTGGCGATGGCGATCACCTGGCAGTTCCTGCTCGACCCGCTGTCCGGGCTGGTCAACGTGATCACCGGCCGGCTCGGCCTCGGCACCCACAACTGGCTTGGCGATCCGGCCACCGCGCTGTACGCGGTCGGGTTCATCACCGCGGCCAAGGTCGTAGCCCTCAACGTCCTGCTGTTCGGCGCGTCGCTGGCGAGCCTCGACCGCGGCCTGCTGGAGGCGGCGGCGCTGGACGGCGCCACCGAGTGGGAGATCACCCGGCATCTGGTGCTGCCGCACCTGCGGCGCACCATCGTCCTGCTGGGGATGCTCTCCCTGGTCGTGGTGTGGCCGTGGATCTTCGCCAACGTCGCCGTGCTGACCCAGGGCGGCCCGGACGGTGCCACCGACAACGTCTACTACCGACTGTTCACCTACGCGTTCACCTTCTTCGACGCGGGCACGGCGTCCGCCGCGGCCGTGTTCATCACCACCGCGCTCGCCGTCGTGCTCGGCATCGGCCTGCTGCTGACCGGACGGAGGCGCCGTGACTTCGCCTGATGCCGTGAGCCCGGTCGGCGTGAGCCTGGGCGGCGCGACGATCCCGCGGCAGAGCGGGGTCCTGGCGCCCACGGCGCCCGCCGGGACGTCGCCGGCCCGGCCGCGGCGCGCGGCGTCCCGGCGGGCGCGGCGGATCGCGGGGGCGGTCGGCCGGCACACGCTGCTGCTCGCGGCCGTGGCCGTGATGGTCCTGCCGGTGCTGTGGGCGCTGGCGGCGTCCTTCAAGACTCCCGGCGGCATCTTCGACGAGAACCCGCTGCCGATGTCGCCGACCCTGGAGAACTACCGGGTGGCCACCGGCGCGTTCCCTGTCTGGCGGCTGCTGCTCAACACGGCCGCGATGGCCGCCGGGGTCACGCTGCTGCAACTGCTCATCGCGGTGCCGGCGGCCTACGCGCTGGTCCGTTTCCCACCCCGGGCGCATCGGGTGCTGACGGCGCTCATCGTGATCACGCTGCTGGTCCCGCCGCAGTCCCTGATCATCCCGCTGTTCCTGATGATCTCGCACCTGGGCTGGCGCAACACCTATCCCGGACTGGTCCTGCCGCAGCTGTACGGGACGGGCCTGGCGGTCATCCTGTTGCGCGACCACGTCCGGGCGGTGCCACCGACCGTGCTGGGGGCGGCCGTCCTCGACGGCGCGCGGCCGGGGGAGGTGCTGCGCCTGGTGCTGCTCCCGCTGCTGCGGCCGGCGTTGGGCGCGGTCTCGATCCTGCTGTTCATCACCTCCTGGAACGAGTACCTGTGGCCGAGCCTGGCCGCGCCGGACATCGACCACGCCAGCATCCAGCCCGGCCTGGCCTTCTTCCTCACCCAGGAGGGCCCGGAGTACGGGCCGCTGCTGGCCGGCTCGATGCTCGCGACCCTGCCCATCGTCGCCGTGTACCTGGTCGCCTCCCGCCGCGTCACCGACGCCTTCATGCACTCCGGAATCAGATGACGGACCTGGGACGAGAGATGACGGACACCGCCGACCCGACGACCGCCAGTCCGACCGCGGCCCCTCGTGCCGACGTCCCCCCGCAGGCATCGCGGCGAGACCGGTCCGCGGCGGCCGAGGCCGCGCCGGACGGGATCACGCTGACCGGCGTCGAGAAGCGGTACGGCTCCCACCCTGCGCTCGACGTGCCGCACCTGGGGGTGCCGGCGGGGTCGTTCACGGTCGTCGTCGGCCCGTCGGGCTGCGGGAAGTCGACCGGTCTGCGCATCATCGCCGGGCTGGAGACGGCCGACCGGGGGCGGGTGCTGCTCGGCGGCGTCGACGTCACCGACGCGCCGCCGGGGGAGCGCGGGGTCGCGCTGGTCTTCCAGGACTTCGCGCTGTACCCGCACATGACCGTCGAGCGCAACATCGACTTCAACCTGCGGCTGGCGGCCCGGCACGACCGGCGCTCCGGGCTCAGCCGCGCCGAGATCTCCACCCGGGTGGCCGAGGTCTGCGCGATGCTCGGGCTCACCGACCTGCGCCGGCGGCTGCCCCGGCAGCTCTCCGGCGGGGAGCGCCAGCGGGTGGGCCTGGCGCGGGCGATCGTGCGCCGCCCTGCCGTCCTGCTGCTCGACGAGCCGCTGTCGAGCCTCGACGCGCTGCTGCGCCAGCGGGCGCGGGCGGAGCTGGTCCGGCTGCACCGGGAACTCGGCAACACCGTCGTGCTGGTCACCCACGACCAGCTGGAGGCGTTGTCGATGGGCACGAACCTGGTGGTGATGAACGGCGGCCGGGTCGCCCAGACCGGGCCGCCGGAGCAGGTCTACCACCGGCCGGCGGACACGTTCGTCGCGACGTTCCTCGGCAGTCCGCCGATGAACCTGCACACCGCCGAGCCAACCGGTGACGGTCGGGTCCTGACCGGGGCGGGGCTGTCCGCGCGGCTGCCCGCGACGCCGGCGGCCCGGTCCGGGCCGCTGCCGACGCCGGTGCTGGTGGGCTGGCGCCCGGCCGACGGAACGCTGGAACCGGTGAACGAGGACGACCCGGCCGCGGGCTCCACCGTGACGCCGAACTCCGCCGCGCCGCCGTGCCCCGCCGGGGCGCCTGCCTCCGGCGGGGCGCCGGCCGGGGACGAGACCGGTGTCGTGGTGCGCGGTGTCGCGGACGTCGTCGAGTTCACCGGTGACGGCACCGTGGTGACCTGTGTGAGCGCCGCCGAGGGCGGCGGCCAGTGGGCGGTGAGCGTGCGCGGGCGGGACCGGGTGCCGGCGGTCGGTGCGGCGGTGCGGGTACACGTCCCCGCCGACCGGGTCCACCTGTTCGACCCGACCGACGGACGCCGCGTCGACGGATAAGCCGGGTCCCGATTCCGCCGGCGCCGGCGGAATCGGGAATACCTCTGCCTGACAAACGCGCCGGGTCGCCGCCCGGCGCGTTTGTCATTGTCGCCGACGACGGACTACATTCGACCGGATACCGACGTGACCGGCGTCTCCTTTCACTGGTCCGTCCCCTGTGGCGATAGATCGATTGCATCGATCCTTTCGTCTTGACGCTGGACCGGCCGGGCGACAGACTCAATTCAGGGTTTATGAGTATCGCCTGAACCTCCGCACCCGGCCGCTGTGGCTTTTGCCGCGGCCCGTCCATTGCCTCCGCCTTGTGGGCGCCGGATCCTTTCCTGTCAGCGGGGGCCGGCCGGCAGCGTTTCCGGCCGGCCGCCCGCCGCCCTGGATCGGCGGCGCCGAAGACCCCTCACCACCTGCCCGGACGCCGACCGTGGCGCGCGTGCTCCCGCCCGCCCAGCCACCGCCGGCCCGAATCCGCGCCACCTGCCGATCCGGACGGAAGGACCCGCACGTGAACACCACGACGACCGACCCCGCGGCGACCGCCTCCACCACGCCCGCCGCCGGCTCGATGTCCCTTGACGACGCCATCCTGGCCTCGTTCATGCCGGAATCCCGGCACAACCCGTATCCCGCCTACGACGTGCTGCGCGAGGCCGGTCCGTTCGTGCCCGGACCGTTCAATCTGCAGATCGTCTCCCGCTATGGTGAGGCCGACGCCATCCTGCAGGACTCGGGCTGGAGCCACGCCCAGGAGCCGGAGTTCCTGCACCCGAAGAGCGACGGCACGGACCTGCCCGCGTCGTTTCTGTGGATGGAGCCGCCGGACCACACCCGGCTGCGCCGCCTGGTCAGCAAGGCGTTCACCGCCCGGGGTCTGGAGTCGCTGCGGGGCCGGGTGAAGGAGGTCGCGACCGAGGTCGTCGACAGCGTGATCAAGGCCGGTGAGGTCGACGTCGTCGAGGAGCTCGCCTACCCGCTGCCGCTGACGATGATCGCCGAGATGATCGGCGTGCCGCGCGAGGACCACGACTCCGTCCGGGCCATGTCCGCCGGCATCGCCCGCGGCCTGGACCCCGACACACTGCTGACCGACGAGGAGCTCCAGTCCCGCTACGACGGGGCCGCGCACTTCCGCGACTACTTCGAGCGCCTCGTCGCCGAGCGCCGCGCCCACCCGAAGGACGACCTGATCACGGCGCTGGCCCAGGTCGAGGCCGAGGGCGACCGGCTGACCACCGGCGAGATGATCGCCACCCTTACCGTCCTGCTCGTCGCCGGGCACGAGACGACGGTGAACCTGCTGGCCAACGGCGTGCTGTCGCTGACCCGCAACCCCGACCAGTTCGAGGTGCTCAAGCGCGACCCCGACCTGGCGCTCGCCGCCGTCGACGAGCTCATGCGCTACGACGGCCCGTCGCACGCGACGACCCGGATGGCCGTGCGGGACATGGAGATCTCCGGGCACGCCTTCAAGGAGGGCGACGGCGTGCTGATCCTGCTCGCCGCCGCCAACCGGGACTCGCGGGTCTACGAGAACCCGAACCGGCTCGACCTGACCCGCTACGCCCGCTCGAAGACCATTCCCCGCCACCTCGGCTTCGGTGTCGGCCTGCACTACTGCATCGGCGCGCCGCTGGTCCGCCTGGAGATGGAGTGCATGCTGCGGGAGCTCGCGCGCCGCGCCCCGGTCATGACACTGCTGGCCGACCCGCCCCCCTACCGGCCGAACATCGTCGTCCGCGGCATCGCCGAACTGCCCGTCCGCTTCGAGGCCCCGGCGGCATGACCCTCGCGGCGGCGGGAGGCGCGCGGTGACGAGTCTCGACACCGACGCCCGACGAGCAGGCGGGACCGGCGCGACCGACGGTGCCGGCCCCGCCCTGGGGCTCGCCGGCGACGTCGTGGGCTTCGACGCCTTCGAGCCGACCCACCGAGCCAACCCCTATCCCAGATACCAGGCCATGCGGGAGCTCGCGCCGTTCTGCCCGATCCGCCTCGGCGCGGCCCGGGTGACGCTGGCGACCAGGTACGACGAGTGCGCCGCGGTCCTGCAGGGAGCGCAGTGGGGTCGCGCCTACGACGAGGGGCTGAACTCGTTCCGTCCCGGCGTCGATCTCGGCGAGGTACCCGGCGGATCGTTCCTGACGATGGACCCGCCCGACCACACCCGCCTGCGCGGGCTGGTGAGCAGGGCCTTCACGCCCCGGGCGAGCCTGGCGGAGACGCCGTTCGTCGAGCGGGTCGTGACCGACCTGGTCGACGCGGCGCTGGCCGCCGGCGGGCTCGACGTGGTCGCCGACCTGGCCCGGCCGATGTCGCTCGCGGTGATGGGACGGCTGCTCGGCATCGCGACCGCCGACGCGTCGCCCCTGCTGGACTGGATCCAGGGGATCACCCGCGGCACCGACCCGGACTCTCTGCTCAGCCCTGACGAGATCGCGGCGCGCACGGCCTGCGCCCGGGACCTCGGCCGCTTCCTGCTCGACCTGATCGCCGAGCGGCGCGAACGGCCGCGCGAGGATCTGGTGAGCCGGCTGGCCGCCGTCCAGCGCGACCAGGGGTCCCTCACCGTGCGCGAGGTCGTCGAGCTGGTCGCGCTGCTGCTCGCGGCGGGACTCGACACGACGGCCAACCTGGTCGCGAACGGGACGTTGGCGCTGCTGCGCCATCCCGACCAGCTGGCGCTGCTGCGGGCGCGCCCGGACCTGCTGCCGGCCGCGATCGAGGAGATGCTGCGCTACGACCCGCCGTCCCAGTTCGTCACCCGGGTGGCGCTCACCGACACCACCGTCGGTGAGCACCGGTTCCGCCGTGGCGACGGGGTGGTGGTGCTCAGCGCGTCCGGGCACCGTGATCCCGCCGCTTCCCCGATCCCGACACGTTCGCCGTCACCCGCTACGCGGCGTCCCCACCCGCGCGCCGCCACCTCGGGTTCGCGCTCGGGCTGCACGTCTGCCTCGGCGCTCCGCTCGCCCGGGTCCAGGCTCAGGCCGCGATCGGCACCCTGGTCCGCCGCGGCGGCGCGCTGTCGCTCGCGACCGAGGACGTCACCTACCGACCGAACGCCGCCCTGCGCGGCCCGCAGTCCCTGCCGGTGAACCTGACCGGCGCCCCCACCTAGAGACACCCGGCGCGGCTGGTCCCGCGGCCGGTCCGACATCGCGAGGAGCACCTCGGCCATGCACAGCTTCGACGTCTTCCACCACTACGAACGCAAGCACTGGCGGTTGGCGGACGTGCCGTGGGACACGATCCGCAGGGACCTGGTCCGGCCCGAGTACGTCACGATGGCCAAGAGCGCGGTGATGGGTGAGGCGAACTCCATCGCCGCCCAGCACGGGTTCCTCAACGAGTTCGACGACTACGACTTCTCCGCGTTCGTCGCGGTCTGGGGCTACGAGGAGCTCCAGCACCACTTCGCGTTCCGGACCTGGCTGAACGCGGTCGACGCGGAGGTGCGGGAGTCGGCCGTCTCGGCGATGCGCGCGCCGTACGACCCGGGCACGACGCCATGCGCGACGCTCGCGACGAACATCATCTCCGAGCTGACCGTGAACCACGTGTACCGGGCGGTCGCGTCCTGGGTCGAGGAGCCGGTGCTCGCCGGCATCATGCTCAACGCCAGCCGGGACGAGGCCGGGCACGCCCGGGAGTTCCTGCACTTCGCCCGGATCCGGCTCCAGCGGCACCCCGAGGAACTGCCCTCGGTGCTCGAGACGCTGCATGTCTACACCGGCGAGCAGCGGATCAAGCATCCGGTCGGGGTGTTCAAGAGCGAACTGGTCGCCCTGCGCGACCACGAGACCATCGACACCGCCTTCGAGATGTTCCTGGAGAAGGTCGCCGATGCCGGCGAGCTGGACAAGCTCCAGGACAACATCCGCCGCGCGTTCTCCGCGCTGACCGGGATGGACGTCAGCTCCAACGCCCGGGTCCGCCGCCGCCTCGCCGAAGCGCTCGCATGACGGCCCCCGCCGACGCCGACGGCTTGGAGGCCATCGACCTGCCCTGGTACGTCCTGCCGGACTACCAGTGCTTCGGCTGCTCCCCGCACAACCAGCACGGCCTGCGGCTGCGGTTCACCCATCACGGCGACGGACTGCGGACGACCTTCCGCCTCGGGCGGCCGTACGAGTCCTACCCCGGCGTGGTCCATGGCGGGCTGCTCGGCGTCATCGCCGACGAGATCATGGGCAACCTGATCGTCCTGCGGACCGGGCAGATCCCGTTCACCACCGGCATGCGGCTGCGTTACGTCCATCCGGTGGCGGTCGGCGGCGATTACGAGTGCGTCGCCCGGGTCCGCGACGACAGCACCGGCACGCTGCTGCACGCCGAGTCCGACATCCGCACCCGGGACGGCGAGGTGGTCGCCACCGCCACCGCCAGCTACCGGACCGTCTCGCTGGACGCCGCCCGCGGACGCGTCGCCCTCGACGAGCCCGAGGTCGACGACCTGCACCGCGCCCTGGCGGCCGCGACCACCGCGTCCGCGTCCACCAGCGCCGCGCCTGTTTCCACCCGCACCGTCGCCGGGACCACCGTGGTCGCCGGCGAGCCGACCGAGATCACCGTGGAGGACTCCCATGCCCGTGTCGACTGACGAGCTGATCAGCGAGATCACCGAGATCGTGGCCGAGGAGCTCGGCGTCGAGGTCGACACGGTGTCGGCCGACGCGGACCTGCGCACCGTGCAGGGCGCCGACTCGGTGAAGGTGCTGCGGGTGATCGCCCGCATCGAGCGCGCCCGCGACGTCGAGCTGGAAGACGAGGCCGTCTTCGGCGCCTCGACGATCCGCGAGGTCGCCGAGGTCCTGCACCGCGCCCTCGCCGAAGAAGCGCGCGTATGACCACCGTGACCGGCTCCGCCGCCGGGACCACCGCCGCCACCGTGGAAGCCGCCGCCGCTACCGTCGCCGCCGCGGCTGACGAGGCCGCCCCGGCGGCGCAGACCGCGCAGACCAACCAGCACTACGACCTCGACCCGCGGATCTTCGGGCTGTTCCTCGACCCGTTGCGCAAGTACTCCTCGGGGTACTACCGCGAGCCCGGCCTGACCCTCGAGCGGGCGCAGGAGGCGAAGCTGCGCTGGGTCGCCGGCCAGCTCGGGCTGCGCGGCGGCGACCGGCTGCTCGACGTGGGCTGCGGCTGGGGCGCGCTGATCCTGTTCATGGCCCGGGAGTACAACGCCCGGGTCGTCGGGATCAGCCCGGCCGGCAACCAGCACGGCTACATCGCCGGGCGGGCCGTGGACCTGGGCGTCGCCGACCGGGTCAGCACCGTACAGGGCTACTTCGAGCACGCCGCCCTGCCCGCCGGCCCGTTCGACGCCGTGACGATGCTCGGCTCGATCGTGCACATGCCTGACCTGGTCCACGTGATGCGCCGCGCTCGCTCCCTGCTGCGCCGCGGCGGCCGGTACTACGTCTCCGAGACGTGCTTCCGCAACGCGGCGGCCCGAGACGAGTTCGACCGCCGGGCGGGCACCGAGTTCGTCCGCAACTCCATCTTCGGCTGGGGTGACATGCGCCCGCTGTCCGACCTGGTGCGTGCGGCCGAGGACGCCGGCTTCTCCGTCGTCGGTGTGGAGGACCTCACCGACGACTACCGGCTCACGATCGACGACTGGATCACGAACGTCGACCGCAGCGCCGAGGAGATCGACCAGATCCGGCCGGGCATGGCCGCGACCCTGCGCCACTACCTCGAGGTGGCGAACGCCGGCTGGGGCTACACCACCAAGCACTACGCGCTTGTCTGCCAGCGATCGCGCTGAGGCCGCCCGCCTGCCCGCCCGTTCCGTCGACCGGCCGCGCCCGTCGGCCGGTCGCCGCGTCGTCCACCGTCCAGGAGGAAGAGGACAGATGACCACCACCGTTCCCCGGGCAGTGGCGGAACCGGCGGGCCAGGCCGCCGGTCCGCTGCTGCCGCCCGCCGACCTCGCGCAGGCCGTCGGCTCGTTCATGCGCTCGTCGCCCGTCACCCGCCGGTGGGACGTCGAGACGGCGTTCAGCTGGTCGTCGGTCGACGGCGGCCGGCTCACCGAGGGCCAGCGCTCCGCCGTCGCCTTCATCACCTACATCGAGGACCACCTGCCGGGGTACTTCGGCCTGTACGCGCGGCGCTTCCCGCTCGACGAGTCGGTCGACGTGGCCACCTTCGTCCACAACCGCGAGCTGTACCACTTCACGGTGCGCTGGGCGCAGGAGGAGGACAGCCACGCCCGGGCCCTGTTCGAGTACCAGGTCGCGGCCGGCATCAGCGAGCCCGACCGGCTGCGCGACGAGCTGGGCCAGGAGGGGCGCAAGCCGTTCACCATGCCCCACGAGCACGCCATCTCGCTGTTCGCTTACGCCCTGGTCCATGAGAAGGCCACCCAGATCTACTACCAGTCGCTGCGATCCGTTGTCGACGAACCGGTGCTCATGGACGTGCTGGGCCGGCTCAGCAAGGACGAGGCCCGGCACTTCACGTTCTTCGCGGACGTGGTCGAGCGCAGCCTGCGCCTCTACGGCGACCAGGTCGTCGAGCCGATCCGGGACGTCATCGCCGGGTTCCGGATGCCGCTGGCCGACACGCTGCGCGGCTACTGGCGCTGGGCGCTGAAAATCGCCGACACCGCGCACTACGACCACACCGACGCCTACGAGCACCTCATCCGGGTCGTCAACCGCGCCGTCGACGCCCGCACCGACCGGGTCGACGAGCTGGCCAGGTTCGTCGCCGCCTGCCGCACCCCCGCGGCCGCCGGCCAGGCATCGTAGGCGGCGGGCGAGATGGGCGCACTGGACGGCAAGGTCGCGGTGATCACCGGAGCGACCAGCGGCATCGGGGCCCGCACCGCCGAGGTGTTCGTCGCCGAGGGGGCGAGCGTCGTGCTCGGCGGGCGGCGGACGGGACCGGGGGAGGAGCTCGCCGCGGCGCTCGGCCCGCGGGCCAGGTTCGCCCGTGCCGACGTCCGCGTCGAAGCCGACATCGAGGCGCTGACCGCGGTCGCGGTGGACGCGTTCGGCGGCCTCGACGTACTGGTCAACAACGCCGGGCAGGGCGTCGAGGCGCCGCGTCCGCTGCCGGAGGCGGACCTCGCGGCGTTCCTCGACACGCTGGCCGTGCACGCCGGCGGCATGTTCCTCGGCATCAAGCACGCGGCTCGGATCATGATCCCGCGCGGGTGGGGCAGCATCATCAACATGTCGAGCATCGGCGCGCACCGGGCGGGCTGGTCGGACATCAGCTACTCGACGGCCAAGGCCGGCGTGCTCCAGCTGACCCGCTCGGCGGCCGTCGAACTCGGCCCGCACGGCATCCGGGTCAACAGTGTCTCGCCCGGGCCGATCCCGACCGGCATCTTCGCCAAGAACGCGGGCGTCGACGCCGAGCGGGCCGACCGGACCGCCGGCCTGCTGGAGCCGCTGTTCGCCGAGGCGATGGCGGCCCACCAGTCCATCCCGCGGGCGGGACGGGCCGACGACGTGGCCGCGGCGGCCCTGTGGCTCGCCACGGACGCGTCGTCCTTCGTCACCGGTCAGGACCTCGGCGTTGACGGCGGGATCTCGGCCGGCCGCCCGGTCGCCGTCGCCGTCGAGGAACGCCGCCTGCTCGCGAAGGCGTTCGCCGCCCTACCCTCCTGACCCGTCCCCGTCCGTCCTGACGCGTCCCTGACCTTGTGCCTCGTCCCTGACCTTGTGCCTCGTCCCCGGCCACCCGGGATCCCCGGTCCCACCCCTACCTGACCCGGGGGCCGGTTGCCGCCGCCGGTTCGTGCGCCACCGAGAGGTCCGCGTCGTCGGACTGGCTGACGATGCGGTCACGGCCCGTGCGCTTCGCCGTGTACAGGGCGTCGTCCGCGCGGGTCAGCAGGTCGCGCAGGTCGGCGTCGCTGGAGCGCAGCGTGGCCAGGCCGATGCTGAGCCGGATGTCGAGCGGCCCGGCGGAGGTCCGGACGGGCTCGGTGACCAGGTCGCGCAGTCGCTGCCCGAGAGAACGGGCGGTGGCCTCGGTGGCGGACATGAGCACGCCGAACTCCTCACCGCCCAGCCGGCCGAGGACGTCCTCGCGCCGGAACGCCCCCCGCATGCGCCGGGCGATCTCGGCGAGGACCTCGTCACCCACGAAGTGCCCGTGGGTGTCGTTCACCCGTTTGAAGTGGTCGATGTCGATCATCGCCGCGCTCAGCGGCGCGCCGATGGCGGCGTGCGCGGCGACGATCCGCTGTGCCTGCTCCAGGAAGTCGCGCCGGCTGGCGAGGCCGGTCAGCTGGTCAACGGCGGCCAGGCGCTGCACCCGTTCGAACAGCTGGGCGTTCTGCCAGCCGACGACCGCCTGGTCGAGCACGGTCCGGGCGATCTGCACGCGTGTCTCGCCGTAGGCGTCCGGCGTCCGGGAGGCGAGCGCGACCACCGCCCGGATGTCGTCGGACAGCGTGACCGGGATCATCATCCAGCTGCGCGCCGGGCCGGACCAGCCGGGCAGGTCGACGCCGTCCTCCGTCGTGAGCACCGTGCCCTGCCGGGCGGCGCGGATGAGGGGATGGCCGGCGGCGGGACGCAGCTCCTCGCCGGCCACCTCCTCGGCCACGTCGCCGTGCACCGACATGATCCGCACCGCGTCGTCCGCCGGGGTCAGCACCCACGCGGCGTCGAACGGGAGGACCGGCCGCGCCGCCGTCAGCACCCGGCCGAGGACGCCCCGGGTGCTGAGCGTCGAGGTCGCCTGCAGGGTGACGTCCCGGATCATCTCGGCCAGGTCCCGCTGGCGGCGCTCGGAGACGACCATCGTCTGCAGCCGCGCGGCCTCGGCCATGTGCAGCGCCAGTCCGACCTGCTTGGCGAGCGCGCCGAGGATGCGGGCGTCATCCTCGTCGAACAGCCCCTTGGCGACCCGGCTGTCGACGTAGACGACCCCGCTGCGCCCGGCACTGACGGGGACCGGGGCGGCGAGGATGCTACGCAGCCCGTACTGGACCGCGCTGCGCGACCCCAGCACGGCCCCCTGGTCGGTGCCGGTGACCACCAGCGCCCGCTGCTCCGCCCGCACCCGTTCGACGACCGTCGTCGCGAAGCCGCGCGGGACGGCGGCCGGCGGTCCCTGGACGTCGCGCTGGTCGGCCGCGCGCTGGTCGGCCGCGCACTGGGCGTACAGGGTGAGCGGCTGGTGGGCGTCGTCGGTGCCGCCGGCCGGCAGCAGCAGGTACGCGCGCTCCGCGCCCAGGATGCCGATGATCTCGTCGAGGGCCACGGCGACGACGGACTCCGGCGTCGAGGAGCGTCCGACCGACGCGCTGACCTGGAGCACGGCCTCAAGACGGCGGCGGTCCCGGGACGCTGCCGACCGTGACGTCCCGAACAGCGAGGTGCGAGATGCCTCGTCGGTCAGCCCGAACTCGTCGCGTACCCGGGCACGCTGGCGAAGCCAGCCCTGATGCCCGGCCAGGGCCATCGCCAGCTCCGCCTCGATCGCGGCGCGCTCGTTCTCCCCGACACCCCGCAGGCAGCGCGCCCGCGTCACCAGCAGGTCGAAGCGGATCACGGGTGCGTCGAGGTGATGCGCCCGACGCTCCGCGGTCTCCACCAGCCGGAGCGCGTGGTCGTAGTCGCCGGCGAGCTCGCTCGCGGCCGCCCGTAGCGCGCACAGCTCGGCGGCGAACAGCGGGTACGCGGCCGCGGATCGGGCGTCGCGCAGCGCCTGTCGCGCCACGCGCAGGCATCGCTCGCGGGCCGGACCGGGCGGTACCCGCCGCGCCTGCTCCAGCCGGCCCCGTGCCTTCACGATCGTGAAGTGGCGGAAGAACCTCGGTATCCGCCCGACGGAGCGCTCGACGGCCTCGCCGGCCTCGACGGCGGCGTCGAAGGCGGCCCCGGTCTCGTCGCCCGAGGCTTCCAGATCGGTGAGGTCGGCGCAGATCAGGTACCGACGCAGTCGCTCGGCGGCGGGTTCGGCCGCCAGCGCCTCGAGATCGGGGTGCGTGACCGGTGGCTGGCCGAGCAGGTGGGCCAGGCGCGCCCGCAGGACAGCGAGATCGGTCCGCAACGCCTCGTCGTCCGGCCTGGACTCGCAGTGCTCCCACGCCATCCGGGTCTCGCCCCGCAGCGCGAGGCTGCGGACAAGCGTCGAGTAGCTGCTCTCGGAGTAGTAGGTCTCGATCCAGCGCCCACCACGGCGGAATGCCTCGGCGCAGTCGCGCTCACCCGTCACGCCGCGGCTCCCGAGGATGATCAGCGCGATGGAGGTGTAGAGCATGATCTTTGTCTGCACCGCCGGGTCACCGCTGCGGTCCGCGAGGTCCCGCAGCCGTGGAACGTCGCGCTCCACCCGCCGTCGGCGTCCGAAGTCGGCCGCGACCATCGTGCGGGCGGCGCGGCCGCACAGGTACTCGTCGCCAGACCCGAGCCGCCGCCCCGGATACAGCGCCGACGTGGCGAAGGCCAGCATGGGACCGATCCGCCCTCCGAGCCATTCGCTCTCCACGCCGAGCTCATAGAGGCCGCAGCGGATGGCGTGCAGCTCCCGATCCTCGCCCCGGGCGCCACCGAAACCGGTCCAGGGCCAGCGGCAGGCGAACGCCGCCAGCCACCGGCCGAGGCAGACGACCACCGCGGCAACGGGATTCGCCGGTACGCCCCGGCCGATCTCGGCCAGTCCCTGGTGCACGTACTCCAGGGCCGCGGCGGTCCGGAACGTGGCGAAATCGATCTTGGAGAGGGCGAGGAAGTCCCGGGCCCGACGCCGGCGATCGGTCTGCGTGCGCAACGCGCGGGCGAAGTGCAGGCGCGCGTCGTCGGGTTCGATCGTCCGCGAGCAGGCGAAGGCGAAGCCCTCCTCAAACTCCGCGTCCGGTTCGAGGCCCGCCTCCAGGGCCGCGGCCTGCGCCGCCCGGTAGAAGGACACCGCCTCGTACGGTGCGGACGCGGCGAGCGCGGCCGCGGCCGCCTCGGCCGCCGCCCGGAAACGATGTGCCGGGGCGATCCCCCCGGCGATCGCGTGCCGGGCCCGCTCGTAGGTCCAGCTGTCGCCGCGGGCCTCGTTCGCCTCCAGCGCCTCGACGACGCGCCGGTGCACCGCGGCCCGCTCGGGCGGGCTCATCGTCGACAGCAGAGCCTCGTGCACGCAGTCGTGCACGAACGACCAGCGGCCGTCGCCGTTGTCCCGGACGAGCTGATGCGCCCGGGCCCGCGCCGCCGCCGTCGCGACCCCGATCGGGGAGCGGCCGGTCACCGCGGCGACCAGCGTGAGGTCGAAGGTGCGGCCGAGCACCGCCGCCGTGCCCAGGACGGCCACCGCCGTCCGGTCGAGCGCGTCCACCCGGTGCCGGATCAGGTCGAGGACCTGCTTGGGTAGCCGCAGCGTGTCGAGACCCGCCCGGTCCACGACGTATCGCCCCCAGTCGGGGCGGATGAGACCGGCGTCGATCACCGCTCGCAGATACTCGACCATGGTCAACGGATTTCCCGACGAGCGCACGGTGAGGTCCCGGACGAACGCGCTGTCGGTGATCTCGCCGAGGTAGCCGCGCACGACCTCGGCCGCCTCGTCCTCGCCCAGCGGTCCGAGCTCGATGTCCCAGCTGGTCGCGCAGCCGGGCGCCAGCCGCCGCGAGGGGTCGCGGGTCGAGGCGACGATCAGCAGCGGGACCGGGTCCGCGGCGGCGGTCAGGTCCTCCAGCACGCGGCGGTCCGCGGGGCCCAGCCACTGGACGTCGTCGATGCAGAGGACCATTCCGCCGGACAGCCGGGCGAAGCGGCGCATGCACTCGACCATGGCCATGCGGTAATGAGCGTCCTCGGCGTCCGGGACTCCCGCCCTCGGGGCGTTGATGGG
>NZ_FZMO01000563.1 GCF_900197875.1 Frankia canadensis | reverse complement strand
CACCCCACCCCATGCGACGTTTCTCCGTCCCACGGGCCCGCCCGTCAAGCCCGCGCGCCGCGCGGCACCCGATCAGGCAGCGCGGGTCACAGGGCGAGCAGCGCCGGCGCGAGCTCCCGCCACTGCCGCCGCGGCAGGCCACGGCGGTCGAAGTCGAGGACCTGCACGGCGACCTGGTCCGCGCCGGCGTCGAGATGCTCCTTGATCCGGCCGAGCAGCACGTCGGCGTCGCCCCACGGCACGATCGTGTCGACCAGGCGGTCGGATCCTCCGTCGGCGAGGTCGTCGTCGCCGAAGCCGAACCGCCGCAGGTTGGACGTGTAGTTGGGCAGCCGCAGGTAGGAACCGGTGTGCCGGCGGGCCAGCTCGCGGGCCTCGCCCGGGTCGGTGTGCAGGACGAAGGCCTGCTCGGGGACGAGCAGCTTGTCCGGTCCGAGGATCTCCCGGGCGGCCGCGGTGTGCTCCGGCGGGACGAAGTAGGTGTGCGCGCCGTCGGCGCGGTCGCGGGCGAGGCCGAGCATCTTCGGCCCGAGGGCGGCGAGCACCCGGGGCGGCACGCCGCCCGGCGGCACCGCCCGGTACTGCTCGGCCGCCATCCGGTCCATCTCGTCGAGGTAGGCGGCCATCTGGGCCAGCGGCCGGGTGTAGGCGGCGCCGCGGATGTGCATCAGCTCGGCGTGCGAGACGCCGAGGCCGAGCAGGAACCGGCCGGGAAACGCCTCGGTGAGGGCCAGGTGGGCGGCGGTCATGGTCAGCGGGTTGCGGGCGAGGATCTGGGCGATCCCGGTCGCGATGGTGATCCGCGAGGTCGTCGCGAGCGCGAGGCTGGCGGTGACCAGCACCTCCCGCCCCTTGACCTCGCCGGTCCACAGCGTCGGGTAGCCGAGCTCGTCGAGCTCGGCGATCGCCTCGCGCACGACGCCGGCCGGCGAGAAGTCGAACTGCCCGCTCCAGACACCGACCTTCCCGATCTGCCGGTCGACCGGCGGGCGGGCGGGCGGCTGGGTCACGTCCTGCTCACTCGTCACGGCGACACCGTACCGAGCCTTCCGGCAGATCGGGTTGCCAGCGGCTGTCCACGGTCTATCGTTGCCGAGTGTGACGGAGCTCATGCAGCTGCTCACCCCCACCGGTCACCGGATCACCGTCCCCGAAGAGGCCAGGTCGCCCGGACCGGACCTGCCCACCGGAGCGGACCCGCCCGTGTCGAAGCCACGCCGGGCGGACCCACCCGGTGGCGAGCCGACCGCGGCAGACATCGACCTGCCGGCGCACGTCGCGGACCTCACCGCGGACGATCTGGTCGGCCTGTACCGCGACATGACGCTGGTGCGCCGCCTCGACGAGGAGGCGACCAGCCTGCAGCGCCAGGGCGAGCTCGGGCTGTGGGCGAGCCTGCGCGGTCAGGAGGCGGCGCAGGTGGGGTCCGGGCGGGCTCTGGGGCCGCACGACATGGCCTTCCCGTCGTACCGGGAGCACGGGGTGGCCTGGTGCCGAGGGGTCGACCCGGCGGCGATCCTGGCGATCTTCCGGGGCGCCAGTCTCGGCGGCTGGGCTCCGGCGGAGCACGGCTTCGCGCTGTACTCGATCGTCGTCGGCTCGCAGACCCTGCACGCCACCGGCTACGCGATGGGCATGGCCCGCGATGGCAGCGACGGGGCGGCGATCGTCTACTTCGGAGACGGTGCGTCCAGCGAGGGGGACGTCAACGAGGCGTTCGGCTGGGCGGGCGTGTTCGGCGCGCCGCTGGTGTTCTTCTGCCAGAACAACCAGTGGGCCATCTCCGAGCCGACCCGCCGCCAGAGCCGCACCGAGATCTTCCACCGGGCGAGTGGTTTCGGCTTCCCCAGCGTGCGCGTCGACGGCAACGACGTGCTGGCCTGCCTCGCCGTGACCCGGTGGGCGCTGGCACGGGCACGCTCGGGGCGCGGGCCGGTCCTGGTGGAGGCGGTGACCTACCGGATGGGCGCGCACACCACCGCGGACGACCCGACCCGGTACCGGTCGGCGGCCGAGCTCGACGCCTGGCGCCGCCGCGACCCGCTCGACCGGATGCGCGCCTACCTGAGCGCCGACGGATTGCTCGACGAGGATCGCGAGCGGCGCATCGCCCTCGAGGCCGACACCCTCGCCCACGACCTGCGCGCCCGATGCACGACAATGCCCGATCCCGCCCCGACCAGCCTGTTCGACCACGTACAGGTCGCTGACAACGAGCTCGTGTCGACGCAGCGCGCGGCGTTCACGGCGCAGTTCGGCGCAGACGGGGAGGATGGGTGGCGGGACGGCCCACCGGGGCCGAACAGGCCGAACGGGCCGAACGGGAACGGCCGGAAGGGTGGACTCGTGGCGGGCGAAGCGCGCGTTTCCGAGGAGGCGTGGTGACCAGCCAGGCCGTCATCTCCGGCGAGCAGCACGGGCGGCCGGGGCCCCACGACCAGAGCGCCGGCGCGGGCGACGGCGGCCCGAGCCCGGCCGACCGGCCCGCCGCGGCGGGCGCGACCACCGCGGCGGCGCCGATCACCATGGCCAAGGCGCTCAACCTGGGGTTGCACGCCGCGATGGCCGCCGATCCGAAGGTCATCGTCATGGGCGAGGACGTCGGCACGCTCGGCGGGGTGTTCCGGGTGACCGACGGGCTGCAGCGCGAGTTCGGCGAGGCCCGGGTGATCGACACGCCACTCGCCGAGTCGGCGATCATCGGGACCGCGATCGGGCTCGCCATGCGCGGCTACCGGCCGGTCTGTGAGATCCAGTTCGACGGCTTCGTCTACCCGGCGTTCGACCAGATCGTCAGCCAGCTCGCGAAGCTGCACTACCGGTCCGCGGGCCGGATCCGGCTGCCGGTGACCATCCGCATCCCGTTCGGCGGCGGCATCGGCGCGGTCGAGCACCACAGCGAGTCCCCCGAGGCGTACTTCTGCCACACCGCCGGGCTGAAGGTCGTCGCCTGTTCGAACCCCGCCGACGCCCACCACATGATCCAGCAGGCTGTCCGGTCGGACGATCCGGTGATCTTCCTGGAGCCGAAGCGGCGGTACTGGGAGAAGGGGACGGTCGACGCGCGCCCGCTCGCCGAGCTGCCGCCGGGCGCGGCGAGCGATCTGCACGCGAGCGTCGTGGTGCGGACGGGCACGGACGCGACCCTGGTCGGCTACGGTCCGACCGTGCGCACCTGCCTGGACGCCGCCGAGGTGAGCGACGCGGATGACGCGCGTTCGCTCGAGGTCATCGACCTGCGTTCGCTGTCCCCGCTCGATCTCGGGCCGGTGCTCGCGTCGGTGCGGCGGACCGGGCGGCTCGTCGTGGTGCACGAGGCGCCGTCGAACGTGTCGGTGTCCGCCGAGGTCGCCGCGCGCGTCACCGAGGAGGCGTTCTACTCGCTGGAGTCGCCGGTGCTGCGGGTCACCGGCTTCGACACGCCATACCCGCCCGCCCGGTTGGAGGACCACTACCTGCCAGACGTCGACCGCATCCTGGACGCCGTCGACCGTTCCTTCGCCTACTGACCGTTCGCCTACTGACCGTTCGCCTACTGACCGTCTGCCTTTCGCCTCCTGGCAACCCACGCCGCCCGCACGATCCGAACTGGGGACCTACCCGTGACGCAGCGAGAGTTCCGGCTTCCCGACCTCGGGGAGGGCCTCACCGACGCGGACATCGTCCGCTGGCTCGTCCAGGTCGGCGACGCCATCACGGTGAACCAGCCGCTCGTGGAGGTGGAGACCGCCAAGGCGGTCGTCGAGATCCCGAGCCCCTTCGCCGGGGTGCTGGTCGGCCGGCACGCCGAGGAGGGCACCACGCTCCCCGTCGGCGCTCCCCTGCTGACGATCCGAACGGCCGACGCCGACGGGCCCGCGCAGGATGCCTCCCCCGGGGGGCAGCCGGGCAGCTCGGCCGGCCGGAGCGGCGGTGCTCGCGACGGCGGCGGCGACGGTGGCCGAGGTGATGGTGGTCGAGGTGATGGTGGTCGAGGTGATGGTGGTGACGGCGGTGGCGAGCGCGTGCCGGTGCTCGTCGGCTACGGCCCGCGTGCCCATCAGCCACGCCGGCGCAGTCCGCGCCGGGCGCCGGTGGCGCCCCGTGCCGCCGGGTCGGCGGCGGCGGTGCTCGCCAAGCCGCCCGTGCGCAAGCTGGCCCGCGACCTCGGGGTCGATCTCGCCGCCATCGTCGGCACCGGCCCGAACGGCACGATCAGCCGGACCGACGTGGAGGCGGCGCCGCGCGTCGGCGGACGGCCGGCGCCGGCCGGCGCACCGTCGCCCCGGCCGGGCACGCCTCTTCCCCCGGTTCCGCCTGCGACGTCCCCGGCCCCCGCTCCCGCGAGGCCGGCCGCGCCGGGCGGCACCGGGCTGGTGGGCCAGATCCCGGCGGACGCGACCTACGCCACGGCATCCGGCACCTGGCACGTGCCGGTGGTCGGTGTACGCCGGATGATGGCGCAGTCGATGGTCGCCAGCGTCGCGGCGGCACCACATGTCACCGAGTTCCTCAGCGCCGACGCGAGCGCCACCATGGCGGCGCGGGCGCGGATCTCGGCGCTGCCCGAGTTCGCCGGCGTCAAGGTCACCCCACTGCTGTTCGTCGCCCGTGCCCTGCTGGTGGCGATCCGCCGCCACCCGATGATCAATTCACGCTGGGTCGAGGACGGCGGCGCGGGCCGGGCGGAGATCCAGGTCGCCGAACGGGTGAACCTGGGCATCGCGGTCGCGGGCCCGCGCGGGCTGGTCGTGCCGCACATCCCCGACGCGGACCGGCTCGACCTGGTCACCCTTGCCCGGGAGCTGGCCTCGCTGACCGAGGACGCGCGGGCGGACCGGCTCCCGCCGGCCCGGCTGCGCGGCGCGTCGATCACCATCACCAACGTGGGGGTGCTCGGCGTCGACATCGGCACACCGATCCTGAACCCGCCGGAGGCCGCGATCCTCGCGCTCGGCTCGATCCGCCCGGCACCCTGGGTGCACGAGGGCGAGATCACGGCGCGTACGGTGGCACAGCTCGCGCTGTCCTTCGATCACCGGATCGTGGACGGGCAGCTGGGCGCCGCGGTACTCGCCGACGTCGGCGCCATGCTGACGGATCCCACCCTTACGCTCGCCTGGTCGTGATCGACCCGCCTGGGCATCCAGGTCGCGACAAACACCCGGGATAGGCACAGGGCGCGCGAGACGGGCACACAGCACGCGAGAGGGGCACACAACGGCGCACCGTAGGTTGCCTGGTACGGTTGCGCCTCTGACCGGATTCCGGCACAAAGAGGTGGAACCATGACGCGAGTGGAGGCACTTCAGGCCGCGGACGAGTTCGTCGCCAAGGTTCTGACCTCCGCCAACTCCAGCGGCCGCTTCACCGGCACGCTGAACCTGGCCGAACGGGTCGACCTCACCCTCCGAGTGGCCAGGTTCCTCCTTGAGGGGCAGTCCTCCTCGGAGTCGGACGATCTTCTGAAGCGGGACATGCGCAACGAGCTGGACCAGGCCTTCCCCCCGCTGCGCACCTCGTGACAGCGTCCGGCCGATCTCCCGAGGCCCGTGTGACGGGCCGGTCGTGCGGGAGATCGGGCCGGGCGGCGGGCGGGACCAGACAGGTGCGGATCAGCGGTAGGACGGCAGATCGGGTGACGCCGATGCCGGTACAGGTCACGAACGCGAGGCGGGGCGGCGCTGGGTCTCGCTGACGTGGACGACCTCCTGCTGCTCAAACTCCGGGTGGCGCACCCCGTTCGCCTTCAGGTCCTCGTCCGGGGTGAGCCCCGGCTCCTGGCGCCGCGGCGCCTCGTAGTGCATGCCCGGGTCGACGATCACCGTGCCGTCGACGGAGACGGGCGACGGCACGCCGCTCTCGACCGACTCCTCGACGATCTTCCGGCGCCACTGGTTCTGGTAAAGCGTGATGCCGAGCCCCACCAGGCTGACGAGCATCAGGATGACGCCGACGGCGCTGATGTCAAGGCCGGACGGATGAGCATCGACGGCAAAGGTGAGAACGGCTCCGAGGGTGAAGAATGCGAGGCTCAACGGGATTCCCATGCCCGCCGCCCTACCCGCAATCCAACCCAATACAACCACACCGCGCGATAAATGCCACGGACCGCGCGAAGTCTCGCGCGGTCCGTGGTAATCGATCACCCAGGGTGGCGTCGGGGCTGGTCGCCGCCCGGCCGGGCCGTCAGAAGGCCTCCTCCGGCAGGTCCATGAGCGCGAGACCGGTGGACTCGACGATGGCGCGCCGCGTCCGCAGCTCGGGCAGCACGTTCGCCGCGAACCACCGACCGGCGGCCACCTTGCCCTGGTAGAAGGCGCGGTCCCGGCCGCCCTCACCGCCTCCCTCGGCGAGGGCCCGCAGCGCCACCTCGGAACCGCGCAGCAGCAGCCAGCCGACGAGGAGGTCGCCGATGCTCAGCAGCAGCCGGGTGGAGTTCAGCCCGACCCGGTAGACCTGCCGGGCGTCCTCGGCCGCGCCGGTGAGGTAACCGACCATCGCCCCGACCATGCCCTGAACGTCGTCGAGCGCCGTGCCCAGCGCCTCACGCTCGAACTGGAGCTCGCCGTTGCCGGCCTCGTCCTTGACGAACGTCTGGATCTCGCCGAGCACGGCCGTCAGCGCCTGGCCACGGTCCCGCACGATCTTGCGGAAGAACAGGTCCTGACCCTGGATCGACGTCGTGCCCTCGTACAGGGTGTCGATCTTGGCGTCGCGGATGTACTGCTCGATCGGGTAGTCCTGCAGGTAGCCGGAGCCGCCGAGGACCTGCAGGGACGACGCGAGCAGCTCGTAGGACCGCTCGGAGCCGACGCCCTTGACGATCGGCAGCAGCAGGTCGTTGACCCGCACGGCGAGGTCGTCGCTCTCACCGCGGGCCTCCGCCAGGGCCACCCGGTCCTGGAAGGTCGCGGTATAGAGGACCAGCGAGCGCATGCCCTCGGCGTACGCCTTCTGCGCCATCAGCATCCGGCGGACGTCCGGGTGGTTGATGATCGTCACGCGGGGCGCCGACTTGTCGGCGGCGCGGGTGAGATCCGCGCCCTGCACGCGGGTGCGGGCGAAGTCGAGCGCCGCCAGGTATCCGGCGGACAGGGTGGCGATGGCCTTGGTGCCGACCATCATCCGCGCGTACTCGATGACCTGGAACATCTGGGCGATGCCCTCGTGCACGTCGCCGACCAGCCAGCCGACCGCCGGCGCCCGCTCGCCGAAGCGCAGCTCGCAGGTCGCCGAGACCTTCAGGCCCATCTTCTTCTCGATGTTCGTGACGTACACGCCGTTGCGCTCGCCGGGCTCGCCGGTCGCCGGGTCCGGCATGAACTTCGGCACCACGAACATCGACAGGCCCTTGGTGCCCGGACCGTGCCCCTCGGGGCGGGCCAGCACGAGATGCATGATGTTCTCCGGCACATCCCAGTCACCGCTGGTGATGAACCGCTTCACACCCTCGACGTGCCAGGTGCCGTCCGGCTGCTGGACCGCCCGCGCGCGCCCGGCGCCGACGTCGGAACCCGCGTCCGGCTCGGTGAGCACCATCGTCGCACCCCAGCGCCGGTCGATCGCGTAGCGGGCGAGGGTGCGCTGCCAGTCGTTGCCGACGCGGTGCAGGATCGACGCGAACGTCGGCCCGGCCATGTACATGAACACGGCCGGGTTCGCGCCGAGCAGCATCTCGGAGCCCGCCCAGGCGACCGTCGGCGAGGCGCCGAGCCCGCCCACCTCGGTCGGGACGAACAGCCGCCACCACTCGCCGTCCAGCACGGCCTGGTAGGATCGTTTGAACGACTCGGGCAGGGTGACCGACCCCGTGGTCGGGTCGAAGGTCGGCGGGTTGCGATCGGCGTCGGTGAAGGAGTCCGCCACCGGCCCCGAGGCCAGATGGTCGAGTTCGACGAGGACCTGGCGCGCGGTGTCCACGTCCATCTCCTCGAACGGCCCGGTGCCGAGGGTGCGTTCGACACCGAACAGCTCGAACAGATTGAACTCGAGGTCGCGCAGGTTGCTCCGGTAGTGGCCCATGGACGGCTCCTTTCGGGAGCGCCGGGGCGGCGCGCGGGGCCGGATCCGGCTGGCTACTCGTGAGTACGTTCTTCCCATGCTACCCACGAGTAACCCGCTGACAAGTGGGCTTCGCCCGCCGAAACATCCCTGATCCCACCGAGAGACCGACGGCCGCCGACCGAACGGCCGAACGGTGCGATGTCCGACGCGACTACTGTTGTCGCCATGCGTGACGGAGCCGCCGGATGTGCCGGAGTCGTCCGTGCATGACGCCGCCACCCAGGAGGTACGGCTCGCCGTCGTGATGACCGGAGGCGCCAGCCTCGCGGTCTGGATGGGCGGGGTGGCCGCCGAGATCAACCTGGCCGTCGCCGCCCGGGAGACCCGCACCGGCTCCCACCGCCCCGCCGTCCCCGTCACCCACGTCTCCGCCTCCGGCCCGGCCGCCTCCAGGTCGGCCGCCCCCGTTCCCGGCTCAGCGGCCTTTGCCGCGGCCGACGCGGCAGTGGCCAGCCGCTACGCCCGGCTGATGGAGATCCTGGACGTCGAGCTCGCCGTCGACGTGCTCGCCGGCGCGTCCGCGGGCGGCATCAACGCGACGATGCTCGGCTTCGCCAACACCCACCGTGCCACGCTGGCGCCGCTGCGCGAACTGTGGCTGTCCCTCGGGGCCCTGGACACGCTCATGCGCACCCCGCGGGAGCGGACGTTCCCATCGCTGCTGCGCGGGGACGAGGCCGTGCTGCCCGCGCTGGACACCGCGCTGCGCGCGATCGCCGCGACCGCCACCCCGCACCGGCCGCCGGTCGCCCGCCCGACCTCGATGTTCGTCACGACGACGATCCTGCGGGGCGAGGTCTGCGAGCACACCGACTCCCTCGGCGGCACGATGTACGACGTCGACTACCGCGGCCTGTTCGTGTTCGGCACCCGGGACCTGACCGAGCCGGGGGCGATCGCCCGCCTGGCGCTCGCGGGCCGGGCCAGCTCCGCGTTCCCCGGGGCGTTCGAGCCCGCCTACGTGCCGGTGGGGCGCACAGTCGACGAGGCCCATCCGGACATGGCCCGTTACGTCAACAGCGCGCGCGGGTTCTTCGCCTCCGACGGCGGCATCCTCGTGAACCGGCCGATCGGCCCGGCGCTCGCGGCCGTGTTCGACCAGCCCGCCGCCCGCCAGGTCCGCCGGGTGCTCACCTACGTGGTGCCCTCGCCGCGTCCCGTCGACCAGGGTCGCGACCCCGCCGCCGGCCGTGCCGCCGGTTCCGCTCCCGGCCCCGCGCTGCCACCACCGCCGGCGGCGAGCGGCACCCTGCTCGGGGCGCTCGACGCGGCGCTGAACCAGTCGATCGGCACCGACCTCGCCGCGCTGCGCGCGCACAACGACACCGTGCGAAGCGCCCGCGCCACCCGGCGGCGGCTGCTGCGCCTGGCGCCGGCCGGCACGGCCCGGCTGGCCGACGCGGGGGTGTGGGATGCCTACCGGCGCGGCATGGCCGAGCGGATCTCGGCGCCGGTGGTCGAGGCGCTGCTGCGGGTGCTCGCCGACCGGGCGGATCTACCGCGCCCGCCGGACGCCGACACGGTGCGGGCGAACGCCACCGCGCGGGTCGCGATGGCGGCGGCCGCCGCGGCCGCGGTGCTCGAGACCCTGCCCGGCGAGCTTCCGGACGCCGCGGGCGCCGACGAGCTCTGGCGGCTTGGCCAACCCGCCCTCGACGGCGTCAAGGGCATCCTGATCTCCATGATCAACGAGGGGTACGTCCTGTGCCCCGCGCCGGCCGACCGAACCCGCCTGGCCAGCCTCGCCGCCGCGGTGCACGAGGCCGCCCCGCCCGCCGGCGACACCCGTCCGGTCAGCGGCCGGCGATCCCCGCTGGACGACGACCGGACAGACGTGGGCGACGCGCGCGGCCCGTCGTGGCTTTACACCTCCGGTCCTCGTCCGGGTGTGTTCACGACCGTGACCGAGACCCTGGCCGCGCTGCCGGGCGAACCGACGGACGCCGTCGCCGCCGAGGCGACCCGCCGCTGGCTGCGCGGCGACCCGGCAGGCGAACGCGGTCGACACCGGCTGCACGAGTCCTGGCAGTCGCTCGCGCTGGTCGTCGAGCGGGCGCGCGCCGAGTTCGCCGCGATGGTCCGGCGGTCGGCACCGTCCACTCCCCGCTTGTCGACGGCCCAGACGTCCACCCCTCGGACGTCGGCCGCCCAGACGTCGACGGCCGGGACGTCCGAGGTGCGGGCGGGGGAACCAGGCGGCGGGCCGGATGCGCGGACGCGGGGCCTCACTGTCGGGCAGCGGCGGGCCCTGGCCGCCCGTGGGCTCGCCGACTTCGTCGACTACCTGCCCACGGGCGGGACGGCGGCCGTGATCGCCCTGCTCGACCTGCATCTGGTCGAGAACGAGATCTCCGGTGCCGTGCTGGACCAGCCGATCGAGCTCGTCCAGCTCAGCGCCGACCTGCCGAACGCCCTCGACTCGACCCGCCAACTGGCGGAGGACAAGGTCACCGGGTTGCGGTTGGGGAACTTCGCCGCGTTCGCCAAGGCGTCGTGGCGCGCCAACGACTGGATGTGGGGCCGGCTCGACGGCGCCGGCTGGCTCGCGCGGATCCTGCTCGACCCCCGCCGGCTGGTCACGCGGCGCGACCTGGCCGTCCCGCCCGACGGCCCGGCGGCGCTGGCCCGGCGGGGCTGGCTGACCGACCTGGTCGACGACCTCGCCGACGTCGCGGGCACGCCGCCCACCGCGGAGGTCCGCGACGAACTGGCGTTCCTGCTCGACCCGGCCGCCCCGGTTCCCCCAAGCCTGCCGGTCACGGCCACCTGGGTGGCCGCCGGGCCGCAGCGGGACATCGCCGCCGCCGAACTCGTCGGCCTCGCCCAGACGGTCCGCCAGGACAACGCCGCCGGCGTCGATCCCCGTCCCACCGCCGACTTCCTCGCCGCCGTCGACCAGGCCCGCGCCGCCGGCCAGGCCGCCCGCGCCGCCGATCAGCCAGCCGCCTCCCCGCCCACCGCTCGACCCGCGTCCCAGGCCACCTCGCCCATCACCTCGCCGGCCACCTCGCCGGCCACCTCGCCAGCCGGGGTCCCGGCCGAGGCCGAGGCGGCCGGCGGCGCCGAGGTGATCTCCCTGGCGGCAGCGGCGGCGGCCCGGGTCGCGGCCCGCGAGGCCGGCGCCGCGACCCCGGCGGTGGGACGGGGCCGCACGCCGTCCGGCGGCGGAGATCGACCGGTAGCCCCGGGTCTGCTGGCGCCGCGGGCGGTCGACGAGGTGCTGCGCGCCTGCCGGGTGTCGGACGAACGCATCACCGACCCGGCGCAGGGACCCATCCTCGTCAGCGATGTCGCCCAGATCATCGCGGTGGTGACCGCCTGGCTGACGTCCGCGCGGTTTCTGCCGCGGCCGGTGCGACCCGTGGCGTTCGTGGCGCGCACGACCGCCCGTCTGGGCTTCGAGCTGGTCCGCGACGTCGCCCGCGGCCGCCGTCGGGTGATGATCGCGCTGGGAGCGGTGCTGGTGGCGCTGGGCAGCGCGGCCGGGCTGATCTGCTCGGGGCCCCTGGGCGCGTTCGGCATCGCGATCGCGCTGTTCGGACTCCTGGTGCTCGGGGTGCCGAGCTGGCGGCGACTGCCGGGTGGCCTCGCGGTCGTCGCGGCCGGCGTCCTGGTGGTGATCGCCGCCGCTGGTGCCGTCCCGGTGCTGCGCGATCCACTGTTCGACTGGCTGCGCGACGACGCGGTCCCCTACCTGGCCGACCATCCGTGGGCGTGGGCGACGACCGTCACCGCGCTGGTCCTGCCGAGCGCCTGGTCGCTCGCGGAGGCGCTCACCGCCCGCCGCGCGCGGCGGCGCGGCTGACGGTCAGGAGACGTCCGACCAGCTGAGAGAGCCGTTCGGGTCCCGCAGGCAGGACAGTGGCCGGCCGGCCGCGTTCGGCACGATCCGACCGATGTCGCCGGGCTGGCACAGGCCGCCCTCCTGCGGCGCGACCTGGGTCGGCGGGGGCGGCGCCTGCGTGGTCCAGCGCCCGCCCGCACCGCCGGCGCCACCCGCGTCGGGAAGGCAGTAGAGCGGTAGGCCGTTGACGGCCATCGCCGGACCCGTGTTGCGGCTGGGCACGCACGCCTCCCCCACGAACACCGCGGACGGAAGGGGCGTCGGCACCTGCGGCAGGTCCACACCGCCGGTCCCGCCCGATCCGCCGGTCCCGCCCGATCCGGCGGAACCACCCGATCCGCCGGGGGCGCCGGACGGGGTCGCCACGCCAGATCCGGGACCACCGCCGGGGGCGGCCGCCGTGCCGACGGCATCCGGGGCCGCGGAGCCGCCGGCGGCGCCATCGGGCTGCGGGCCCAAGGCCGGCGCGGAGGCGGCCGGCGCGGAGGCCGCGGGTGGTGTGGAGCTGGTCGCGGCCGAGCCGGCCGAGCCGGCCGAGCCGGCCGAGCCGGCCGAGCCGGCCGAGCCGGCCGAGCCGGCCGAGCCGGCCGGGCCGGCCGAGCCGGCCGAGCCGGCCGGGCCGGGCGGGTCGGGCGGGTAGGGGCTGGTGCTGATGCCACTGCCCGCGGCCGCCGTGGCCCCGTCAGCGGGCGCGCCGGACTGCGAGCAGCCGACCAGCACCGAGCAGCCGACCAGCACGGCGACCAGCAGGCCACCGGGGGCCCACCGCCGGCCGCGTTCTGGGCGCACAGGGGTGACTCCGTGACGTCCGGGTGCCTGCGCACCGCACACGGCGTACCTCCCGTCGCAGGTCGGGAGCCGAGTCATACCCCGAATCGGGACCGCTCGACCTGGACCTGCGCTCCAGCTTAGGTAGCCTTCCGCTCGCCTCGGGGCATCTTTCGGGGAACCGGCCCCACGCCACCCGGGCAGTCGGGACCTGGGCGAACCGCCGGTCCTGTCAGGGAAACGACCGAACCGACCGAAGCGATTCGAACCAGCTGGAACCGGCCGAACACGGCCGATTCGGCCGCCGATGGCGCCGTGTCAGACGATGACGGGCGCCGCAGTGGCGACCGGTCGCAGCGAGCCGTCCACCTCAAGTTCCGCGGCGACCTCGCCGAGGGGGACGGCGGCGCGCGGGGGAACGGGAACATTCGGCGCCTGGGTGCCGAGTTCGACCCAGCCGACGAGCTCCTCGCCCGCGGCGACGCCGAACAACGCCCGCACCGGCGCGCTGTCCGGCAGCGGCACCGACTTCCACGCCGAGGCGACGCCCAGCGCGTGCGCGGCCAGGCAGATGTTCTGCGCCGCCGCGGCGGCCGAGGCGTCCTGCTCGGCGACCGACACCCGGGACTCCACCCGAGCCGCGATGACCGCGATGAGCGCGGGGGACCGGGTGGCCTTGCCAGCGGCCTTGCGCACGACCGGCTCGGGCAGGTCGCCGATGGCCTCGGCCGCCGCGGTGATGGCGGTGGCGAGAGTGGTCCGCGCCTCGCCGCGCACGATGACGAAGCGCCATGGTCGCAGCATCTTGTGATCCGGCGCGGTGGTGGCGGCGCCGAGAATGGCCGTGATCTGGTCAGGTGTCGGGCCGGGTTCGACCAGGCGGGTGGCGGTGCGGCGGGTCAGCAGGCAGGTGAGTGCGTCCATGTGCGCTCCATGGGTGTCAGACTCTGACTCGGGTTTTAGCGAGGCTACCTCACAATGAGGCAAGTTCACCTAATATGACATCTCCATCACCATAGCCAAGGAGGCCCCCCGATGCCGCCCCCACGCACCGGCGACGCCGCCGTCGACCTGCTGCTCGCGGCCGCCCATCGGGTCCGCGTCACCGTCGACGAGGCACTGCGGGCGAGCGTGGGGCTCTCCCTGGCCAGGTTCAAGGTGCTGCGGCTGCTCGCGGAGACCGGGCCGTGCCGGCTGCGCGATCTCGCGGACGCGGTCACGGTCGCCCCGCGGACGATGACCGAGACGGTGGACGCTCTGGCGGCGGATGGACTGGTCACCCGTCGGTCGCATCCGACCGACCGGCGCGCCGTCCTGCTGGCCCTCACGGAGGCCGGTCAGGAGGCGCTCGCCGAGGGGCAGCGTCGGCAGGCGGACAGCGTGGCGGTCCTCACCCGGCGGCTGAACGCCCCGCAGCGTGCCAGGCTCGTCGAACTGCTGTCACTGATCGCAGTGGACGAACCACGCGGCGACGCGACCGGTCACGAGACAACCGGGTAACCCGCGAGCGGACAGGCGGCAGCGACAGGCTACCGTAGGAGCTGCCCCGTTCGGACCATCCGCCGGGAGGCTCCCGTCACCGCCGTCGTCCACATCGAGCGCCTGGCCAAGCGATACGGGTCCCACCACGCCGTCCGGAACGTGACCTTCACGGTCAGCCAGGGAACGGTCACCGGATTTCTGGGGCCGAACGGCTCCGGCAAGACGACGACGCTGCGCGCCCTGCTGGGCCTGGTGGCGCCGAACTCCGGCGAGGCGCTGCTGTTCGGCCGACCCTATCGTGAGCTCGATCACCCTGCCCGCCGGGTCGGCGCGGTGCTGGGCAACGCCTCCCATCCCGGGCGCACCGCCCGGGACCATCTGCGCGCCTGCGGGATTCCGCTGGGCGTGAACCGCCGCCGCGTCGAGGACGTGCTGGCAACCGTGGGACTCGAGGCCGCGGCGGAACGGCCGACCGGCGGCTTCTCGCTGGGCATGCGCGGGCGGCTCGCGCTCGCCACCGCCCTGCTCGGCGACCCGGAGCTGCTCGTCCTGGACGAGCCGAACGGCGGCCTCGACCCCGAGGGAATCGGCTGGTTGCGGTCCTTCCTGCGCGACTGGGCCGCGCGGGGGCGCACCGCTCTGCTGTCCAGCCACGTGCTCGCCGAGGTCGCGCAGACCGTCGACAACGTCGTCATCATCAGCGAGGGCCGGGTCGTGCTCGACGCGGACGTGCGGGAGCTGGGCCACCAGCACGGTCGTGGGCACGTCGAGGTACACACCCCCGAGGCCGCGCGCCTCGCCACCCTGCTCGCCGCCGAGGGCCTGGCGGTGACGGCCGCCGGCGGGGACGGACTGACGCTCCCGGCCGGCACCGCCGCGCGGGTCGGCCAGGTCGCCGCTCGCCACGGGATCGCCCTCGTCGAGCTGCACACGCACGGCCCGGACCTGGAAGAGGTCTACTTCTCACTCACCCGCCCGCTCGCCGGCGCGGCGGCCACCGGCGGGTACGGTCCGTGATGGCGACCCACCAGGCCGGGGTCGGCGTTCTGGTCCGCACCGAGCTGTTCAAGGTCGCCAGCAGTCGCTGGCAGGCCACGGGCCTGCTCGCGGTGGTGGTCCTGCACGTGCCGCTGATGCTTTGGTCCGGCCAGCAGGCGCCGGCGTTCTGGGAGGGTCTGCGGTCGAGGTCCGGGCTGTTCGTCGCCTACGCCGTGATGGCGTTCGGTGTCCTCGTCGTCGCACAGGAGTACCGGCACCGCACGGCCGCGCTGAGCTTCCTGGCCGTGCCGGGCCGCGCGCGGGTCACCGCGGCCCAGTTCGTCACGGTCGCGGGCACCGGGCTCGCGATGTGCTCGGCGCTGTTCCTCGCCTGGCTGGCCGTGGGCGTCGCCCGCTATGGCGGCACCGGCATGCATCTCGACCGGCCGGGCCAGGTGGTCGGGGCCTACGCCGTCGTCGCGGTCACGGTGTGCGCGGCGGGGATGATCGGCGTCGGCCTCGGCACGATCCTGCGCGGCTCGACCGGCGCGTTGCTCGCCCTGGGCGGCTGTGCCGCCGTCGAGCCGCTCACCGACCTGACCCGCTTCCACGGGCCCGCCACCGCCCCCCTGGGAGTGCTGGCCTGGCCGACGTCCGAACTCGAGATCTCGTCCCTGGCCGGCGCGCTCTGCTGGGGAGTACTCGCCCTGGTGGGGGCACTGATCGCGGTGCGCCGGGACATCAGCTCATGATCAGGTCATCCCGGCCGGGGGACGGTGACACACACCGGCGCGTCGTCGCCGCCACGGCGGCACACCCCCAGGACCGGGACGCGGCTCCCCAGGACCGGAATGTGGCATCGATGTGGGACGGATCACCTACGACGCGTCGGCTGAGCGCATCCCCCACCGCACGGGCCCGAGATCGGCCTACGATCCGGCACATGATGCCGTGCCCGACATGCGCGGAGGAGAATCCAGAGCGGGCGCGCTTCTGCTCCGGGTGCGGGAACCCCCTGCCCACCGCCGGGAGTGGCACGCGCAAGACCGTAACGATCATGTTCGTGGACATCGCCCGGTCGACGGACATCGGCGAGAAGATCGACTCAGAGCCGCTACAGCAGGTGATGTGGCAGTTCTTCACCACCGTGCGGGAAGTGATCTACACCCACGGCGGCTCGGTCGAGAAGTTCATCGGCGACGCCGTGTTCGCCGTGTTCGGGATTCCCGTCCTGCACGAGGACGACGCGTTGCGCGCCGTGCGCTCCGCGCTGGACATCCGGGCCGCGATGGAGGCGCTCAACGCCGACCTCGAGCAGCGCTGGGGACTGCGGCTGCGGGTGCGGATCGGGATCAACACCGGCGAGGTCACGGTCGCCGGTGGCGGGGTCACCGGCGACGCGGTGAACGTCGCCGCCCGGCTGGAGAGCGCCGCGCCGCCCGACGAGATCCTCATCGGCGACACCACCCACCGGTTCATCCGCCACAGCGTGACGGTCATCCCGGTCGGCCCGCTGGTCGTGCAGGGCAAGCGTGAGCCCCTGCGTGTCCACCGGCTGACCGGCCTGGTCGACCCGAAGGCCGGCCCCGGCGCGCGGGCGCCGCTGCTCGGCTTCACCGCCGCGGTCATCGGGCGCAACCGGGAGCGCCGCCGGCTGCAGGACGCCTTCGAGGCGGTGGTCGAGGAGCGCACCTGCCACCTGTTCACCGTCCTCGGCTCGGCCGGCATCGGAAAGTCCCGGATGGTCGGGGAGTTCTGCGCGTCGCTGGCCCCCCGGGCGACCGTGCTCACCGGCCGATGTCTGTCCTACGGCGAGGGCATCGCCTACTGGCCGCTGATGGAGATGGTCCGTCAGGCGACCGGGCTGTCCGCCGACGAGAGCGCGCCGGACGGCCGCCGCCGGCTGCGCGAGCTGCTCGACGGCGTCGACCAGGCCGCGGAGATCGTCGAGGCGTTGGCGCCACTGATCGGCCTCGGCGGCGCGGAGCTCGGCCCGCAGGAGAGCTTCTGGGCGGTGCGCTCGTTCTTCGAGGCCCTCGCCGCCCGCCGGCCACTGATCCTCTGGTTCGACGACGTGCACTGGGCCGAGACGACGCTGCTCGACCTCATCGAGAACATCGCCGACTGGTCCCGTGACGCCCCGATCATGCTGCTCTGCCTCGCCCGCCAGGAGCTGCTCGAGGAGCGGCGGCACTGGGGCGGCGGAAAGTTCAACGCCACGTCGATGCTGCTCGCGCCGCTGACCGAGGCCCGCTGCCAGCGCCTGATCTACAGCCTGATGGGCTCCGACGAGCTCGACCCGGCCCTGGTGAACCGGATCACCACCTCGGCGGCGGGCAACCCGCTGTTCGTCGAGCAGATGGTCGCCGCCCTCGTCGACGACGGGCTGCTGCGCCGGGAGGGCAGCCGCTGGATCGCCACCGGCAGCCTGCGCAACGTCACCGTCCCGCCGACGATCTCCTCGCTGCTCGCCGCCCGCCTCGACCGGCTCGAACCGGAGGAGCGCCGGGTGCTGGAGCGGGCCGCGGTCGTCGGCGAGCGGTTCTATCTCGACGCCGTCATCGACCTGTCCGACCCGGACGAGCAGTCGATGGTCGCCGCGCACTGCCTGAACCTGGTCCGCAAGGAGCTTGTCCACCCCGACCGCTCCGACCTGCCCGGCGTCGAGGCCTTCCGGTTCCTGCACGTGCTGCTGCGCGACTGCGCCTACGAGTCCACCTCCAAGCGCCGCCGCGCCGACCTGCACCAGCAGTTCGCCCAGTGGCTACAGGCCCGGCTCGTCGGCGGGCCCGGCGAGCACGACGAGCTGGTCGGCTACCACCTGGAGCAGGCGTTCCGCTACCGCACGGAGATCGGCCTGCGCGGCCCGGAGACGGTCGAGCTCGGCCGCTCCGCGGCCACCTGCCTGTTCGAGGCCGCCGACCGGGTCCGCCAGGGCGACGAGCACGGCGCCGCCCAGCTGCTCAAGCGGGCGATCCGGCTGCTGCCGGAGACCGATCCGCTGCGGCTGCGCGCCGAGATCGACCTCGGATGGACGCTGTGCTTCTCGTTCCACCAGTGGACCGACGCCGAGCGCATCCTGCGCCAGGTCACCGAGCGGGCCCGGCGCGCCGGCGAGGAGGGGCTGCGCGCCCACGCCCGCCTCGCCCACCTGCGGGTGTTGTTCTCCACCGACCCGGAGGGGCTGGTCGCCACCACCCTCACCGAGGCGTCGTCGGCGCTGGCCATGTTCGTCCGCTCCGGCGACGACGTTGGCGCCGCGCTCGCCTGCCGCAGCCAGGCCAGCGCCTACACCGCCGCCGGGCAGCACACCGCCGCCGAGCGGTCGATGGAGAACGCCGTGCGGCACGCCGAGGAGTCGGGTGTGCCGCGGGCGGCCCAGTCGCTGCGGCGCGAACTGGCCCTGCTGATGAGTCAGGGGCCACGCTCCGTCACCGAGAGCCTGAGCCGGGCGAGCGAGGCCCTGGACGCCGCCGGCGACGACCGCGCTCTGCGCCGCGCGCTGCTCGGCCAACTGGCCGTGCTCACCGCGATGTGCGGCGACCTGGAGGGCGCCCGCATCCACCTCAAGGCCGCGGAGGAGATCGTCCACGACCTGCGGGGACCGCGGGTCGATCCCTACCACGGCGGCTTCGTCGTCGCCCGGGTCGCGCTGCTCGCCGACGAGCCGACCGTCGCCGCTCGCGAGCTGCGCCGCAGCTGCCGAGCCCTGTCCCAGATGGGTGAGCGCCAGCTGCTGGCGAACCGGGCCGCCGCCCTCGCCGACGTGCTGGTCCGCCTCGGCAAGCTGGAGGACGCCGGCAAGTATGTCACCCGCTGCCGGGACGGCGCCGCCGCCGACCAGCTGCCCACCCAGGCCGGCTGGTGCGGGGTGCACGCCCGGCTGCTGTCGCTGCGCGGCCGCGACGCCGAGGCGCTGCGCTTCGCCGACACCGCCGTCGACCTCACCGGGCGCACCGACGACGTCGACGGCCAGGGCCAGGCGCTGCTGGCCCGGGCCGAGGTGCTGTACCGGTCGGGTCGCAAGGACGACGCCGCTGAGAGCCTGGAGGCCGGGGTAAATCGCTATCTGCACCGCGGGAACGTCGCCGCGGCCAACCTCGGCCGCCGCCTGTTCGACGCGCTCGACCGCCGCCCGCCGCAGTAGCACCGCGCATTCAGCACGGCCAACGGCTCGCAGCACGGGCGGCCCGCGCTCAGCACGGCCAACGGCTCTCAGCACGGGCGGCCCGCGTTCAGCGCAGCAGTCCGCGCAGCCTGGCCTGCTCCTGAAGCCAGTGCATCTCCTGGGCCCACAGGCGCAGCCGCTCGACCGCGCCGAGCTGCAGGGCGAGGGCCTCGGCGACCGGCGGATGGCGCAGCGCCTCGACGCCGCCCGAGGTCCACTGCCAGTCGGGCTCGTCCTCCCAGGCCCGCTGGTAGGCGGCCCGCCGCAGCACGATCTCCGCGAGCGCGTAGTCCACCTGCTCGGCGAGCAGGTGGATGCGCGCCATCAGATCCTCGTTGCTCACCGACGGACGCCCTCCGTAGGCGGGCAACGGTACCGGCCACGCACTCATCTCGTCCGAAGCGTACGAGTGATGGGCGCACCCGAACAGCCGCATGCGCGGACAGAACGGTGACGTCTCCCTCACGGCGCGACCGAGGGTGACGGCCCCGGCCTGGGTGAGATGGCCGATCGGAGGTGAACCGGCGGGCGTAGGGGGAAGGGCTACCGTGCGGCACCGACGTTGCCGCACGGTGATCCGCACGCCGGCCTGGGGGTTCCTCGGTGAGTCTCACTCCACCCGTTCTGCTGCTCTCGCTCGCTTTCCCGCTTCTGATCATGGCCGGGATGCTCCTGATGGGAGGGGTCGAGAGACGCCTGACCGACTCCCGCGCCCGGCTGGCGCTCGTCCCACGTGAAACCGTGGCGGCAGAGGCGATGCCGGTGGCCGCGACGCCGGTGGAGCACCCCCAGCCGGGCCCCCGACCGACACTTTCGGGCCCCTTCTTCGCTGACGTAGCCACCACGCCCCTGCGGTTCCCCGCACGGAGTGTGGCGAACAGTGTCGGTCGTGAGGCCGAGCGCGGTCTCGGCGCACGTCGCGGACCGGCGCCGGTCACGGCGACCGCGACCGCGACCGCGACCGCGGAGCTTTCCGCCGTGCGGGCTCGAAGCATCCGGACGACGCTCAGCAGTCCGACCTCGCCCGCCACCATGTCACCCAACGTGACATCGGCTGCCGTCCTCCCGTTCACGACGGGTGGGACCACGCGAAGCAAGGCCAGCACACCCCCGTTCGCCAACTGACCGGCCCCACCGGTTTGGCCGCTCGGCAGCTTGGCCGCTCAGGAGAGCGGCTGGCTGCCGGGCCCGGGGGTCGGCAGGACCGCCGAACTCCACCCCGGACCGGCCGCGGAGATCACAACTCCACACGCAGGCTAGCGGCGGGCGGCCTTGTCGACGTGCAGGCGGCCCTGCAGGCCGGTCTCGCGCAGCAGCGCGGTGAAGGCCGGGGTCGGCGAGCGGATCCGCAGCTCCGAGTGCACCCGGCGCAGGAGCAGATCGGCGCGAAGCAGCGCGGCGAGCGCCGGAATATCGATGGAACGCAGGCCCGCGACGTCCACCGTCACCGTCCCGCCGCCGCGGCCGAGCAGCTCGCCGATCTGCTCGCGGAACCGCAGCCGCCCGGCGGTGTCCAGTTCGCCGGCGAGTTCGATGGCGACGTCCTCACCCGCGCGGGACACGGACATGGTCAGGGCTCCGGCGTCGACCCGCATCGTGCCCGCCCCCCGAGGTCATCGTCACCGTCCGCACCGGGCGGGGCCGACCCGCCAATCGCTTACGGAGAGTAACATGACGAGGTCGGCCCGACGCTGGTGGTAACGGTGGCGCTCAGCCGCGACGCAGGCGTCTGATGAGGGTGTCGGTGGAGCTGTCGTGCGCCGCCGCCGGCGGCTCGGTCTCGGCGGTCAGTTCGGGCACGATCCGCCCGGCGAGCACCTTGCCGAGCTCCACCCCCCACTGGTCGAAGCTGTTGATGCCCCAGATCGTGCCCTGGGTGAACACCTTGTGCTCGTACAGCGCGATGAGCTGGCCCAGGGTGAACGGCGTCAGCTTCGGGGCGAGCAGGGTGTTGGTGGGCCGGTCCCCGGGAAACGTCCGGTGCGGGACGAGCCGCTCCTCGGCACCCTCGGCGGCGACCTGCTCGGCGGTCTTGCCGAACGCGAGCGCCTCGGTCTGGGCGAGGAAGTTGGCCATCAGCAGCGCGTGCTGGTCCGGCCCGTCCGCCGGGCCGACGTTCGGATGGTTCGGCTGGACGAAGCCGATGAAGTCGGCCGGAACGACCGCCGTGCCCTGGTGGAGAAGCTGGTAGTAGGCGTGCTGCCCGTTGGTTCCCGGGGTGCCCCAGACAATCGGGCCGGTCTGCGTGCGCACCGGCCGGCCGGCGAGGTCGACCCGCTTGCCGTTGCTCTCCATGTCAAGCTGCTGGAGATAGGCGGGAAAACGCCCCAGATAGTGACTGTAGGGCAGCACGGCGTGCGTGTCGTACCCGAAGAAGTCGCGGTACCACACGCCGATGAGCCCGAGCAGCACCGGCAGGTTTCGCTCGAACGGCGTGCCGCGGAAGTGAGTGTCCATCGCCGCGAATCCGGCGAGGAACTCCCGGAAGTGCTCCGGCCCGATGGAGATCATGACGGCCAGGCCGATCGCGGAGTCCACCGAGTAGCGGCCGCCGACCCAGTCCCAGAAGCCGAACATGTTCTGGGTGTCGATGCCGAACTCGGCGACCTTCTCCGCATTCGTTGAGACCGCAACGAAATGCCGGGAGACGGCGTTCTCGCCGAGTTTGGACGTCAGCCACCCGCGCGCGGCTCGCGCGTTCGCGATGGTCTCCAGGGTCGTGAAGGTCTTGGAGGCGACGACGAACAGTGTCGTGGCCGGGTCGAGATCGGCCGTGGCCTCCCAGATGTCGGTGGGGTCGACGTTGCTGACGAAACGGCCCTCGATGGACCGGTCGGCGTAGTCGCGCAGCGCGTCGTACACCATCGCCGGGCCGAGGTCGGACCCACCGATCCCGATGTTCACGACGGTGGTGATCCGCTCTCCCGTAGCGCCCCGCCACTGTCCGGAGCGCACCTGCTCGGCGAAGCGCGACATCGCGTCGAGCACCTCGTGCACGTCGGGGACGACGTCGTGCCCATCGACCTCGATGCGGACGCCCGCCGGCGCCCGCAGCGCGGTGTGCAGCACCGGCCGGTTCTCGGTGACGTTGATCCGCTGCCCGTCGAACATGGCCTCGACGCGCTCGGCGAGCCCCGCCCGCCGCGCCAGCGCGACGAGCAGCTCGAGCGTCTGGGCCGTGAGCAGGTTCTTGGAGTAGTCGAGGTAAAGGCCGTCCGTTTCGGCGGTGAACGTCTCACCGCGGGTGGGATCGGCGTCGAACAGCCCGCGCAGCGATGCCGCGGAGATCTCGCTCTGATGGGCCGTCAACGCGGCCCATTCCGGGGTCGTCGTGATGTCCGTCGCCGGGATGTCCGGCGCGGCCGCCGGGGCAGTGGGCTCGCTTGTCGACATGACGTGGGACACCCTTCCTCGCTGGTTCAACACGTGCCGCCACAACCACCATCGGCATGAGTGAGGTCATCGTCGTCCGTGGCGCACCTTCGTCGGGCGAGACACTGCATGCCGGGCGTGGTACATCATCCGGGCCGTCCGTGGCGCATCATCGGGCCGTGGCGGCGTCGACGCTCGTCGACCACCGCCAGCATGCCCATGTCGCCGATCCGACGTCGCGGCGCATCCCCGGACGGGCGGAGGAATGGGAAGGTCGGGGTCGTAGGATCGCCAGGAACCCGACGAACCGCGTCATTGCAGGCCAGCATGTGGGCGGCCAGTGGATCTGTGTAGCCGGAGCACGAGCTCGCGGGGCCGCGACGGCGCGGTCGGGACAGGAACGGCGGTGCGGTGGAGTACCCGACGGCGTTAGCGGACGGATCTGAACCTTGCTGATTGACAGATCACTGGTGGAGGCGGCGCTTCCGGGTTACTCCGTCGAGGGCGACCTGGGCCGGGGCGGGTACGGGCTGGTGCTGGCCGGGCAGCACCGGCTCATCGGCCGCAAGGTCGCGATCAAGATCCTGCTCGACACCTCCGACGACCCCGACCTGCGTGCCCGCTTCCTGTCCGAGGCACGGGTCCTCGCCGAGCTTGACCATCCGCACATCGTCCGCATCCACGACTACGTGGAGCATGAGGGCACTTGCCTGCTGGTCATGGAGCTGCTCTCCGGCGGCACCCTCAAGCAGCGGATCAGCGCGGGCTCGCTGTCGCCGGAGACCACCTGCTCGGTCGGGATCGCCGCCGCGGCCGCGCTGTCCACCGCGCACGCCCAGGGCGTCCTGCACCGCGACATCAAGCCGGACAACATCATGTTCGCCGGCGACGGCCTGCTCAAGGTCACCGACTTCGGCATCGCCAAGATCTTCGACGGTGCGGAGACGACCGCGAGCGCGATCCTCGGCACCCCGCGGTACATGGCGCCCGAGCAGATCATGGGCGTGCGGCTGTTCCCCTCGACGGATCTCTACGCCCTCGCCGGCGTGCTCTACGAGATGATCGCCGGGCGGCCGCTGTTCGGCCGGCAGATGGCGGTCCAGCCACTCACCCACCATCACCTGACGATCATGCCCGAGCCGTTGACCATGGTGCCGCCGCCGGTCTCCATGGTGATCATGCGGGCGCTGGCGAAGGACCCGGCCGCCCGCTTCGCCGACGCGAACGACTTCGCGCTCGAGCTCGCCCGCGCCAGCACCCGCGCGTTCGGCCCCAACTGGCTGTCGCGCTCCGAGGTCAAGGTGCGGGTCGACGACGAGATCCGCGAGGCCGCGCTCGGCGCGTCGACCACCCCGCGGCCGGCCACCAGCGCGCCCGGCTACCCGGGCCCCGGCCCGCGGCCCGGCTATCCCGCGGGCCCTGGCGGCTTCTCCGCCCCCGGTGGCGCTGGCCCGGGTGGGATGGGTCCCGGACGGCCTGGCGGCCCCCTCGGTCGCGGTGGCCCCCTCGGTCCCGGTGGCCCCGGCGGTGTGAGCGGCCCGGGAGGCATCAGCGGCCCAGGAGGCATCAGCGGCCCGGGCGGCGTGAACGCCCCCGGGGGCCCGGGGGGCGGGTACCAGCCGGGCGGATACCAACAGCCGCGGCCCGGTGGGC
>NZ_FZMO01000540.1 GCF_900197875.1 Frankia canadensis | reverse complement strand
CGCGGCCGCTCGACTTCTCCATCGCGGTGCTCGATGCCGACGGTGGTGTGGTGGAGATCCTCGTGGGTTGGGCGACGGCGCGTGCGGCCGAGGACCACGCCCGAACACTCGGCGGAGTCGAGAGCTATCGCATCGTGCCCTGTCGGTCCGTCACGGTGTGCTGAGCGACAGGGCTTCGTCTCGGTGGGTGGCAGCGCCAGCGCCCATCGAGGTCCGCGGCCGGGTGCTCCGCAGGGCACCCCTGGAGCACCCGGCCGCGCCAGAGCCCGTTTCGACCAACTCGGGCAGCCGCAGGGCGCATGGACATGGCCCGATCTGACTACGTGGGCCCCCGTTCGCGGGTAGTCAAGCCGCGCGGAGCCCGCGGCGGCGGCCCGGCCCCCGGCCCTGGGTCACGCACGGGCCGTCCGTACCCTGCGGTTCAGGCCGTTTGCCTGCTGACCAGACTCTGGCCGTTCATGTGCCGTTCGCCCGGGAAATGCCGTCCGGCCGCCGAATGGGCAGGTCCGTTGTCCAGATATCGGGAATGGGATTCGGTCGTGTTGACCCCATTGATGGGACGTGGTCTGTCGGTGTCGCCGGCGCGGCGCGTCGGACCGGGAAAGAGACGCGGCGCGTCAGGGCGTGACGCCCACGAGGCGCGCCGAAGTCCTCACCGTCGCGGCAAAGGAGTGCCCGCCGCACGCCGTTGATCGTCCCGAACTCGAGCGGCGCAGTGTCGCACGCCGCAATGGACCGGTCCACCGATATCGAGCTTGTCGCGCAGGGGCCGCACGCGGCCCGTTGTTCCGTTGGAGGTGCGATGTGATCGTGGTCAGTCGAGGCCGGCCCGCTGGTTGCCACCCGCGGTCGCCGCCGTCGCGGCGTCGGCCGCCGGCGCCGAGGAGACCGCGGCGGATCCGGCTGGGGTGGGACCGGCGGTGACGGCGGCGCTCGTCGCCCCGGCCCCGGCGGTGGTGAGGCTGGTGGTGGCGGGGCGGGCGGACGCGGGCGCCGGTTCGACGTGGACGTACCGCGAGCCGCGCAACAGGGAGGCCAGCGCCGCGATCAGGGACATGCCGATCGCCAGGGTGAAGACGATGACCAGGCCGTGGTGGAACGGCGAGGCGATCAGATGCGGGAAGAACTGCCTGCCGGTGAGGTCCTGGGCGTCCGCCGGCGGAAGGCCGCGAAGGGTGTCGTCGCCGAGCAGGTTGCGCATCCGGTTGTAGCCGAGGAAGGCGGCGAACAGGCTGCCGACCGGCGGCAGGCCGGCCACCCGGTCGGTCACGTCCGCGGGTACGTGGTGGGCGGCCAGGCCGCTGCGCAGCGAGGACGGCAGGCTCGAGGCCAGTCCGGCGATCATCATCGAGAAGAACAACCCGATCGAGAGCACCTGCCCCGAGTTCATGAACGTCGCGCGCATCCCGGAGGCGCCGCCGCGGGAGGCGGCGGGCACCGCGTTCATCACCGCCGTCGTGTTCGGGGCGGAGAACAGCCCGGAGCCGACGCCGTTGAGCACGAGCAGCGCCGCGAACGCCGGGTAGCTGAAGTTCATCGGCAGCAGGAGCAGCCCGAGGAAGCTGCCGGCGACGAGCAGCAGGCCGCCGGTGGCGAACGCGCGGGCGCCGAAGCGGTCGGACAGGAAGCCGGACACGGGCCCGGCGACGAGGAAGCCGATCGTCAGCGGCAGCAGGTAGACGCCGGCCCACAGGGGTGTGTCGACGTAGTCGTAGCCGTGCAGCGGCAGCCAGATGCCCTGCAGCCAGATGATGAGCATGAACTGCATGCCGCCGCGGGCGATCGAGGACAGCAGCACCGCGGCGTTGCCGGCGCTGAACGCGCGGATCCGGAACAGCACGAGGTTGAACATGGGCTGCCCGACCCGCCGTTCGATCTGCAGGAACGCGGCGAGCACGGCGGCACCGCCGACGAGCGCGCCGAGCACCTTCGGGTTCGTCCAGCCCATGTCGTGACCGCCGTAGGGCTGGATGCCGTAGGTGACACCCGCCAGCAGCGCGGTCAGCCCGATCGCGAAGGTGATGTTGCCCCACCAGTCGATGCGGGCGGCGACCTGGTTGATGCCCAGCGCCATCCCGCGCTGACGGGTGGGGAAGGCGTCGGTGAGGATCGCCGTCGAGTTCGCCATCAGCATCGCCCCGCCCACGCCCTGCACCACCCGCCAGGCGATCAGCCACAGCGCCCCCGCCGACCCCCGCCACGGCGTCAGCGCCAGTCCGATCGACGCGACGCTGAACAGCCGCCGGGTGCCCGACCCGGCCTGCCGTGCGCTTCTGGGCGACGCGATGCGCGCGCTCGCCGAGGTGCCGGCCCTGGTCGGGTGCCTGCGAGCTGGCCAGGACCAAGCCGCGGCCCGCGGGCCGGCCAGGGCCGAGCCGTGGGCCCGCGGGTCCACGGGGACCGGCGGGTGACGTATTCAGGCCGGTAGGCGGGTGGATGTCGCACGGGCGCCAAGGCGCCGGCGGGGAGCCTTTCACCAGGTGTCGTAATGCGTGCGGCCGGCGGATGCGGCGCAGGTCTCACGAAATGCCGCGAACCCTCCGGTAAGATGCAGCCTGTGGTCCCCTGGCCGGGGTCGCGCCAGGGCCGTGCCAGGGCCGTGCCGACGATGCGGAGGCAGTAGGTGCCCGCCACAGCGAGCGCAGGACGTCCCAGGTCGCGGCGGGCGCGCGGTTCGATCAGCGCTGACGGCATTCTCTCCGGAGCGTTCGAGTTCTGTCGCAGCATGCCCGGCGAACAGCTGAGCATGCCGCGCCTCGCGGCTTTCCTGGATGTCGGCGTCACGAGCATCTACTGGTATTACAAGAGCAAGCAGGAACTCCTCGACGCGATGGCCGAGCGGGCGCTTGGCACCTTTTACCGAAGTGTGGCCCCGCTGCGGGGTGATCGGTGGGAGGATGTCCTGAGCGGATTCTTCGTCGATGTCTACTCCCGGCTCGCGGCGGACGTGGTGACCCGTGAGTTCGTCCTCGGGCGTATCGGCGGCCCGGCCTTCCGCCAGGAGGCCGCTCGCTGGCCGCGGGCGACCGAGCTCCTCGAACGGCTGGGCCGCGCCGGCTTCCCGACCGGGATGGCCTGGCACGCCTTCCAGACCCTGGTCAACTTCGCCCGAGGCTCCCTGCTCGCCGAGCGCGCCGGCGACACCGACCCCGCGTCGGAGTTCACCGTCGGCGTGAACGCCATCGTGCTCGGCTTCCGCCACCTGCTCGCCGCCGAACTGCGCGAGCACGCCGCCGCCTGACCGCCCCGCCCTGGACCGCGTGGTCGCGGGTCGAGGGTGCGTCGATGCCGCATGCCTTACGGTGGGTCTGTCCGGCATGAGGCCGGATGTCCGCGTCCGGCGGGGGCGCAGGTAGGTCTACCTCGCCTGCGACCCGGCCCTAGTGTCGACGCTGCGGGCGCAGGCGCCAGGCGGGCATCTCCCGCCGGCGCGCCGCCCGCGGGAGGGAGTTCCCATGCCTCTGGCGATCAGTGACGATCACAGGGCTCTCGCCGAGGTGGTGCGCGACTTCGCCGACAGCCACGATCTGCGCGCGGGCGCGCGGCGGGCGCTCGGCGCGGGACCCGAGCTCGCCGGGCAGACAGACGTCCGGAAGACGGGCGCCGAGCTCGGGCCGGAGTGGAAGCAGATCGCGGCGCTCGGCTGGCTCGGCCTGCATCTGCCGGAGGAGCACGGCGGGTCCGGGTTCGGCCTGCCGGAACTGGCGATCGTCGCCGAGGGGCTCGGCGGCCAGGTCGCGGCCGGCCCGTTCCTGCCCACCGTCGTCGCCGCCGCGGTCATCGCGCAAGTCGGCACCCACGCGCAGCGGACCGCCCTGCTACCGGGTCTCGCGGACGGCACCGTGGTCGCCTCCCTCGCGCTCGTCGCCTCCCTCACGCCGGCCGCCGCGGGAGGAGCACACGAGCCGGGCGCGCCCGGCGGCCCTGCTCCGAAGGTGTCCGGCCCCGCTCCGGAGGTGTCCGGCGGCCCTGCTCCGGAGGTGTCCGGCGGCACAGTGCCGGGGGTGCTGCACGGCACCGTACCGGCGGCACTCGGCGGGGTCTGGGCCGGTGTCCACCTGGTCCCGGTCGGCGATGACCTGATGGTCGTGTCGGCCGGCGCGGAGGGTCTCGCCGTGCGCGGGCTGGGGTCCCTCGACCCGTCCCTCGGACTTGTCGCACTCGATTTCGATCGGGTCGTGCCGCAGGCCACCGGCCTGCTGCGCGGCGGGGTGGCGGTGGCGACCCGGGTGCTGCGCACGCTCGCCGCGGCGGAGGCGGCCGGCGGCTCCCGGGCGGCGCTGACCATGGCCCTGGAGTACGCCAAGGTGCGCCAGCAGTTCGGCCGGATCATCGGCGGGTTCCAGGCCGTCAAGCACCATCTGGCGAACATGCTGGTCGCGACGGAGAGCGCGACCGCCGCCGCCTGGGACGCCGCCCGCGCGCCCGCCGGCGAGACCGAGGCGGACCTCGCCGCGGCGATCGCCGCCACGGTCGCGCTGCCCGCCTACCAGCGCACCGCCCGGATGAACATCCAGATCCACGGCGGCATCGGCTTCACCTGGGAGCACGACGCGCATCTCTACCTGCGCCGGGCCGCGGTGCTGGCGGCGATCGCCGGCCCGGTCGAGGCGGCCGAGCAGGACGTGCTGGCGCTCAGCCAGGCTGGGGTGCGCCGTGCGTTCGCCGTCGAACTGCCCCCGCAGGCGCAGGAGTACCGGCGTGAGGCGCGCGCGTTCGTCGAAAGGTTCCACGCCACCCCCGAGGCTGAGCGCCGGGTCCTGCTCGCCGACAGCGGCTACCTGGTGCCGCACTGGAAGCGGCCGTGGGGGCGTGAGGCCGGCCCCGCCGAGCAGCTCGTCATCGAGGAGGAGTTCGCCGGCATCGACGTGCCGGACCTCAGCATCGGCGGCTGGGTGCTGCTGACCATCACCCAGCACGGCTCCACCGAGCAGATCGAGCGCTGGCTCACGCCGAGCCTGCACGGCGAGCTCGTCTGGTGCCAGCTGTTCAGCGAGCCGGGCGCCGGCTCCGACGCGGCCGGGGTGCAGACCCGGGCCGAGCGGGTGGAGGGCGGCTGGCGGATCAACGGCCAGAAGGTCTGGACCTCCGGTGCGCACCTGTGCAACCGCGGCCTGGCCACGGTGCGCACCGACCCCGACGCCGCCAAGCACCGCGGTATCACCACGATGGGCATCGACCTGACAGCCCCCGGCGTCGACGTGCGGCCGCTGCGGGAGATCACCGGCCACGCCCAGTTCAACGAGGTCTTCTTCGATGACGTGTTCGTCCCGGACGCCGATGTCGTCGGCGAGGTCAACGCCGGCTGGACGGTGGCGCGTGCCACCCTCGGCAACGAGCGGGTGACGCTCGGAGGCGGCAGTGTCGGGGAGGAGGCCCGCTCGGCGGGGATCCTGCTCGACCTGCTCGCCCGGCACGCCCCCGACGACGTCGACCTGGGCCGCCGCGTGGGCCGCCTCGTCGCGGCCGAGCAGACGGCGGGCCTGCTCAACCTGCGCCAGATCGTGCGGGCGGTCGCGGGCGGCGAGCCGTCGCCGGAGGGCAACATCAGCAAGCTGCTCGGCGCCGAGCACGCCCAGCGCGTCACCGAACTCGGCATGACCATCGCCGGTGTCGCCGGGGTGACCGGCGAGGAGGCGGCGCTCACCCACCAGTACCTTCTGGCCCGGGGCCTGACCATCGCCGGCGGCACCTCCGAGGTCAGCCGCAACGTGATCGCCGAGCGCATCCTCGGCCTGCCCCGCGAGCCCGGCCTGCGCTGACCGGGCAGGCCGCTGATCGCGCCGCCGCGTTCCGCCGCGGCGATCTGCTGCCAGATCGACTCGGGTAGACGGCGCTGGGAGGGCTCCGACCCGTTGAGCACGAGCTCGACATAGCCGGCGCTGCGGCGCGCCATGCCGGCTCGGTGCGGCGTCCACTCGCCGTCGGCGCCGCCGAGCGAGTCCAGCTCGTGGTCACGGATTGCGACGGCGAGCTGGACCCATGCCCCGCCGGGCATGGTCAGCTCATGCTCGTCGCCGGCGAACTGGTAGCGGATCACGATGTCGCCGCCGCGCCGGCCGAACGTGACGGCGGGCGCGACGGCGGTGGACCTCCAGGACATGATTATTCTCCGTGGTAGCGCCTGCCCGCCCGGCGTAGGGGCAGCAGACGGGCAGGCCGATCAGGGGATGTCCCCGCCCGCGGCCGACCGTGCCGCGGGCGGGGACTGTGGGGGCCTGCCGCGCCGCGCCGCGCCGCGGGGCAGGTGCCGCGTGGTACCCGCGGGGCAGGCCAGTCAGGGGGTGAGCCCGCCCGCAGCGGGTAGAGACGCGCGAACGGATCACCGCGCTGCGGGCGGACGTAGGGGCCTGCCCGCCGGTTGCGACGGGGGCAGGCCGGTCAGGGGAGCGGCGCGGCAGGGATGGTCGCCGTCCAGTCGCCATAGGTGAGGCGGAGGCTGCCGTCGTCGCCGATCCGCACGGTGGCGCCGAGCCATGGGGCGTACCCGCGGCGGAGCCAGTCATCGCGGACCTCGTCGAGCATGTCCCAGAGGCGGCGCGGTCCGCCCTGGTGGACGGTGGGCGGCTCGGCGCCGACGGCGGTGGCCCGCGCCCAGGACCCATCCGGATGGGCCATGATCGCGGTGTGCTGGCCGTCCGGTTCCCGCCGGTAGCGATGCTGGACGCCCGGGGCGGCCAGGGAGAACAGGGAGGAGAGCTCCCACGCCTCCGCGATGTGAAGGACCGGATAGCGTCCGGTGCCGACGTGCTCGCCGTCGCGCACGTCCAGATCGTCGGACTCGACGAGCGTGGGTGGGTAGTCGTCGCCGGTGCGGGTGTTCATGAACCCGGCGGGCTCGAACTCGACCATGCCTACGAAGCCGTGTGGGGTGCTGGTCGCGGTCACGACCATGTGGGTGCCGCTGATCGTGGTGACCAGCCGTCCGCCGGGGCGGAGTGCGGCCAGCCAGCTCGGTGGGATGAACGGCACCGACACCATGGACACGATCCGGTCGTATAGGCCGGGCAGGGGCCCGGTCGCGTCCACGGTCAGGGCGGTGGGGTGCAGGTCGAGGGCGGCGAGGCGTTCCGCGGCGGCGGCGACCAGATACGGGTCAACATCGATCGTCGTGACGCGCTCGTCGCCGAAGCGGCGCGAGAGCAGCGCCGTCCCGTAGCCCGACCCGGTGCCAACGTCGAGGATGTCCAGGCCCTCCCCCAACCTGCCATGCCGGTACATGGTCAGGGCCAGCGCCGGCATGGTGGCCGAGGACGTCGGCCGACCCTCCGCCACCTCGCCGTCGGCAGCCTGGTCGACGTGGCGGGCACCGACGCGGGTGACGAGCGACCGGTGGGCGGCGTACGCGTCGGCGATCGGCCCGCGGCGCGGCGTCCACCCGTCGGCGGTGCGCGCCCACCAGGCGGGAACCAGCTCATGCCGCGGCGTGTCGGCGACGACTTGATGCCAGCGGGAGCCGGGATGGGTGATCTCATCGGCTAGGACGCGGGCCTGGTCCCGCCACGACCCGGTCATCAGTTCGGGTCCGGCTCCGGGTCGGTCGGCCCGCACGGTTTGGTGTCGCTGTCCGGCCCGCACCCGTCGGTGATGCGGCCCGGCCGGATGGCGTCCAAGCGGGCCACCTGCCCGGCGAACGCCGCCCCGGCGAGAATCTCCGCCAGCGTCTGAACCCGCACGTTGCCGGCGGGCGCACGGCGGCTGAACACGCACGGTGTGACGATTCCCTCCGGGCTGATGGCCGCGCGGCCGTGACCGCAGCGACCGCAGGTGCCCGCCTCGCCCGGGTCGTCGAGAGTGCCGGCGCGACCGACCGGACGCACCTCGTCGCGGGTGATGGTGCGCACGCCGAGAGCCAGCAGGGCGGAATGCGCCTGATCAACGGCCGTGCTGTCGCCGGTGCCGACAATGTTGACCCGCAGCGGGATCTCTCGGCGCAGAACCTCGATGATGGTCGCCCGGGTGAGCGCGTACGAACCCGTCCTACCCGTGATGCGGTCGTGCTCGGCCGGGTCGGCGGCGTAGTAGCTCGTGGCGATGCTCACGCCGGGGCGCATCAGCGTCGGCCACAACCGGTCGGGCACCCGCACAAGGTTGGAGTAGATCTCCACCGTCAGGCCGGCGTCGAGCGCGCGGCCGACGAGGTCCGGCAGCGCCGGGTGCAACGTCGGCTCACCGCCGATCATCGTGACCTGCTCGACCCCGAGCTCGGCGGCGGCGTCGATGACGGCGAACCAGTCGACGGTCTTCATCGTGCCGTGGTCACCGGTCGGCCCGGCCGACGCGTAGCAGTGAGTGCATGTGAGATTGCAGCGGCCAGTGAGCTCCAGCCATAGCCGCTGCATCCGTGGCGGCGCGAGGGTGGTCATGTGTCCTCCGTCCTGGGCGGTCAGAGGGCCGCGAGGGCAGCCGGGACGTCGACGGCGGGGCTGGCGGCCAGCAGGGCGGCCCGCGCCACCCTCTGCTCCGCGGTCAGCGCCTCCACTCCGCGGTACGTCTCGGTGATGCGCACCCGCATCACCTCCAGGAACAGCGCGGACACCTTGCCGGCCTGGTCGTACAGCTCCGCCATCTGCTGCTCGCTGGGCAGCGTCGCCCCGCGGAGCACGGTGGCCATCCTGGACAGCAGGGGCACCAGGGCCGCCACGGTCATGCCGGCGGTCTGCTGGTAGGTGCCGCAGGCCACGCGGAGCGCACGGTCCTGATCCTCGGACAGCCCCAGCTCGGCGGCGGCGACCTCCCGGCCGAACAGGTTCGCCGGCACCGCGCCGGCCATGATCCGATCGAACGTCGTCATGTGATCTCCAGGTTGGATGGGATGCCGCCCTACCCGCGGCGGGCCGCACGCTCCGACCTGGAGCGGCGAGTCGCGTGGTGCGGCACCATGCCGCGGGTAGGGGGCGCTGTGAGGCCGCCCGGCTCGGGGGGTGCCGGGCAGCCGGTCTCAGGTGCCGGCGGGCAGATGGACGAGGTGCAGCGGGATCACCACGGCGTCCGCGAGGCCGGAGAACCGGGCGACGTGCGTCTCCGCGGCGGCGGGCGTGCCCCAGGCGCCGTGGATCTCCGGGTCCCCGGTGGCCCACCGGACCAGTACCGCGTAGAGGATCAGCGTCCCCTCCACGATCTGGTCCTCGGCGAGCCCGGTCCAGACCACGCGGGCGGGGAGGAGCTCCCGGCGTGACGGCGCTGGCACGCCGGGCCTGTCTCCCCGCCCGGTGATCTCCACCGGCCCGGAGTGGGACTCCATCAGGCGTACCTCCCCGTCGTGGCCGGCTGACCTGCCGGTAGACACATGACACACTGCGAAACACATCCCGCACAGTCCGCGAACTGTTCGCCCGCGCGGTAACAATCGCTACCGCCCGGGATGCCGGTAGGAGGGGAGCCCACCGTGCAGACTGGTCCCGACATCCGCTCGGCACGCCAGCGGTACGTCACCTACGCGGATGATCTGGTCAAACGGCGAGACGAGAACAACACCAGCCTCGGACGGAAGATCCTCGCCGACCGGAACACCGTCGGGGCCGCGCTGCGCTGCGAGCAGCACGGCAAACCCCACAACCTCCCGACCCGGGAGATCGTGGCCGCGCTGGACCAGGCGCTCGGCGCGGACGGGGTCCTGATCTGCCTGTGGCAGGACGCTGTGATGGAGCACACCGGCATCGAGATCAAACTCTATGGCGGTGGACGGCCCGACATCCCATGGCGGACAGTGGACGTAGAAGAGGGGGTGGGTCCCACGAACCGACGCGAGCTCTTCGAGGCGGGCGGCCTCACGGCCGCCTCCGTCCTTGCTGTCACCAGCGGAGTAACGGAACAGCTCTCCAACGCCAAACCGAACATCAGCAAGGTCGCTGCGGCCGAGGACGCCCTCGCCACCCTCGACCGGGACATGTGGGCGGTCCATCCCGCCGAGCTCATAGCCCCTGCGTTTGTGGCCTATCGCGATGTGGAGGGGATGCTCGGCGGCCGGCTGAAGGCCCGGTATGTCCACCGCCTCACCCTCCTCGCCGGCCAGCTCGCCGCCGGCCTGTCGACCGTCTGCCGCTACGGCGGGGAGGACCGGCTCGCCCGCGAGTTCATCGGCCTCGCCGAGGAGCACGCCGACGACGTCCAGGAGCCGGCGCTGATCGCCCGCGTCGCCGGGCTGCATTCCTGTATCGCGTTCAATGCCAGCCAGTGGGGGCTTGCCGCCGAAACCGCCGCCCGTGCGCTTGCTGTCGGCGAGCCGGAGCAACGCGCCCGGTTCGCCGGCTACACAGCGCGTGCCAATGCGGCGGCCGGGTGCCGGTCCCGTGCCGCCGAAGCCCTGGAGATCATGAAGGCGAGCAAGCGCGACGCGGTCGCCCGAGGGGTGTGGGACGACGCCGAGGAGCATCTCGGGATCGCCGAGTGGGCAGCGCACACTCCTGGCGAGGGGCGGACGGCGATCCGCCATGGCGAACTCGCCGCTGAAACTGCGGTGCACGACACGATGGGCGTCGCCCTCGCGCACATGCTGATCGGCTACGGCCACCTCGACGGGGAACGGGCCGCACCTGACGCCGCCGCTCAGGAGGCGCTGGCCGCGCTCGACACCGTCCGAGCCGTGCCAAACGCCACCGTGACCGCGCGGGTCCAGACGCTGCACCGCAGGCTCGCGCGGTGGCCCCGGGATCCGCTGGTCCAGGAGCTGGGCCGCCGGGTCGCCGCCGTCTGACCCCAGCGTGCCGGTTACAGATCCGGCACGCTTGCTCCCCGTCCGCGCATGGCGGGCTACCCTCCCGGCATGGTCTGGAACAAGCGCGGGAACACGGATGGCGGCGCCTCATCCGGCCGTGGCGGCACGAAACGCGGCGGCAGGGACCCGGTCGTCCGCGACGACAGCGACCGGGACAAGAAGAAGCGGGGCGGCAGCACCGGCGACACCCCGGTCGAGTTCGGCGAGTGCTCGGCCTGCAACGGCAAGGGCAAAGTCGAGACCAGGACGGCCGAGCGGGACGAGGACGGCGCGTTCGATGGCGCGGCGGTGACGGACTGCACGGCGTGCGGCGGCGAGGGAAGGGTCAAGAAGAAATGACCACTCCGGAGCCGCAGGGCGAGCGGCGCATGGTGACGGCGCTGCACGTGACGGCCTGCAACAAGTGCCGGCGTGCACGCGGAGCCGCACTCGCCGGCGCACGGGGACCGCGGCCATCGCGGCAGGACGGGTCGGGCCGCTGTCCACACGGCAAAGTGGATCGGTCGGTGTGGGCGCCCGGCCATGGCCCGGATGCGGACCGCCCCGACGAGCCGCCCGCAGCACCGGACGATCCGGAGGAGCGCCGCGAAGGCCCGATCTGAGCCACCGGCACCGTCGGAGTGTCACCGCGCGGGAGGTCTGATCCCGGGCATGCCGAAAGCGCCCCCGGCCACCCGCGTGAGATGCGGGTGGCCGGGGGCGCGCTGGCGTCTGGGGTCGAGCCGGATCAGCCCTTCGGAACGACAGTCCCGCCCAGCCGCTGGGCGACGGTCTCGGCGGTCACCGGGAACGCGGTCTGCCCGTCGCCGCCGGTGTAGCCGTCGAGGTCGACAGCCCAGCCGGGTCCGGTCACATGCCACTCCTGGTCGGAGGACGGTTTCGTCGGCCACGGGGTGCCGGTCCACACGTACACGCGGATCTGCTCGCGGGCACCACCCACCGACGGCCCTATCTCCCCGTTCGCATACCGGTTACCCTGCGCGTCGGTGTGCCGGCCGTCCTGCAACGGTGACGGGTCACCGCCAGCCTGGCGGATCAGATCCGTCGGGTTCGGCGCGGCGAACGGCGGTGCCGCGGACTGTTGGACGTCGCCGTTCGCGACCTCGCCGCACGCGGTCCGGGTGCCTGCGCGGACGGCGGCTAGTCGCCGCGCAGCCAGCCGCGTCGGCCGAGTTCGGGATGCAACAGGTCATCACTCCAGAGCAGCTGCCCGTTGGTCGTCGCCGGGTCGGCCAGCGCCGCCCGCAGCGTCGCCTCGGCGAACGACTCCGGGCTCGCCCAGTCGGTCTCCTCGGCGCCGGTCCCCAGGGTGCCGGGGGTGAGGACGGGTTCCGACGGCGCGAGCGCGTTGACCGCGATCCCGTACGCCTGCGCCTCGACGGCGACGCAGGACGTCAGGTGGTGCAGCGCCGCCTTGTTGCCGCCGTAGGCGATCGGGCCGGGCGACCCCGGCTTCGCGTAGGGGCCCTCGCCCGGCATGAACGCCGCGTACGAGCTGATGGTGACGATCGCCCCGCCGCCGCGCTCGATCATGTCCGGCAGCGTGAGCTGCATGAGCCGGTAGGACGCGAACAGCCCGATCTCGAAGTGCATCCGGAAGCCCTTGAGCGGGAAGTTCACGAACGACGCCCAGTCTCCGGTGGCCTTCGCCCGCTTCGCGGTGGCGGTGCTGTCGGCGGCGGTGCTGTTCGCGGCGTCGTTGCTGGTCGCGCTGGCGGTGCTGTTCGCGGTGGCGTTGCCGGTGGCGGCGCGGGCGGCCGACGGGCGGCCGGGCACGGTGAGGGCGGCGTTGTTGATCAGGATGTCGACCGGGCCGAGGCGGTCGTGCGTGACCTCGACGACCCGCTCGACGTCCTCGGGTCGGGCGAGGTCCGCGGGGACGGCCACCGCCCGGCCACCGGTGCTCTCGATCTCGTCGACCACCTCGTGGACGGTGCCGGGCAGGCGCTCGTTCCACTGCGCCTCGGTGCGGGCGACGACGGCCACCGCGGCGCCCTCCCGGGCGAAGGCGAGCGCGATCGCCCGGCCGAGCCCACGGCTGGCGCCGGTGACGATGGCCGTGCGACCGGCGAGCCGAGCACCGGCCACTGGTTCGCCTGCGGCGCTCACGCGGCGACCGCCGTCGGCGGGCGACGGGCGTGGAGGTGTGCGGCCGGGGCGTGCCCGGCCCGTCCGTGCGGAAGGTCCATGTCGGGTTTGTAGGCGGGCCGACGTCTGTGGGTCAAACCACACCCTGCGCGCTCTACACTGCGGCCATGCCGGTCGAAGGCACCCCGGGGGCCTCTGCGCAGAGCTGGGTGCCGCTGCTGATCGGTACCGCCCTGCCCGCCCGTCCCTACGTGGCGGGCGCCGGAATCGTCGAGGTGCTCGCCACCGCCGGCTACGCGCCCGGGGCGAGCCGGGTCGCGCTGTCGCGGCTGTGCGCGGAGGGCTCCCTCGAACGGCGTCGCGACGGTCGGCACACCAGCTACCGGCTCAGCAGGCAGATGGCCGAGACCGTCGCCTCGGTGGGGGCCCGGGTGGAACGGTTCGGCCACGCGGGTGACTGGAACGGCTCGTGGACGATCGTGCTCGCCTCCGTCCCCGACGAGCTGCGCTCGGCGCGGCGTCGGCTGAGCGCGGCGCTGGCCTTCCTCGGGTTCGGCCGCCTGCGGGAGGGGACCTGGATCGCGGCCCGTACCTGCGAGGACGAGGTCACCGAACTCGTCGCGCGGCTGGAGCTCAGCGCGCTGGTCGACGTCTTCGTCGGCCGCCCGGCCGGGGTCGCCGGCGTCGACACGCTGCTGCGGCGCTGCTGGGACCTGGACTCGCTCACCCGGCGCTACCAGGACTTCGTCGACCGCTTCGCCGACCTGCGCCCACAGCCGGCCCGCGCGGCGCTCCCGCCGCCCGACGTGCTGCGCTGGTGGCTGCGGGTCATCCACGACTACCGCGAGCTGGTACACCGGGATCCCGAGCTGCCGCCGCGCTCGCTGCCCCCCGCCGCCCGCGCGCTGCGGGCCGAGGTCGTGCAGACCTACGCCGTCGTCCACGGCGGCCTGCGGGCTCCGGCGCGTGCGCAGGTCCGCGCCGCGCTCGGGATCAACGCCGTGCGCGCGTCCGTCGGTGTGGGCTGACCCGCGCGGCGTCCGGACGGATAACGGTTGATGGCCGCAGCGGCTGGCTTCTGTTAGCTTTCGTCCGACGGTCATGGGACCGGCGGGGGGAGAGGTGGCGCGGATGCGGATCGACGGGTTCCTCGGCGGCCTGGAGCAGGCGGCCGGCACGGCCCGCGCCGCGCAGGACGTCGGATACGACGGCGTCTGGGCGACGGAGGTCAACCAGGATCCGTTCCTCCCGCTGAGCCTCGCCGCGGCGGCGACGTCCACCATCCAGATCGGCACGTCGATCGCGGTGGCGCTGTCGCGCTCGCCGATGTCGCTCGCCTACACCGCGCACGACCTGGCCCGCTTCAGCGGCGGCCGACTGGTGCTGGGGCTCGGCTCGCAGGTGCGGGCGCACGTCACCCGCCGGTTCTCCATGCCGTGGGGCCGGCCCGGCCCGCAGCTGCGCGAGTTCGTCCTGGCGATGCGCGCGGCATGGTCGAGCTGGGCGGATGGGACACCGCTCGCCTTCGAGGGCGAGTACTACCAGCACACGCTCATGCCGCCGACCTTCGTCCCGGTGCCGAACCCGGCCGGGCCGCCGCCGGTGTGGCTCGCCGCTGTCGGCGAGGTGATGTGCCGGGTGGCGGGCGAGGTCGCCGACGGCATGATCTGCCACGGTTTCAGCACGCCGAGGTGGCTGCGCGAGCGGACGCTTCCCGCCCTCGCCGAGGGGCGTCGCCGAGCCGGGGCGCAGGACGGGTTCGCCGGCTTCGAGGTCGTCGCCCACCCCTTCGTCGTCACCGGCACGGACGAGGAGATGGCCGCGGGGCTGGCTGCGGTGCGCCGCCGGATCTCCTTCTACGGGTCGACGCCCGCCTACCGCGCGGTGCTGGACCTGCACGGCTGGGGCGAGCTGGGCACCGAGCTCACCGCGCTGTCCAGACAGAACCGGTGGGCCGAGATGGCGGCGCTGGTCGGCGATGAGGTCGTCGACGCCTTCACCGTCGTCGCGGCCCCGCGGGAGCTGGCAGCTCGGCTCGCCGACCGCTACGGCGGGCTCGTGACCCGCCTGTCGTTCACCCCGCCCGCGTCGCTCGACCGCGACGCGAGCCACGGGCTGATCAGCGAGCTGCGGGCCATCCCGGCCCTCGGCGCGCAGCATGACCCGACGCGGGCCGCCGCGCCCGAGCCGAACCCCGGAGGTGCCCGATGACGTCTGCGGACGCGAACGTGGACGCGAAGGTGGACGCGGCGCAGGCCGTGGACCTGGTGCAGCGGGAGGTCGTCGAGGACGGCGTGACGCTGCTGCGGCTCAACCGGCCCGCGCGGCTCAATGCCATCACCGGGGCACTGCTGGTCGCGCTGCACCGGCGCCTCGACGAGATCGAGGCGGACCGCTCCTGCCGGGTGGTGATCCTCACCGGCGCCGGGCGGGGCTTCTGCGCGGGCGCCGACCTGCGCGGCGGGGACCCGGGGGTGGCCGAGCCGTTCGAGCCGCGACCCGGCACGGTCGGCATCTTCCAGCTCCAGGAGCTGTTCTCCAGCGTCGCCACGCGGCTGCGGGCGCTGTCCCAGCCGGTGATCGCCGCCGTCAACGGGCCGGCCACCGGCGGCGGGCTGGTGTTCACCCTGGGCTGCGACATCCGCTTCGCCGCGGCGTCGGCGCGCTTCTCCGCCGCGTTCGTCCGCGTCGGGCTCTCCGGCAGCGATATGGGCACGGCGTGGCTGCTCAACCGGATTGTCGGCGCCGGACGGGCGCATGAGCTGATGCTGACCGGCCGGATCATCGACGCCCACGAGGCGCAGCGCATCGGCCTCGTCCTCGAGGCGGTGTCGGACGACGCGCTGCTTGACCGGGCGCTGGTGACCGCGCGGCAGATCCTCGCCAACTCGCCGTTCGGCGTGAAGCTGACCAAGCAGAGCATGTGGTCGGCGCTGGAGATCCCCGGCCTGGAGGCGGCGATCAACCTGGACAACCGCACCCAGGTGCTGACCTGCTCGACCGCCGACAACGGCGAGGCCGTCGCCGCCTACCTGGAACGCCGCGAGCCCCGCTGGACGGATTCCTGAGCCCGCCGTCAGACGCGCAGCAGGGACGGGTCGGCCGCGGAGAAGTAGTTGGCGACGTAGGGGCGCACGGGGGAGGCGCCCAGGTGGGCCTGCTCGGCGGCGGGGTCGACCGGGCCGACCAGCGTGCCGGTCGCCTCGTCATGGCGGAAGGTCCGGTAGCCGTGGATGGCGAGGGACTCGAACACCTCGGCGGGCGTGCCGCCCTCCCCGACCAGAGGATCCTCGCTGATCTCGAAGCAGAGGACGCCGATGCGGTGGCCCGCCAGCAGGCCGGCGGCGCCGGTGAACACGTGGCGCTCGAAACCCTCCACGTCCACCTTGCACAGCGCCACCCGCTCGACACCCTCCCGCTCGGCGAAGGCGTCGAGCGTCACCGCCTCGACCTCGACCGACGCGCTCGGACGGACCGCCGCGCCGTCGTAGCCGTACATGGGATGCGCGCCGAGCGAGTTCCAGCCGCAGGCCGGGTCGTCGAAGACGTGCATCGTCGCCGTGCCCGGGGCGTCGGTGACGGCCGCGCGCACCACGTGCACGTCCAGGCACCGGTTGAGCGCGAGCGTCTGGGCGAGCCGGTCGGCGGTGGCGGGCACCGCCTCGAAGGCGAACACCCGCCCGGCCGCGCCGCTGCGCCGCCGGGCGTGGACGCTGTAGACGCCGAGGTTGGCGCCGACGTCGAACACCACGTCGCCGCCGCGCAGCAGCCGGTCCATCAGGGTGAACGCGGGCCGGTCGCCGGGGCGGCGCATGAGGGAGCGCAGCCGGTCCCGCTCGCCGGCGGGGATGAGCAGGGCGATGCCGTACTCGTCCTCGACGACGACCGCGCCGCCGCGCACGGTGCCGACGGCCACCCGGGCCCGCCAGGCCGCATCCTTTGCCGCCACCACACTTCCGCGCAGCCGCGCATTGCGGCGCAGTGTGGCTCTGGCCTGGTCGGCTATGCGTGTGGCTAATTCGACGCCGGGCACTAATCCACCCCCGTGGACATGGATTTCCAGGGAATCGCTGCCGTGCGTGGGCAGCCTAGGCCCGCCGGCGGGATCCTGTCAGTCCTCTTATGCCTGTGATCTGAATCACATCACGTATGCGGGTGTCTGGGAGGCGTTCCCGGGGATTGCGCCTCCGCAGAAATCAACCCTCACGTGACGGTGTATTCAGTGCCAGTCGACGACCTCGTCGACGAGTCCGGCGCGGTCCTGTGCCACGCGGGCGCAGTAGACGTCCATGTGCGCGGTCATGAGCCGCTCCGCGAGCTCCGCGTCGGCGGCGAGGATCGCCCGGGCGATCGCGGCGTGCTGGGCGATCGCGACCTGGCGCTCGCCGGGCTCGGTGAGGACCTCGCCGTCGATCCGGGCGAGGGTGATGTCCCGGATCGACTGGCACATCAGGGTGAGGATCGGATTTCCGGCCGCGGCGATGATGGCCGCGTGGAATCCGGTGGCGAGATCGGCGTACACGGCCGGCTCGGCATCGGCCGGACCGCCCACGGCATACCGTTCCAGATCGCGCAGTGCACCGCGATCCGCGTTTCCGGCGGCCAGTCGGGCCATGAGGGGTTCGAGTGCGGCCTGCCCGTGCAGCAGATGCGCATAGCGCGCCCCGAGCAGATGGAAGAACAGTGTCTCCGTCTTGCCCAGGGCGGTGCTTTGCGGGCCGACGAGGACGGGCCCGCCGCCGGGCCCCGGGCGGATCGTGATGAGACCCTGGACCTCGAGAATGCGCAGCGCCTCGCGCACCGAGCCACGACTCACGCCGTAGCCCTCGATCATCTCCGCCTCGCTCGGGAGATTCGCGCCGAGGGGAAGTTCCGCCAGGCGGCGGACGATCTCGCGCGCGAGTCGGATGGCGACCTTTTCCGTGCGCATCATCCCGGCGTCCGCGGCGGAGACCCCCCGGGCGCGGTCGTGTTGTCTGTTCGCGGCCGGCACCGCGGCATCGTATCGGTATGTACCGGATGACCTGGCAGGTATACGCGCGGAGCGCTCCTCGAGCGACGGCGACAACGAAGAATCGTATTAATAATTCATGTCGCAGAAGGGGTTGATGGGAGGCGGTGACGCTTCCGCCCCGTTTTGTCCGCGGTGATGCGCCCGGCGTCGTGTGGGGTATAGCTGCTCTGTGTGTTCGACGTTGTGCGGAGTGTGGGTGCGGGTGGTGGCGGTCGCGATCGTGCTGGCCGCGCTCGTCCTCGCGGCGGGGCTCGTCGTGCGGTCGGGACCGGCGGGCGACGTCGGTGCGCGGCCGGCGACCGGGGCGCCGCCGCCGTCCGGGGCCGCGGACGCCGCGCTGTCGGTGGTGCCCGACGTGGTGGCGAACGCCGAGCCGTCGGTGGTGACGGTGTTGGTCGGCAGCGAGCTCGGCAGCGGCATCGTCTACCGCGGGAACGGGACGATCGTGACGAACCAGCACGTCGTCGCCGCGGCGTCGGACGGGCGGGTGCAGGTCGCCTTCGCCGACGGGCGACGCGTGCCGGGCCAGGTGCAGGCCGCCGACGCGATCAGCGACCTCGCGGTGGTCAAGGTCGACCGCACCGGGCTGCCCGCCGCCCGGTTTCGCACGCAGCCGCCGCGCCTGGGCGAGCTGGCCGTCGCGATCGGCAGCCCGCTCGGCCTGGAGAACAGCGTCACCGCCGGCGTCATCTCCGGGCTCAACCGCACCCTGCCCGGCTCCGGCAACGGCGGTCAGGAAGGCCCCGGCGGTCCGGGTGGCTCAGGGGGTCCGGGTGGCTCAGGCGGTCCGGGTGGCCCCGGCGGGGCGAGCGGGAGCGGGCCGGGTGCGGCGCAGGCCGCGGGGCCGCGGGTCGATCTGATCCAGACGGACGCGGCGATCTCACCCGGCAACTCCGGCGGGGCGCTGCTCGACGCGCAGGGCCGCGTCGTCGGCGTCACCGAGGCATACATCCCGCCGTCGAGCGGCGCGGTATCGCTCGGGTTCGCCATTCCGTCGGCGACGGCCGTCGACGCCGTGGAGCAACTGCTGCGCACCGGCACCGTGCGGCACGCGTTCATCGGGGTGCAGGCGGTCACACTGACCCCGCAGATCGCCGCTCAGCTGGGCCTCGCCGTGCGCAGCGGCGCGCTGGTGCTCGCCGTAGTCGCGGGCGGCCCGGCGGACCGGGCCGGGCTCGAGCTGGGCGATGTCATCCGCTCCTTCGACGGGCGACCCGTCGTCACCGCCGAGGACCTGACATCGGCGCTGCATGCGTCATCGCCGGGAGAAACGGTGACCGTCATTGTCAACCGGAATGGCCAGAGCCGTTCTCTCCGGGTCACCGTCACCGATCGTCCGACCTGAAACGGCCCATCGCGCCCGTGGTGTTTACGCATTTTTCGGCCGGCGGCCACCGTCGCGTTGGGGCGCCCGGCGCCTGGCGGGCCTACGTTCGGCGCCATGCCTGTGAGTCCTCCGAACGAAGTGGTGGCATCCGGCGTTCCCGCCCAGGTCGCCCGCGACATGACGATTGCGGAGCAGCACGACTGGCTCCAGACCTTCCTGCGCCGCCGCCCGGTCAGCCGGCGCGGCATGCTGCTCGGCGGTCTCGCCGGCGCCGGCGCCGCGACGCTCGGCACGACCCCGTTCGGCCGCGCCGCCTACGCCGCGACCACCGCCGACGCCCCGCTCCTCGTGGGTGGCCGGCACACCGCCTTCGGCGCGGACCCGGCCCGCCAGCTGCGCCTGGCCGGTCAGCTCACCCGCAACCCCGGCCGCGGCAAGGTGCTGCTCGACATCGGCCCGAGCCGCGCGCTCGGCGGCACCGTCGAGGCCGAGATCCGCCCGCTGCTCTCGCAGGTGCCCCAGGTCGACGGCTCGATCCTCACGGTCGAGCAGTTCTACGTGCACGCCGCCTTCGACCGTCTCGCCCCCGGCCGGGAGTACTACTACCGCTTCCGCGTTCCCGGCGGCGCCGCGACGCCGATCCAGGCCGTGCGCACCGGCCACGCCAAGGGCCGTCACGGCGGGTCGTTCCGCTTCACGATGATGGGCGACCACGGCTCGAACACCACCCCGCCCGGCGACCCGAAGGGCGTGTTCGACGACGATTACTACAAGGACGACAACCAGCCGACCGTCGCGCACGCCTCGGCGATCACCGCGGCGATCGCCCGGCTGGACCCGCACTTCCACCTGCTCGCCGGCGACATCTGCTACGCGGACCCGTCCGGCGCGGGCAAGCCGCCCAGGCGGACGACCACCGGCCAGCCGCCGGCGGGCTTCGACAACTTCGACCCGACGGTCTGGGACGTGTACCTGTCCGACATCGAGCTGTCCGCGTCGCGTACCCCGTGGATGTTCGCCACCGGAAACCACGACATGGAGGCGCTCTACGCGCCGCACGGCTACGGCGGCCACGCGGCCCGCCTCGACCTGCCGACCGACGGCCCCAAGGGCTGCCCGAGCGTCTACTCGTTCGTCTACGGCAACGTCGGGGTGCTCTCGCTGGACGCCAACGACGTCTCCTTCGAGATCAAGGCGAACACCGGCTACTCCGGCGGCGCCCAGAACTCCTGGGTGGAGCGCACCCTGAAGGCGTACCGGGCCGACCCGGACATCGACTTCATCATCGCGTTCTTCCACCACTGCGCCTACTCGACGACGTCGCAGCACGCGAGCGACGGCGGGGTGCGCGCCGCGTGGACGAAGCTGTTCGACACCTACCAGGTCGACCTCGTGCTGCAGGGTCACAACCACCTCTACGAGCGCACCGACCCGATCCGTGCGAACGCCCCGACCCGCGAGGCGCCCGACGGATCGACGGTGGACCCGGCCAAGGACGGCACCATCTACATCACCGCCGGCAGCGCCGGCCGGCCGCGCTACCAGTTCCAGACCGGCGAGCCGGAGTCCTACCGGGGCAAGGTCGTCGCCGGGTCGAACGTCGTGCCGAACAGCTACGTCTGGGCGCCCGACGGCACGAAGGCCCCCGAGGCGATCAGCTGGTCGCGCACCCGCTTCGACAACTACGCCTTCGTCGCGGTCGAGTCGGCCCCCGGCGCGCCCGGCGGCACGTCCTGCCTGACCGTGCGCGGTATCGACGAGCACGGCACCGAGTTCGACCGTGTCACCCTGCGCCGCACTGTCCCCAAGCACCGCTGACGCGGCGCAGCAGCTGACACGCAGCACACCCGATGGTCCCGCGGCGCCACCCGGCCCCGCGGGACCATCGCGTTCCGCGGAACGCCCCAGCGCCGCCCCGACTCGCAGGCACCCGGATCCATGGACGCGGTGGCGGTAATGAGGCGGTCCGTCCTACCTCCGGCTATCACCGTCCGCGTGGGTGGGATGCTTTCGCGGTGGCTCTGGGGGATGTTGCGCCGACCGGTCCGCATGGGCGAATCTTCGTCAGCTATGCGCACGACGATCGTGCCTGGGCCGAGTGGATTGCCTGGCAGTTGCAGGATGCCGGCTGGCAGGTCGATCTTCAGGCCTGGCATTCGGTCCCCGGAACGAACTTCGTCGCTTGGCTGGATGCCTGTCTCGCCCGCGCCGATCACGTTCTTCTCGTCGTGTCGACAGCCTTCCTGCATTCCACCTGGTCAGCGGCAGAATGGCAGGCCCGCTACCAACCTGACCGCCGGGTTCTCGTCCCGGTCCGAGTCGAGACGTGCGACCTCCCCGGCCTTCTGGGGTTGTTGGTCCGTATCGACCTCTTCGAGATGGACGGGGCCGACGCGCGCCAGGCGCTGCTCCGCGGCCTGCGCGGCGCACGCGACGGCCATCTGATGCCCATCAGTGAGCCGGAGTTCCCACAGACGGCTCGCACCGCGGAACCGAGATCCGATCCGGTCGCGGCGGCCGGTGCGGGGGCCGCGACCCCGCCGGGTTTTCCCGGTGCCGGGCTGGACCTCTTTCTGGACTGGGTGGCCGAGGCGTGCGCGGATCGCCACCCCGAAGCGTCCGTCCGCCTGATCTCCTGCGCTGGTTCTCGCGGCACGATGATGCGGATGTACGTGGAGGTGGCAGCTCATCGGGACGGTCTCCACGAGGTATGGCCGGTCGGAGTGTGGCCGGGTCAGCCGGATCGACACGTCGTCGAGGACTTTCACCGCACGGTGCACGTCTTGTACGAGGCCCGCGACCGGTATGTCGAATCCGAACTGGTGTACGGAGTCGCGTTGGCCGACCCGGGGCTGCGTCGCTGGGCCCGTCGCCAGCTCGGCGTCACCCTGCTCAGCCTGGCGGAACTCGAGGGCCGGTGGGATCCGCGGAGCTATCTGATCCGCCAGACACGGCGCCTGGAGGAGAATCCCGACTATCCGCCCCGGCTGTATGTCCCGCCGCGGTATGTCCTGCTCGACGACGCGCCCCGAACCCCGCCGCGCGACGACGCCTTCTCCGCGGTCATCAACTGGCTCGATGACGAGGACGCCCGACTACTGCTGGTGCTGGCCGATTTCGGGCACGGCAAGAGCTTTCTGCTTCGTGAGCTCGCCCGGGTGCTCCCGGTCGAGCTGCCACGGGTCGTGCCGATGCTGGTGGAGCTGCGGGCGCTGGAGAAGAGCCACAACGTCGAGGACCTCATCGCCCTGCATCTGTCGAAGGTCGGCGAGCCGAACGCGAATGTGCCTGCCGTGCTGCGGATGCTGCACCGCGGTCGGGTCGTGCTGCTCTTCGACGGCTTCGACGAGCTCGCCCAGCGGGTGACGTTCGACCGCGCCGCCGAGCACCTGCGGATGATCCTCAAGGCGGTGACAGGGCGGGCGAAGGTGGTGCTGACCAGCCGCACCCAGCACTTCGCCTCCGACGACCAGTGGCGCACCGCTCTCGGTCAGGAGGTGCACCAGCTCGCCGCGAGCCGTCTCGTGCGGCTCGTCGACTTCGACGAGGAACAGATCCGGGAGTACCTCGTTCATCTCTTCGAACTCGCCGACGCGACCGGCGGGCGCGAGAGGGACACCGGTCAGGCCAGCAGTCGTGCCGACACGGCCGACGCCACGAGACGACAGCGCGCGCGGCACCTCGCCGACGACCGACTGCGCCTCATCCACGACATTCGCGACCTGCTCGGGCTCTCCGCCAATCCCCGCATGCTGTCGTACATCGCGGCGCTGCCCGAGTCCGACCTGCGGGCCGCCCGCTCCGCGGACGGAACCATCAGTTCCGCCGACCTGTACGCGACGCTGATCGACCGGTGGCTGCTCTTCGAGGCCGACCGACGCCGGCCGACCCGTGGCTCGCAGCCGAGCCTCGGCTCCGCCCAGCTGCGGACGGCCGTCGACGCGCTCGCCGTCGCCCTGTGGGCGCGTGGCGAGGAGGCCCTGCCGGTGGAGGAGCTGACCGCCAGGGTGCAGTCTGCGCTCACCGACCTCAGCGCCGCTCGGGTCAGCCCTGCCGAGGCCGCCTTCGCCGTCGGCTCGGGAAGTCTGCTCGTCCGCGGCGACGACGACCGGTTCGCCTTTGCCCACCGCTCGTTCATGGAGTACCTGGTCGCCGTCGCCGCCGCCCGCGAGCTCACCGATGATCCCGACAACGGCGAGGGCCTTCTGGCCCGGCGTCCCCTGTCGGACCTGATGGTGGACTTTCTCGTCGGCTCCGCCTCGCGTCCGCTCCTGGTCCACTGGGCCCGTGTGGCGCTCACCAGCTACGAAAGGATGGTCGCGGACGGAGAGAGTTTGCATGTCGACGAGGACATGCCCATCCCACGGCGCTTCAGGACCGTTACCCAGATGGCCAGGGACAACGCCCTGGCCATCGGACGCCGCCTCGACCTCCGGCTCGGCGCGCTTCACCTGGCCGGCCAGGACCTGCGGGGGCGCGACCTGTCCGGGGAACGGGAGAACCTGCGCCACGCGGACCTCAGCGGCGCCATCCTCGCCGGCCAGCGGCTGCACGACATCGACCTGACCGGCGCCGACCTGACCGGCGCCGACCTGCGCGACTGCTGGCTGGTCCGGCCTGTGCTCACCGGGGCCCGGCTCGCCGCAAGCCGGTGGAACCGCGCGGTACTCATCGACCCCGTCCTCGACGAGGATGCCCGGGCCGGCGACGAGCTCGCGACCGCCATCATCTCCGGGCGCGACGATCCCCGCCCGATGATCCGCCCGGCGGCATCGCCGGACGGCGTCCTCGCCCTGTCACCCGACGACGAGTGGATCGCCATCGCCTGGGGGCCGGCCGTGCTCGTTCTGCGCGCGGAGACGCTGGAGGAGGTCTGCGTCCTGCGCCAGGACTGGTCGGTGACCGCGATGGCCTTCACCGCGGACCTGCGGCTCACCACGGTCAGCGCCGACGGTCAGGCCCGGGTGTGGAACGTCGCCTCCGGCCACCTGATGGTGGAATGGGCGACCGCCGCGACGCGCGCCGCTGACGTGACCTTCTCTTCCGACGGCAGCTGGCTTGCGGCCGCTGGTTCTGATCACGTCCTGAGGGTGTGGATGGTCGTCAACGGCCAGCAGACGGCGGCCTGGGCGTTTCCGGCCCGGCACGCCCGGGCGCTCGCCCTGTCGAGCGACGGCACCTGGCTTGCATCCTGCGACCACAGCGGGGTCTTCCACTCGTGGGATGTCGGTTCGGCAAAGCTGTTGTCGATGTGGGAAACGGGGTTCACAGGCGACGAAGCGATGCACCTTCGTCTCACCGCCGACGGTGCCATGGTCATCGTCGGCCTCGCCGGCAGTGTTGAGGTGTGGAACTGGGACAGGAAGAAAGCCAGCTGGCACAGCGCCCCTGCCACTGATGCGGCGAACGTTTCGGCGGTGTCCCCCGATGGCACGTGTGTCGTCCTTGAGGCACCCGGCGGCCTGGAGGTGTGGCAGCCTTCTCGGGCCGCACCTCTGAGAGTGGGGTCCGGTGCCGCCTTCCTAAGCAACCAGAGGTCGAACTCAGACAGATATTCACTGGGCTGCGCGTTCTCGCCCTCGGGCGCGAGGATGGCGGTTCTGGACACTGATCGCACGCTGCTGACGTGGGATTTTCCCAGCGAGGGGCTGGAGCCGCTGGCGGCCAAACGGGTGGGTGCCGCCCCTCTCGCGGTCCGCCTCGCCCGTGAGGTTGGGACAGCGGTGGCCGTCGATCCAGATCATGGAGCGCATCAGTACCGACTTCTTTCCCTCAGCTCGGCTCGCCTCCTGCGCCTGCTCGTGGACACCGACCGCAACGCCGTGCTCGGCAGCCGGCGAGAAGCCGAGATCGTTGCCGTGTCGGACGACGGCCGGCACGCCGCTGTGCGCATCGACCACCGGCACCTGGCGAGGCTGCAGCTGGTGCGGCTGCCGAATCCGGATCGGGACCGGGAGGGGACCCGAGGCAGGGTTGTGCGGCATGCCGAGATGCCAGGCGGAGTGACAGCGGCGGCCTTTTCCCCGGACGGCCGACAGCTGGCGGTCGGAGGCCGTCGGGGAGAGGTAAGCATCCTGCACGTGCACGCCTCCGAAGCTCACCGTGATACGTCGGATCCGGATGGTGCTCGGGTAGCGAGATCGTCGGATATCTCCGTGGGGTCGGCGATCCGGGCGCTTGCCTTCTCCCCCGACGGCAGGCTGCTCGCCTGTGCCAAGGACTTTCTGGTCGAGGTCTGGCGGGTGGCGGGTGGCGGGTCCGTCCTGAGCCGCGAGGTCACCATCAGCCCGTCGGTCGTGGCCTTCTCGCCGCAGGGCAGCCTCGTCGTGGCAGGCCGCCAGGGTGTCGTCCTGTGGCGCCACACGTCGGACGGTTGGACCGAACAGCCTGCCCGGATCGATCTGGCCCGGTGGGCGGGCACGGCGGTGACCGCGCTCGCCTTCTCGCCCGACGGGTCGATGCTTGCCGCCGGTGGGCATCGCGACGGGACGGGGAGGGTGTGGACGTGGTCGATGACGACGGGCGCGATGGGTGAGGTCAGCACCGCGTCCGGCCCTGTCTGCGACCTCATGTTCGCGCCGGACGGCGAGGTGCTCGCCGTGGCGGTTCCTGACGGCGGGATCCGGTACTGGAGGACGGCGAGGCTCACCCGCCCCGCGGCACTCGTTCCGTTCGGCGGAGGCGGGTACGCACTCCTGCAGGCCGGCGGGTCCTTCCATCTGAAGGGGGATCCGGACGCCGGCTTGTGGTGGTCCGCGGGGCTGCGCAGGTTCGGAGCCGACGACCTGGCCGGTCTCACCTCGGCGGCGCAGCCCGTGACGGCTGGTGACCCGATCGGTATGCCGGCACACTTTCTGCGCGTTGATGCCCCGACGGGAGCAGAGCCGAGACCGGCCGAGGCCGGCGAACCGTCGCGGTGGACGAGGGCCTGGAATCGGTGGAGGACCTGAGCCCTCCACCAGTCCCGGGTGGTCGCGGGCCCTGGCATCTGGTGAAGGCTTCGAGGCCGTCGTTCGGCTCAGTGGGACGGCGCAGAGCCCTGAGGCCAGGCGAATTTCTGTCGGACCCGCCGCCTACCGTGATCGCTCGCGGGGAGTAGGAACGGACGACGACAGGGAGTCGCGTGCCATGGCGGACGAGGATCGGCCGGCGGGCAACGAACGGGCGGCGCAGTCGCGGAGGATGGTGCGTCTTTCGGGACGGGGCCCGGTCCCAGGGGCGCCGCCAGCGCGGGGCCCGGGAGCGATGCCGGCCGAGGTGTCGAGGTGGCCCCTCGGCCAGCCCGCGGCGTCGGCGGCTGTGGTGCCCGCCGATCTGGTCGAGGCGGTGGCGGGGCCGGTCGGGGAGATGGTGGCAGGGCTTGCGGGGCTGGTACCGGCTGCGGTCGCGGCGCGACTGGGGCGCCTGCGTGCTCCGGATCCCACGACCAGCGCCGGTTCCGTCGCGGGCGCCGATGCCGGATCGGGCTACGGCCTGGACCGTCGATCCGGCCGGAGCCGAGCGTCGGTGGTCGGCACGGTGTACGAGGGGCCCCCGGGGCCCTGGGCGGATCCCGAGAGGAGCTCTTTCGTGCCGGGGCGGATCTACAACGTCCGTCGCACCTGGCCGTTGCCGGGGGATTCCCGGGTGCTGGAGATGCTGCATTCCCTGGCGCCGGCGATCACGGACCGGGTGCTCGGTGCCCTGGAGGTCGCCGTCGACGCGCTGCCCGAGGTGGCGCATCCGGGGGTGCTGGGTCCGGCGCCCGCGCGCCAGGTGGTCGCGCGTGCGGTGAGCGCGGACATGAGCCGGGGCGGGGCCGGTATCGAGGGGGAGGCGGCGCCCGCGGTGCAGCTGCTCGAGCAGCTGTGCCCGGGAGCCAGTGATGTGGTTGCCGCTCTGGTATCGATGCTGGCGGAGCATCCGGACGTCCGCTCGGCGCTGGCCGCCGCCGAACCGGCGCCGGTCAGTCCCTATCCGGCGAGCCCTCCCTCGGCGAGTCGGCGTCGGGCGAGCACCGGCCTGGCGAGCACAGGCCCGGTGGGTGCGCGTCCGGACGGTGTGGCGGACGCGGCAGGCACAGCGCGGCGAGAGGAGGAGCTCGCGGGACGGCGAGGGGCTGGGTTCGTCGCGCTGGGGGTGGCCGCCGCTGCCGCGGTGCTGCGAGGCGACGAGCGGCCGCCAGCCTCCACCGCGGCGGTGGTCGGCGTGGGCCTCGGCGCCGCCGCGCTGTACCTGAGCAGCGTGGCGATGCCGGTAGGGAACGCCGAGGCGCTGCTCGCCCGCCGTCGCGACGATTACCCCTGGCCGCACATGTGCTCCGGGCGCGTCCTCGTTCAGGAGCACCGCTTCGGGCTGGTCGAGCGCGCGCTGCCGGCACCTGGCACGCCCGACGTCGACTCTGGGCCCTTCGACGACCCTGCGCTGTTCGCCGAGACGGGGCTGGTCGCGGCCGTCCCGGGCGGGGTGGTGGTACGCAGCGGCAGGGCGGAGGGTGAGGTGCGGGTGACGCTGCGGGTCCTGGCGGAGCCGCCGCCGGCGTCATCGCTCGCCGAACTGGAGCGGCACTGGGACGAGATCGTCGAGGTCAGCTGGTATGCCGACGCGGGATTCGCCTCACTGCGCGGTCCGGCCGGTATGCCGCACCTGCTGGGGCAGGGGCCGCCCTGGCCGGGCGACTACCGGCTGCGCGCCCTCGCCCGCCGCCGCGATGAGGCGGACGTCGATGAGTCCCACGAGCTGTGGGTCTGGCCCGCGCCACCCGCGCCGGCGCGGGTGCTGCGCGGTACCGACCGGCTCGGGCATCGGCTGCGCGGCGAGTCGGAGCCGGCCCTGCCGCCCGAGGCGCGCTACCGGTTCGTCGTCGGGCCCCGTTCCGTGCTGCACGAGGGCGCGACGGTCACCGTCGTCTCCGGGGCCGACCGGGACGAGGTCGTGCGCGCCTTCGGCGCGGACCCGGCGCGGGCGCGCTCGCTGCGATCGCTGATGGACGAGGTCGACCGGGACGGTTGGCTCGCCGCGCTCGCGGTGCCGGAGGCGGGGGCTGTGGTCGTCATCGAGGAGAACGGGTTCGCCGGCAGCCAGCCGGAGACACTCGCGACACTTTCCCGGCTCGGGCCCGCGGCCAGCATGTTCTGGAACGTGAAGGCGATGGCCCGGCTGTCGCTCGCCCGCGACGGCCGGATCCTCGCCGCGGGTGAACTGGGCATGGACTTCCCGACCGGAGAGGAGATCGGGCCGGACATCGCGCCCTGTCTCGCCGGTCTGGACCTTGCGAGCTGGCGCGACCGGAGGGCCATCGGCCTGGTTGTCGTTGAGCGGTTCACCGGGTACGGGCTGTGTCCCGCGGATCTCGACCGGCTCTGGAACGACGATCTCGCCCACCGGATCGGGTGACGAGTGGGACCCCGGCGCCGCACCGCGGGTGGGGGAGTCCGCGGTGCGGCACCGGGGTCCCGGCCTGTCCTGATCCGGGGGTGGTCAGGACAGGTAGACCAGGGCGCCGATCACCCAGCCGGCGATCGTCGCGGCGATGGCGACGAACGTGGCGAGCCTGCCGCGGCGGCTGCCCTTGCCCCAGGCCACCGCGCCGCAGGCGATGGCCGCGAACCCGACGAAGGGCACCAGCAGCGCCACCGCCGAGAACACGAACGCCAGAATCCACAGGGTGCGGACACCGGAAGGCTCCACACCCGGGCCGGCGGGCCGCGGCGGGCGGCCGTACTGCATTTCCGCCATGCCATTGTCCGGGTAGGGCACAAAGCCGCCGTGGCTGGTCGCGGGGTTCGGGTCCGCGCCGTATCGCGGCGTGTCCGCCGGGGGATTCGGCTCGCGGTAGGGCTGGCCGTAGGGCTGATCGGCCGGCTGGGGCACAGGGATCCGCTGCGTACCGGCGTCGTCCACCGAATGCGTCGGCCTGGTCATGGGAGCTCCTCTTCTTCGTCTCACGTCAGCCGGTACTGTCGTGGCCTTTCTGTACCCCGATCCTCGGATCTATCACCGGCGATCCACAGCGAATTCAGCGTTGGTGGTCGCCTGCCGGGAGCAGCCGCAGGGCGAGGCGCGGGCAGAGGTACGCCGCGCGTCGAGCGCGCGCACATGGCGGTAACTGATTGCGTCTCGTTATCGGATCGATCACGAATCGGCGCTGGACAGCCAAAGGGTCTCCCCCGCAGGCTGGGGACGTGGCAGGCAGTCCGCACCGCCGCCTGGAGCCCGTGCCGCTCCCACGGCGGACGTTGACCCGCCGGCTCTTCCTGGATTTCGGGATCCTCGTCTCCGCCCGCTGTCCTCGCGTCTTCTGAGCGCGTCCGCGCGCCGCCAGGGCTGACGCCCGCTCCTCGGCCTCCTGGGCAGGTTTGGGTCGCGGCCCCGCGCGCTCCGAGCCTCACCGGCCACCCACCCACGTCCACGACCACGGTGTCCTGCCCTGCCCGAAGGGAACGTCCGCATGTCCGAACCCGCCCCGCCCCCGCCTCCGCCCCCCGCGGC